>CAZSAI010000074.1:0-5752 GCA_964604895.1 uncultured Planctomycetia bacterium
GTATCGGGAAGGAAGGGTTCCGCTTCAGACCCTTCGTGCAGATATAGATTATGGTACTGCAGAAGCCCATACTACCTATGGGATTATTGGTATCAAGGTGTGGATATACAAAGGTGAAGTTTTCAATACTGAAGAGCAATCAGCAGACGCAGGAACCGCAAAAAAAGCGGTGGCTGGTTAACGGGGTTTAGTAGTATATGTTACAACCAAAGAGAACAAAGTTTCGTAAGCAGATGAAGGGCCGTAATCGGGGTCTTGCTACTAAAGGTAGTAAGGTCAGTTTTGGTGAGTTTGGCCTGAAAGCCTTGGGCTGTGGGGTAATAAGTAATAAACAGTTGGAAATGATTAGGATTATTATGAGTAGGGCTTTAAGAAAAGGTGGGAAATTTTGGATAAGGATATTTTCAGATACCCCAGTTACTAAGAAACCAGCCGAGACTAGAATGGGGAAAGGCAAAGGGGATGTAGACCATTGGGAAGCCAAGATAAGAAGAGGCAAAGTTTTATTTGAGATTGGGGGAGTACCAAAAGATTATGCTCAAAAGGTATTAAGAGATATAGCTTATAAACTTCCTTTTAAATGTAGGTTTATAGAAAGATGAAGGCAAGTCAACTTCGAAAGCTTTCAAGAGAAGAGTTGGAGACCAAACTCAAAGAGCTAAGGAAAGCTCTTTTTGATTTAAACTTTCAACGCAAATACGGGAAAGTGGAAAAGCCCAACTTATTTAGAGAATATAAAAGAGATATTGCCAGGATTTTAACTATTTTAAAAGAGCAGGAGAAATGAGAGAGAGAAGAAGAATTTTAGAAGGAGAAGTAACCTCTACCAAGATGCAAAAGACGATTGTAGTTAAAGTAGAAAGGCTTAAGAAACATCCTGTCTATAAGAAGGTACTTAGAAAGTATAAGAAATTTAAGGCTCATGATGAAAAAGAAGAAGCCAAGATGGGAGATATAGTAAGAATAAGGGAATCACGCCCTTATTCTAAAGATAAACATTTTGAACTTATTGAGATAATAAAAAGAAGTACAGAATAAATCTTAGAATAGGGAGATGATTTATTTAAGAAGCAGATTAAAAGTAGCAGACAACACTGGAGCTAAAGAAGTAGCTTGTATTGGAGTTATAGGGAAAAAAAACAAAAAGTACGCCTCTGTAGGAGATGTTATTACTGGAAGTGTAAAGATTTCTTCACCTGAAGGAGGGGTTAAGAAAGGAGAGGTAGTAAGAGCAGTGGTGGTAAGAACCCACTTCCCTATAAAAAGGGAAGAGGGTTTGGTAGTTAAATTTGATGAGAATGCTTGTGTAATTATAGATAAGCAGGGTAATCCGCGGGGAACCCGAGTTTTTGGACCCGTGGCTAGGGAGGTAAGAGAGAGATTTTCCAAAATAATCTCTTTGGCTCCTGAGGTAGTCTGATAGCTGAAGAGAAATTTTAAGGTTGTTTTTGAAGATGAGTTTAAGAGTAAAAAAAGGAGACTTGGTAGTAGTAAGAAAGGGAAAGGATAAGGGCAAGACTGGTAAAATCTTAAGGGTTTTTCCGGAGAGAAACAGAGCCTTGGTAGAAGGAGTAAACTTAGTGAAGAAACATCTGAGAAGACGAGGAGAGAATCAACCCTCAGGGATAGTAGAGATACCTGCACCTATCAGTATTTCTAATTTGAGTCTGTGGTGTAATAATTGTAAAAGGGGAGTAAGGTTTTCAGTGAAGATTTTAGAAGATAAGAGTAAGCTTAGACTCTGTAAAAAGTGTGGTTCAGTCCTTTAAAGTTCTTATAAGAGATGAAGAAACCATATTTACCCAGATTAAGAGAGGTTTATGAAAAAGAGGTTGTCCCTAAAATGATGGAGAAGTTTGGTTATAAGAATTCCTTATCTGTTCCTCGTTTAGTTAAGATTGTAATAAATATGGGCATAGGAGAGGCTAAGGAGGATTCTAAAATTGTAGAAAAGGCAAAACAAGAGCTTTCTTTAATAACCGGTCAGGTCCCCAAAATTACTAGAGCCAGAAAAGCTATATCTAATTTTAAGATTAAGAAAGGTACAGTAGTGGGCTGTTCTGTGACTCTAAGAAGAGCTCGAATGTATGAATTTTTAGATAGATTCATAAGCGTGGCTGTTCCCCGAATTAAAGATTTTAGAGGGTTTAATCCTAACAGTTTTGATGGAAGGGGAAATTATACTTTGGGAGTAAATGAGCAGACTATTTTTGTGGAGATAGAAACAGATAGGGTAGATAAAACTTTAGGAATGGATATTACCATTGTCACTACAGCTACAACTGATGGAGAAGCAAGAGAGCTTCTTAGATTATTAGGTTTTCCTTTTAGGGGTTCCTAAAAAATTTGTGAATTTGGAAGAGGAGCGGTTATGGCTACTGTAGCTAAGATACAAAAGCAGAGAAGAAAACCTAAGTTTAAAGTAAGATATAGAAACAGATGTAGACTTTGCGGTAGACCTCGGGGTTACATTAGAGATTTTGAACTTTGTAGGATATGTTTTCGGGAACTTGCTTGGCAAGGTTTAATCCCCGGAGTAAAAAAGGCAAGTTGGTGAAATAGAATTAAAAATGAGTAGGACAGATTTAATTGCTGATAGCTTGGTAGCCCTTAAGAATGCTTCTTTGGCTAAAAAAGAAGAAGTAATTATTCCTTATTCTAATCTTCTTTTTAGGATATGTGAGATTTTGAAAAGGGAGGCTTATATTGAAAATTTTAGAGAAATAGAAGAAGGTAAAAAGAAGTTTATCAAAGTTTATCTTAAGTATAAATATAAAGATAAAAGGCCCTGTATTTCGGAGATAAAACGGATATCAAAGCCTTCCCTAAAGGTTTATGTTAAGAAAAAAGAAATCCCTTCGGTTCTAAAAGGAAAAGGTTTGGCTTTGATTTCTACTTCTAGGGGAGTTTTAACTGATAAGGAAGCCAAAGCTAAAGGGATAGGTGGAGAAGTATTGTGTTTCATATGGTAAATAAAAAATAATTTTGAAAATTCAAAATCTAAATTTTGGAAAAGATGTCTAAGATAGGAAGAAAACCAATTGATTTACCTTCAGAAGTTAAGATTCAGGTAAAGGATGGTTTGGTTACTGTAGAAGGACCAAAAGGAAAGTTAGAATATACTTTGCCTTCCGGGATTACTCTTAGAGAGGAAAAAGCAAAGATTTTTATAGAGAGAAAAGTAGACACCAAACAGTTAAGAGCCTTTCATGGATTAGTGAGGGCTTTGATTTCTAACATGGTAGAAGGGGTAAGTAAAGGGTTTAAAAAAGAGTTGGAGATAGTGGGAGTAGGTTACAAAGCTGAGTTAAAGAAAGGAGTTCTTTTTTTAGAGTTAGGTTTTTCTCATCCTATAGAAAAACCTATCCCTGAAGGTTTGAAGGTTAGTATTCCTTCTTCTACTCGAATAGTAATAGAAGGTATTGAGAAACAAAAAGTAGGTGAGTTTTCTGCTCAGATAAGAAAAATTATGCCCCCTGAGCCTTACAAAGGCAAGGGCGTAAGATATGTAGGTGAACAAGTTCGGAAAAAGTTAGGTAAAGCTATGGCTAAAGGCTGATGACCAGCGTGAAAAAAGATGGGAAGTAAAGATTTGAGAAAAATAAGACATAAAAGAGTAAGAAAAAAAATAAAAGGAACTAGTTTTCGGCCCAGACTCTGTGTGTTTAGGAGCAATAAACATATCTACGCTCAAATTATAGATGATGAAAAAGCCCATACTTTAGTCTCTGCCTCTAGTTTAGATAAAGAATTCCGGACAAAGAATATAAAACCTAATACTAGAGAAGCTGCTTATGAAGTGGGTAAGTTGATTGCTGAGAAGGCTAAGAAAGCTGGAATAACTCAAGTATGCTTTGATAGGGGAGGTTATAAATACCATGGTCGGGTTGAGAAATTAGCTGAAGGTGCAAGAGAAGGAGGTTTAGTGTTTTGATGCAAGAGGAGGTCTTGAAAGAGGATAATACTGAAGTTTTTTTAGAGAAGGTTATCTTTATTAACAGGGTAACTAAGGTTACTAAAGGAGGTAAGAACCTTAATTTTTCAGCTTTGGTAGTAGTGGGAGATACTAAAGGAAGGGTAGGTTTTGCACTGGGTAAGGCTCCAGAGGTAGCTGATGCTATAAGAAAGGGGATAAAATTAGCCAAGAAAAATCTTTTGACCGTGCCTTTAGAGAATACCACTATACCTCATGAGGTGATTGGTGAATTTGGAGCAGTGAAGGTTTTACTTAAACCTGCTTCTTTAGGAACAGGAGTAATTGCTTGCTTAGCCATAAGAGCTATCTGTGAGACAGCGGGGATAAAGAATATTCTTACTAAGGTTCTTACTAAATCTACTAACCCCATAAATGTAGTTAAAGCTACTTTCGAAGCTCTTAAAAAATTAAAGGTATAATATGCAGTTGCATAATTTAACTTCTCAAGTCAAAAGAAAGAAGCCTAAGAGATTAGGCCGAGGCAGAAGTTCAGGGAAAGGTAAGACTTCTACTAGAGGTCATAAAGGAGAGAAGTCAAGGAAAGGGAAATTATTTTTTGTGGGTTTTGCCGGAGGTAACCTTCCTTATTTTAGAAGGATACCCAAAAGAGGTTTTACTCATAAGAAGAGAATAGAGTATCAGGCAGTTAATTTAGAAGAGATAAATGAGAAATTTAAAGAGAAGGAAGTTGTTGATCTTGAAGGGCTTCTTTCGAAAAATTTAATTAAAAAGAAAGGGCCGATTAAAGTTTTAGGAAAAGGAAAAATAGAGAAATCCCTAAAAATCTATGCTCATAAATTTTCTAAGAGAGCAAAAGAAAAAATTGAAAAGGTAGGAGGCAAGATAGAGTGTTTAACTCTTTAGGTAATATTTTTAAAATTCAGGATTTACGAAGGAAGATTTTAATTACTTTAGGTTTAATCTTTATTTATAGAATAGGTTGTTTTATCCCCACTCCGGGCGTAGATGGAGGAGCTCTTTCTCGATTCTTTGAGGAGTTAGCTAAGAAACAGGGAGCGACTCTTTTTGGTTTTATAAATATATTTACTGGGGGGGCCTTAAGAAGGTTGAGCGTTTTTGCTTTGGGGATTATGCCTTATATTTCAGCTTCAATAATTATGCAACTTCTCACTGCAGTAATTCCGGCTTTGGAAAAAATTGCAAAAGAAGGAAGGGCAGGTTATGAAAGGATAAACCAATACACCAGATACGGGACAGTTCTATTGTGTATCGTTCAGGGTTTTTTTCTTTCCTTATGGCTTGAGAATAAAGCTAACTTTTTTGGAATGACCATTGTTCCTTATCCAGGTTTTTTGTTTAGAATTAATACAGTAATTACCTTGGCGGCAGGAACTATTTTTATTATGTGGTTAGGTGAGCAGATTCAGGAGAGGGGGATTGGGAATGGTATTTCTTTAATAATTACTGCTAGTATCTTATCGAGACTCCCTTCTTCTTTATACCAACTTTGGGTGCTTTATTCTCCGTTTAATCCTGCTCAGAGGCAAATAAGCACTTTTACTGTAGTATCTTTACTCATTCTTTGGTTTTTAGTGGTGATAGCGGTAGTTTTATTTTCTCAAGCTCAAAGGAGAATCCCAGTTCAATATGCTCGAAGAATAGTAGGAAGAAGAGTCTATGGAGGACAATCCACTTACCTCCCTATAAGGGTAGATATGGCTGGAGTAATCGCTATAATTTTTGCTCAGTCAGTACTTCTGTTCCCTTCAACCTTAGCTACTTTTTTTCCTAAGGCTTCTTTTTTAAATAGGATAT
>CAZSAI010000075.1:0-5635 GCA_964604895.1 uncultured Planctomycetia bacterium
TAAGTTCAGAAATCCTTATCCCTGAAGAATAAAGGAGTTCAAATATGGCTTTATCTCTTAGTTGGGAAAATTTACTCTCTGGTAAACTATCTAGAAGTCTTCGCATATCTTCCTCGGTTAAAAACTTAGGAAGATTTTTCTCTAACTTAGGATAAGGGATACTTAGGGCTGGATTTGTCTTTATAAAGCCTTCTTTCAATAAAAACTTGAAAAAGCTCTTGAGAGTTGAGATTTTTCGAGCCTGGGTCTTTCTACTTAGACCGCGTTGAGTAAGATGAGCAATAAATTTCCTAAATATAAAATAATCTATTTTCTCTATAGGCCTGTCTACAAATGAAGAAAAATCTAAAAGATCTTTACGATAACTAATGAGAGTATGTATAGAATAATTTTTCTCTATTTCTAAATAGTTAAGAAATTTATCTATGTATCTTTTAAAATCAAGCATTCTTAAACCTCTAAAACTAAGTTGGTAATTGAGAGGTGGTATATCTACATTTGGGAAATTTTGAGCATCCGTAAAAAACTTGACCTCTCTTATTCCTTCTTTCAACAAGTTCGCCCTCTTTACACTGAGGACATTTTATCCCTGTAGTTAAAGGGTAGGCATTTTTACAACGGGGGTAGTCAGAGCAACTTATGAATTTACCCTTCTTAGAGTACCTTATAATCATCTCTTTACCACACTTATCACAAATTCTCCCAGCAAATTCTACAGTCTTTTTTACTTTTGTTTCAGCTTCATCTATAGTTTGTTTAAACTGAGGATAAAAATCATCAAGTACCTTTCTCCACGGAAACTCTCCCTTCTCCACATAGTCTAAGGCTTCTTCCATCTTAGCGGTAAACTTCTCATCCAATATATTAGGGAAAAAATCAGAAAGAATCTCTGTAACTTTTACTCCTAACTCAGTAGGGATGAAACTGCCTTTTTCTCTCCTTACATAATTTCTTTGGATTAGAGTAGAAATAGTAGGAGCATAAGTGGAAGGTCTACCTATCCCCTTCTCTTCCAAAGCTCTTACTAAGGAAGCATCGTTAAATCGGGAGGGAGGCTGAGTCTCCTTTTCTTCTACTTTTACCTCTACACATCTTAATACCTCTCCTTCAGAAAGAGAAGGGAGTCTCTCTTCTCTTACCCTCTCAGGATAAATTTTCAAAAAACCATCAAAAAGAATTCGAGTTCCTGTAGTTAAAAAATCAAAATTTTTATATTTTAATGTAACTTGGGTACTCTCTATTTGGGCTTCCTTCATAAAACAAGCCAAGAACCTCTTCCAAATTAACTCATAAAGCCTAAACTCGTCCTTAGAGAGTGAATCTTCTAACTGCTGAGGAATTCTTTCTACTCTGGTAGGCCTTATTGCCTCATGAGCAGCTTGGATTATTCCCTTAGATTTAAATTTATACTCCTTTGAAGCCAAATAACCTTCCGAAAAATTCCTTTCAATAAATGCTTTAGCTTCTTTCTTTGCCTGGGGACTTATATGAAAAGAATCTGTTCTCATATAGGTTATAAGACCGGTTAAACCTTCTTGTTTTACTTCTATACCTTCATAAAGCCTTTGAGCTAAAAGCATAGTCTTTGAGCTTGAATATCTAAAATATCGGAAAGCCTCTTGCTGAAGAGAAGAGGTTATAAAAGGAGGCTGAGGTCTCTTTAAAGAGAGCTTCTTCTCTAGTTTCTCCACCAAAAAATCCTTCCCTAAAATAAGGTTTTTAATCTCTTCTGCCTTCTTCCTATCTTCCAAAGTTATCTTTTTCCCTTCTTCTCTGATTAGGCGAGCTTTGAATTTTAAACCTTCCTTCTCAAAAATAGCTTCAATAGTATAATATTTTTTAGGAATAAAATTTTTGATTTCTTTTTCTCTGGTTACTATAAATTTTAAAGCTACAGATTGAACTCTACCAGCAGAAAGCCCCCGACAGACTTTCCTCCAAAGAAAAGGAGAAAGAAAATAACCTACAATCCTATCTAAAATTCTTCGGGCTTGCTGAGCTTCTACCTTTCGTAAGTCTAACTGAGCAGGATGAGAAAAAGCTTCTCTTATCGCTTCTTTGGTTATCTCGTGAAAAACTACTCTTAAAAAATCCTTTTTCTTCTTTCTTGAAGCCTCAATTAGATTCTTAATATGCCAACCGATAGCTTCCCCTTCTCTATCAGGGTCTGTGGCTAGATAAATCTTAAGAGATTCCTCTGCTTCTTCCTTGATTTTCTGAGCAATCTTCTCTCTCCCTTTTATTATCTTATAGTGAGGTAAGAACCCTTTTTCTATATCCACCCCCAACTTATTCTTAGGAAGGTCTATGAGATGACCCATTGAGGAAAGAATCTTAAAAGAATCCCCTAAAAATCTCTTTATTGTCTTAGCTTTAGTAGGGGATTCCACTATTACTAAAGATTTTTCCTTCATCTTCTTATATAGAGCTTCCCTGGAAGTTCTCTAATTAGGCCCTTCATTAACAGAGAAAGAATAATTTGATAAAGAACACCTCTTTCTAGGTGGGCTTCTCTGAAAAGAGTCTCTATATCCTTTGCTTCTTTAGAAACTGCCTCAAAAACCACTCTTTCTCTATCTGAAAGGTTCAGTTTAAAAGAGTTATCTAAGAAGATTTTTTTGCGATTAAGTTCTACATTCAGCTCCTCCAAAATATCTTCTAAAGAATCTATTAGTTTTGCTCCCTGTTTTATAAGAAGGTGCGTCCCCTTACTCTGAGGAGAATTATAACCACCAGGTAAAGCAAACACTTCTCTTCCCTGCTCTAAAGCAAAATTGGCAGTAATTAAAGCTCCGCTTCTTAGCCTTGCTTCTACTACCAAAACCCCTAAGGAAAGACCGCTAATTATCCTGTTTCTTCGGGGAAAATTTCTCGGAAAAGGAGGCATAGTTAGGGGAAACTCTGAGAGTAAACAGCCTCTCTCTGTAATTTCCTGAGCTAAGTTTTTATTCTGTTTAGGATAGATATTTAGAAGCCCACTTCCTAAAACAGCAAGCGTTCCTCCCCCTGCTTCTAAAGCTCCCTTATGGGCATAAGTATCTATACCTAAAGCCAATCCTGAGACAATCACCAAACCTAAATAAGCCAAAGAATAAGAAAATCTCTCAGAAGAAGAAAGCCCATAGAAAGAAGCTCTTCTTGAACCAACTACAGCAAAACATTTCTCATTAAGAAGAGACCTTCGGCCTTTTAAATAGAGTAAGAAGGGGGGTTCATAAATCTCAGATAGCAAAGAAGGATAATCCTCATCTAATATAGTAATAATATCTATCTTTTCTTTTTCTATAAGTCTTAACTCTTCCTTAAACTCTTGAGAATCTCTCTTAGCTAAGAGCTTCTGAGTTAAACTCTTACCTAAAAAAGCCTCTAAACTTTTAAACTGGAGTGTAAAAATCTCTTTAGGCTTATCTAACTTAGAAAGAAACTCTTTTGCTTTTCTGGGGCTTAAACCCTCAACCATATTTAATAATATTAAAGCTTCTCTATCGCTCATTTCTGAAAACTCTTAATTTCTCCTTGATTAACTCCTCAATTTTTTCCACTACCTCTTCTACAGTTAAGTTAGAAGTATCTATATGATATTTTACTTTAGCATAGAAAGGGGCTCTCTTCTCTAATAGTTCTTTGATCTTGCCTTGAGGGTCTTCTACATTTAAAAGTGGTCTATGAGTAAATTTCTTTGTCCGCTCATAGATTACCTCTGGGGAGGCCTCAAGACATATCCCTATACCACTATTATCTATTAAGGAAAGGTTCTTTTCCCTTAAAACAATCCCTCCTCCGCAGGCTACCACTAAGTTGTCTCTACAGGTTAACTCTCCCAAAGCCTGGCTCTCTAAATCCCGGAAGTAAGGCTCTCCCTTCTTAGCAAATATTTCTACTATCTTTAAGCCTTCCTTCTCTTCTATTATCTCATCCAAATCTAAAAACTGCCATCCTAGCCTCTGAGAAAGAAGCTTACCCACTGAAGTCTTTCCTGTGCCCATAAAACCTAGTAAATATATATTAGCCATTACTTTCACAGATTTAGGGATAGAATTATCCTACCTTTTAAGAGAGAAATTGTCAACTCTCTTATAAGAAGAGAGGCCTCAGAAGAAATCAGATAGGAAAGAGGGTAGACTTACTATTCAATATCTCCAATTACTGCCCAGAGAGAACTCATAATTACCGGCTTGGCTAAGAAATACCTCACTCCCCTTCGATGAAGAGCCAAAATCTCCTCCAAGGTGGGTTTTGTCCCAGCTATTACCACTATTTTATGCTCTCTTACATTAGATATACTCCCCAGAAGATCTCCTCCATATTCCGAGCCCAAAGCTAAATCTAAAAGAATAATCTTGGGTTTATAATTTTCTATTATAGATAAAGCCTCCCCGATATTAGAAGCTAGATGAGTAGTAAATTTTTTCCTTCTTAAAAAACTCTCTAAAACCTGGGCTTCTTCTTTCTCATCCTCTACTATCAGAATCCTTCTCTCCATAAGAGCTTAAATATAGGGGCGGCCCTGGGCCGTGGCTTAAAAACTCTTCCCTAAGTAAGGGAAGTTATCACCAGGGCCACCAGAAAAATCCTCTCTCTTTAGGTTAAGACTAAGCCACCTTTGCTGGGAGATAGACTTTTTCTCTATTAAAGTAAGGATAAAGCTAAATAAGGAAAAAAGGCTCATTCTCTCCCAAAACCCAATTAACCTTAGCTTCTCCATAGCTCCTTCCTCTTGGTCTAAAAAGTATAACATATTTATTATACATTTTTCAAGGAATTATAGATAAAAATGTATAATAAAAATTAAATAAAGATATTTAGTATAACTTATTGATTTATAAAGACTTACTGCAAAAATAGATTGAATACATTAATTACAATAAACTTTTATATAGAAAAAATCTATTAATATTGTATAATTTTAATTGACAAAGCCCGTATTAGAGGTAGAATCAAAGATAGAACCAAAAGAAATGAAGTTAAATGAGAAAATAAGAAAGATAAGGAAAGAAAAAGGCTTAACTCTCCTTGAGTTTCATCAAAAGCTTAAAGAAATATTTGGAGAAAAAGCCTTAGAATATAATAGTTTAGCCCGGATTGAACAAGGAAAGACAAAACCAAGGATAAGTTCTCTAACCCAGATATGTATTGGTTTAGGAGTCAGCTTAAGAGAACTTAAAGAAGGTCTGGAGGAAGGATTTGAATTAGTAGATATAGTAAAGAAAAATAAAAGGATTGATAAATTTACCTACAACCCTCAAGCTTATATGGAAATACTCTCCCCCTTAAAGAGAAACTTTTTGTGCGGAGAGCTTGTTTTAGAGCCAGGAGCCAAGACCCCTACCGAACAAGACCCAATTGAAGAGAGAAAGTATGAAAAACTAGTCTATTGCCTTAAGGGAGAAATAACCTGTCATATTACTCAGAAAATCTACACCTTAAAGAGAGGGGACTGCCTCTCCTTTGAAAGTAGCCTCCCTCATTATTTTGAGAACAAAACTTCAAAAAAGACAATCTCTCTTATTATTCAAAACCCTAGACACATATAATCACCTCTCAAGCAAAAACTCGAAGAAGGAGGCTCTACTTCCTTTAAAACTTAACAAATTTAATTGCTATAGCAATAAAAATTGTTACATCTCATAAGAGA
>CAZSAI010000076.1:0-5632 GCA_964604895.1 uncultured Planctomycetia bacterium
AGCCCTTCCTAAAGGCATAAACAAAACCATCAGTAAAATCCCTAAAAATACTCTTCTCATAACTGCCTCCTTCTTTAATCTATCTTCTTAAAATAACCACCCTTTCTATCCCTAAGTAGTCCTTAACTAAAGAAACCGACTCCCAGCTCTGCTTTAAGGCATACCTTAAGACCTCTTTACTCTGATTATATCCGATTTCTAAAAACAATAAACCCTGTTTTTTTAAATAGTTTTTTGCCTTATCAATTATTCCTCTTATAAGAATTAAGCCATCTTCTCCTCCATCTAAAGCTTCTCTGGGCTCAACTTTAAGATTCTCATTAGCTTCTATGTAAGAGCTCTCTACATAAGGAGGGTTAGAAATAATTATATCAAAACTATTTTCCTTAAAACAGCTTAATAAGTCCGAATTTATAAGGAATACATTTTTAAGTCTATATTTAAGTACATTTTTCTTAGCAATTCTTAAAGCATCCTTAGATATCTCCACAGAAAAAATTTTAAAAGAGGCTTTGTTTAAAGCTATAGAAATAGAGATATTTGCTGAGCCTGTTCCGATATCTAAGATAACTAAGCCTTCTTTAGGCTTAGTATATTTAAGAACCTCCTCTACTAAAACTTCTGTCTCTGGCCGAGGGATAAAAACTCTTTCATCTATATATAAATCTAAGCCAAAAAAAATAGTTTTCTTAAGGATATACTCCCAAGGCTTACCTTGTCGCTTTTCCTGAATAATTCTTCTCAATTCTTCCTGCTGAGAAGGCTCTAAATATTCTTCTTCCCTAAGAAATTTAGAGAAATCCAGAGAAAACCCTTTCTCTATTATGAACTTTAACTCAGCTATATTTAGATTTAGAGAAGTAAGACTCATAATTTCTTTTTTCTTTCTCTAAGAATTAAAGGCTTAATTATTAAATCTAAATCTCCTTCTAAGATTTCTCCTAATCTATATATAGTTATTGGACCCCGATGGTCAGTAACTCTTCTTTGAGGAAAATTGTAGGTTCTAATCTTCTCACTTCTTTCACCTGTACCAACTTGTTTTCTTCTTTCAGCATCAATCCCCTCAATCTGCTTTTTCTTCTGGTAGTTCAGGAGCCTTGCCTTTAATATTCTTAAGGCTTTTTCTCTATTTTTAATTTGGGAACGCTCATCCTGACAGGAAGCTGAAATTCCTGAAGGAAGATGAGTAATTCTTACTGCTGAATCAGTTACATTTACATGCTGGCCCCCATGGCCCGAGGCACGGAAAGTCTCTATCTTTAAATCTTTAGGCTCAATTTTTAACTCTACCTCTTTAGGCTCCTTAAGTACTGCCACAGTTACGGTTGAGGTATGAATCCGGCCTCCTGACTCAGTAATAGGTACCCTCTGGACTCTATGCACACCACTCTCAAACCTAAAGTGAGCGTAAGAGCCTCTTCCTTTTACAGCAAAAATAACTTCTTTAAAACCACCGAGTTCTGTAGGTTGAGAATCTAAAACCTCCATCTCCCAGTTCTTTTTAGTAATATATTTAGAATACATTCTAAAAAGGTCTGCTGAAAATAGAGAGGCCTCTTGACCTCCTGCAGCTGGCCTTATCTCTACTATTGCGGTTCTTTCTGGCTCCTCCTCTTCCTCATAAATTTTTTCCTCTATCTCTTCTTCTATATTCTTAAGCTTCTTTTGAATCTGTTCTAACTCCTCCTGGGCAAGCTTAAGAAAATCTTCATCTTCTTTCTCTTCTCTAAGAATATTCTCTAGTTCTTTCCTCTGCTTAAGCAAATCTTTATACTCCTTAATAAGCTTTACCAACCCCTCTAAAAAAGAAAACCTTTTTGCCAATCGCTGGTAGTTCTCTTTATCCAGAAATACCTCTTGGGAGGAAAGTTTTAGAGAAAGTTCTTTAAATTCATTTTCTATCTTCTCAATCTCTTTAAACATCCTACAATAAAGAATTAAAATCTTTTACAGATTAGCCTCTTTTTCGGTATTTCTTAATAAATTTTTCTACCCTTCCTTCGGAATCTACAAACTTCTGTTTCCCAGTGAAAAAGGGATGACACTTAGAACATACCTCAACATGGATATTGGGCTTGGTAGAACGGGTATGAATTACATTACCACAAGCACAAATAATTGTAGATTCTACATATTTAGGATGTAAGCCTTTCTTCATCTTAACTCCTTTCTTTTACTGGTTTATAGAAAGCAGAAACTCAGCATTTGATTTTGTTTTAGAAAGTTTTTCAATCAAAAGCTCTATTGCCTCAATAGAATTCAAATCGTTCAGAACCTTCCTTAAAATCCAAATTCTTTTAAGTTCATCAGGATGCAAGAGAAGTTCCTCTCGCCGAGTATTTGAGCGTTTAATATCTACAGAAGGATAGATTCTCCTCTGGAAGATATTTCTGTCTAAAGTAATCTCCATATTACCTGTACCTTTAAATTCCTCAAATATCACATCATCCATCCTTGAGCCAGTATCTACGAGGGCAGTAGCAATTATAGTTAAAGAACCCCCTTCCTCTATTGCCCGAGCTGCTCCAAAGAATCTCTTGGGTTTATGTAAAGCATTAGAGTCTATTCCTCCAGAAAGAATCCTTCCTGAATGAGGTTCAACCAAGTTATAAGCTCTAGCTAAACGGGTAATACTATCTAAAAGGATAACCACATCCCTTTTATGTTCAACTAACCGCTTAGCCTTCTCTAACACCATCTCAGCAACTTGAATATGCCTATCAGCAGGCTCATCAAAGGTAGAACTTATTACTTCCCCCCTTACCATCCTCTTCATCTCAGTAACTTCTTCAGGTCTCTCATCAATCAAAAGCACTATAAGAATAACCTCCGGATGATTAGCCATAATAGAATTGGCTATCTTCTGAAGAAGAACTGTCTTTCCACTGTAAGGGGGAGCAACTATAAGACCCCGCTGACCTTTTCCGATAGGGACAAGAAGGTCTAAAATCCGACTAGAAACCTCATTAGGTTTAGTCTCTAAAATAAACCTCTCTTTAGGATAAATAGGAGTCAAATTGTCAAAGAGAACACGCTCTTTTGCCTCTTCAGGGTCTTCAAAATTAACAGCTTCTACTTTAAGAAGAGCAAAATATTTTTCGTTCTCTTTAGGAGGCCTTATTTGCCCACTCACAGTATCTCCGGTCTTAAGAGAAAATTTCCTTATCTGAGAAGGAGAAACATAGATATCGTCAGGAGAAGGAAGATAGTTATAATTAGGAGAGCGCAAAAATCCAAAACCCTCGGATAAGACTTCCAATACCCCTGAACCAAACATTAAACCTTCCTTCTCGGCTTGAGCTTGCAAAATTTTAAATATTAAATCTTGTTTCTTAAGCCCACTTACTCCATTGATAGAAAGGTCTTTAGCAATCTTATTAAGTTCTGAAATCTTCATCTCTTTTAAAGTTCCAATATCCATACCAACCTCCCTCTTAAAAAAGTTAACGGTCGAAAACCAAGATTATCCTTTAAACCTTGAAAATTTATAAATTGTCTTCCTCTTGCTCTATCTTAAAGTCTAAGCCTTGGTTTGCCTATCTCCCCTCAAGGAGTGCTTATCTTTATAAGTTCTTCTCTCAATAAATTAGATTTATCTTTTAATTCTTTTAAAGTCCCTTTATTTCTGATAACCCAGTCTGCCTTCTCCTCCTTAACCCTCAGAGGAAGCTGATTATTGATAAAAATCTCTACTTCCTTTTTTGTATAGCCTAACTTCTTTGCTCTCTTAAGTTGCTCTTTCTTAGAGGAAGAAATGAGGATTACTCTATCAAATAGGCTTTCTAAGCCCTTCTCGTATAGAAGGGGAACTTCTATCACCAAAAGCTTACCCTTTCTTCTATAACTCTTAATTATTCTTTTTAACTCTCTTATGATGAGAGGATGAGCTACTCTCTCTAGTTCTTTTAAGAGATAAGGCCTAAGTAAGAGTTTCCCTCGAAGTTTCTTTTTAGATATCTTATCTCTAAATAGGATATCTTTCCCAAAAATCTTTATTAAGTTCTTCTTTAGGCGGTTCTCTTGCAAGAGAGTCTCATATAACCTATCTATCTCTAAAACTTCTATACCTTTCTTCTTTAAAAATTTAGCTACAGTAGTCTTACCAGTTAAAAATCCCCCGGTTAAACCTATTATCATAGCAATCGGTAACTTTACATTTTACTTCCGAAGTTATGTGTAAAGTTAAAGCTATTATAGCCATCTATTTCTCCATTGACTCATAAAGTTTAAGATAATTTTGGGCAGTCCTAGGCCAAGAAAAATCTAAACCAGTAATTTTTTTCTGAAGGAAGTTCCACTCCTCTTTATTTTGAGAAAATAAAACAAAGGCTTCTCTTATAGTCTTCTCTAAAGCTTTAGAGCTATATTCATAAAAAACAAAACCCCGCCCTTTATCTTTATCTTGAGAGTAATCAACAACTGTATCCTTAAGACCCCCTGTAGCATGAACTATAGGAACTGTCGCATACTTAAAACTTATCATCTGAGAAAGACCACAAGGCTCAAACCTCGAAGGCATAAGAAAACAATCACAGGAGGCATAAATCTTATGAGCTAAAGCTTCATCAAATTTAAGATGGAGAGAGAAACTTTGAGGAAAATCCTTAGCTAAGGAAGAAAGTCTCTTATGATACTCTTCATCTCCTATACCTAAAATTACTACTTGATAATTAGGAAGTAATCTAGGAAGAACTTCATAGAGAATATCTATCCCCTTCTGTTCAGCCAACCGAGAAACCATCCCTAATAAGAAAGTATCCTTATCTAATTTAAGGTTCATCTCCCTCTGAAAAGAGAGTTTATTCTCAACCTTTTTTTCTAAATTATTTGCCCCATACTTAAAATAAATAAAATTATCTTTGGAAGGGTCCCAAACTTTATAATCTATAGCATTTAAGATCCCAGAGAGTTTAGAACTATTTTCTTTCAAAATATCTTCTAAGCCACAGCCATACTCCTTAGTTTGAATCTCTTTAGCATAAGTAGGACTTACAGTATTAACTCTATCAGCCTTAATAATCCCAGCTTTAAGGAAATTCAATTTAGAATAAATCTCAAGTATAGCCTTATAAGCCTGGGGAAGACCTAAAAGATTAAATTTATCCAATTCAAAATAGCCTTGATAAGCTAAATTATGGATGGTAAGGAGTGTTTTAGCATTCTTGAGGCACTCCTCTTTATTATATAAGGTTTCTAAATATAAAGGAATAAGAGCAGTCTGCCAATCATTGCAATGTAAAATATCAGGCCTAAAATTTATTCTTCTGATAATCTCTAGAGATTCCTTACAGAAAAAACTAAACCTTTCTAAATTATCAGGATAGTCTCCTTGGGGGCTATTATAGAGATAATCCCTCTTAAAAAAGGCATCGTTTCTTATAAATATCACCTCTATATCTTTGCCAATTTTGGATATGCCAAACTCTTCCTTTAAAACTTCAGGTTTTATATTCTTATATAAAGGCATAAAAACTTTAACTTCTAGACCAAACTCTTCCAAAGCTAAAGGTAAAGCCCCAGCAACATCAGCTAACCCTCCAGTCTTAGCAAAAGGAAAAACTTCAGACGAGAAAAACGCAATTTTCATCTCTCAGCCTCCTTAAGTCAGTTGTTTCTGTTAACTTAAACC
>CAZSAI010000077.1:0-5617 GCA_964604895.1 uncultured Planctomycetia bacterium
TATTAAAAATTACTTTTCTATTTAAACTTAAAAGTCCTACTTTAGAAAGCCCTGCTCCTAACACAAGCATTGATAGGGGAAAACTCATCTTACCTAAAACCTCTAAAGGAGAAAGAATTAACTCAGGCAAAGAAGCGTAAGAAAAAAATCTTTTAACAAACAGTCCTAATAGTATAGCTATAACAGGAGGATTAATTAAAGAACTTAGCTTAAAACTCTCTTTCTCTCTTTTAAATATAAAAAAGCTTCCTATAGACCAAAGAAGAATATTAAACCCTAATAAGTAAAGAAAAATAAAATTAAGAAGTTTTTCTCTTTGAGGAGAAGAAAAAAGAAAATAAATTATGTTCATAGGAAGATATCCACAATTTTGAAAACTAACTAGAGAGATTATCTCTTTGGATAAAACCTTCTCTTTAACAGTGAATGTAAGTAAAAATCCTAAACTTGCTCCTACAAAAAAAATTAATAGACTTAAACCAATAAAGATTAAGATTGAAGGAGAGTTCTTGAATGTAAAGTTCTTTATTAAATTAGTAAAAATAAGAGAAGGTAGAATAATTTTTATCAAAAACTCTACTAAAAAATCTATGTTTTCCTCTTTTAATATACCTCTTCTCTGAAGAAAAAATCCTATTCCTGCCAGGATAATAAGCTTCAAAATAACAAAATAAATATCTGAGAACGAAAATACCTCCACTTCTATTAAATAGTCTTTAAAACTTAGTCCAAAATATCTTAAAAGGAAAAATAAAAATGCAAAATTAAATCTAGAGTCTCAAATTATTCTTTTTTATTATAACAGAAAAAGATTGATTTAAAAAGCCAAATTGCTAAAATAGGGTTGATTCGGAGTATATAACAGTTTAGCGATAAAATAAGGAGAGGCTTTTGCCGAGGTGGCGGAATTGGCAGACGCGCAGCGCTCAGAACGCTGTGGTAGAAATACCTTCGGGGTTCAAATCCCCGCCTCGGCATTTTTATTCTAAAATAAACTATGAAGACTACTAAAAATAAACTTTCTTTAAAATTACTGGCATTGATAATCTTATTGGTGATCTTTTTGAATCTTAACTATTTTCTCTATCTATCCCAAAATAAAAAATCTTCTTGGGAGAAAACCAAAGTTATAGATAAACTTCCTAAAAGCTCCCTTGACTCTTTAGGTTTAAAAATTATAGGTATCTTTTTTCTTATTAGTTTAATAGGAGGGATCATTTTAGAAATAAGGTTTTTTTCTCATCTTCTTAAAAACAAAAACTTAGGATTTCCTCCTTTTATCTACTCAACTCTAACAGTTAGGAATGCTTTAGAAGGTTTAATCTTAATAATTTTCTTCTTATCCATATTTAGATTTATCGGAAACTTCCTTCTTAAAGAAATCATCATAAAACAACCAAATTTCTTGAATTTACTGTTAAATGCTTTCTTTCAAATATTTTCTATCTTAACTATTCTCACTTTTTTTGATAAGAAAGAGTTGGGGATAAAGATAGAGGAGACTAGAAGGCTCTTAATATTTTTATTGAGTGGGATCAAAACCTATATAGGGATTTTACCTCTCTTGGTACTTTCTGGATTTATAAGTACACTAATCCTTAAAATCTTGAATCTAAAACCTCAACCCATGCCTATAGTTATATTCTTCTTGAAGGAAAAAAACATTCTTAATCTTTCTCTTTTGGCCCTAGAGGCGATTTTTATTGCTCCCCTATTAGAAGAACTTATTTTTAGAGGAGTAATTTTCAGATTGCTAAGAAAGAGGTATCCATTTCTATTTTCATCCCTAATAGCAGGAGTAGCTTTTTCTTTTCTTCACTATAATAGTTTTTCTTTTTTACCAATCTTAATTTTAGCCGTAGCTTTAGCTTATATCTACGAGAGACAGAAAAATATTTTAGCCCCTATTTTTTTACATTCCTTACATAATTTCCTTACTCTCCTCATACTTTTTTCTGTAAGAGGAGGCTAATAATTTATTATATCTTTAAATTCTAAAGGCAGGCCTAACTTTTCCTTCATTCTTCTTATTCTTTGAGGAATGAAAGGATGGCTCCTAAAATAAGAAATTTTTCTAAGGGGTTCTTTCTTATGCGCTTTTTCTAATTTTTCTAAGACTTTTACACTTTCTTGAGGGTTAAAATCTGCTCTTTTTAAATACTCTACAGCTAATTTATCAGCTAAGAACTCATCTTCTTGAGAATAACCACTTAAGATGGTAGCCAAAATTAAGGAAATTCCTTGAATTTGAGAAATGTTTCCCGAAGCCTTAACTTGAGAAGAAGCCAAAACTAAAAGATTATATCCTAAAGAGGCTTGTAATCTTTTAATGCTATGTCGAGCAACTATATGAGCTATCTCATGAGCAATCACAAAAGCAATTTGGGAATCATTGTCTAACATACTTAGCAAGCCTTTATAAATATAAATATAGCCTCCGGGGATACTAAAAGCGTTTTTCTCATTTTTATCTATTATATAAAAATAATAATTTATTTCTCTTCTATCACAAACCCTAACTAATCTCTCTCCAATTTCCCATATTTTTTTGTTTAGAAGAGAATCTTTACAGAGAGGCATATCTTTTTTAATTGCTTCAGAGACATTTCTTCCTAAGTTTACTTCTTTCTCTGTAGAGTAAAAATATATATCTTGGGTATGTGTAGCTATATTATATTCTGTAGTTATACAAGCCTCTAAAGATAGTAAGGAAAAACTAATAAGTAAAAAATAAAAAAACTTTTTAATCTCCATTTTACTTGAGTTTATCTCTATAGAAGAAAATCGGAGAGCCTAAAAAGAGAGTATAGAGGTATCTTTAATTTAGAGAGAGCTTCTCTGGCTCCTTCTTCTCTATCTACTACTACCCAAGCCTTTATAATCCTTCCTCTGGAAGAAAGAATTTTCCTCGCAGATTCAACAAGAGAACTTCCAGTAGTAGCTACATCATCAATTATAATTACTCTTGAATTTTTCTCTAAGTGAGGACCTTCTATGAGTTGAGCCTGACCATGCTTCTTCCTTTCTTTTCTTACTATAAATGTCTTTATGGGTCTCTTCTTAAGATAACTATGATAAGCTAAAGCTGAAAGTATAGGGTCAGCTCCTAAGGTTGGGCCTCCAATAAAAGAAAATCTTTCTTTTTTTATCTCTTCCCAAAGGAGGCTAGCTACCAAATAAGCTCCTTTACTTTGAAGAGTTATCCTTCTTAAATCTATATAGTAATTACTAACCTTTCCTGAAGAAAGAACTACTCTTTTCTTAAAAAAAGCTTCCTTTTTAATAAGATTAAACAACTTTCTATGAGCCTTGGTTCTCCTCATTGTCAAAAGAATATTCAGCAATAAAAGACTCTATATCTTTAGTAGCTTGCCATATCTTCTTAATGTTTTTCTTCCTTTTTAAAAAGGCTCTTACTATGTCGGGGTCGAAATGTCTTTTTGCCTCCTGTTTTACCATCCAAATCGCATCTTCAAAAGAATAAGGTTCTTTATAAGGACGTTTTGTAGTCAAAGCATCAAAGACATCAGCTAAAGCAACTATTCTTCCAAATAAAGGAATTTGTTTTCCCTTTAAACCTTGAGGGTAGCCTGTGCCGTCATATCTTTCGTGGTGACTCAAGGCTATAACTCTAGCCACCTTAAGAATGGGAGAACGAGTACCCTTAAATATATCAGCTCCTAAAACAGTATGTTTTTTAATAATTTCTCTTTCTTCGGGAGTAAGACCTCCCTCTTTTTTTAAAATACTATCAGGAATCACCAATTTTCCAATATCATGCATAGGAGAAGCGTATCTTAAATAATACCTATCTTTTTCAGAAAGATTTAAGCCTTTAGCAATTTCTGTAGAATAGTCAGCTATTCTTACTAGGTGAGTCCCTGTAGTCTCATCCTTATACTCAGCCATAAGGGCAAATCGAAATACTATCTCAGTATAAGACTGCTTTATTTCCTCATAGGCTTCTTTTAATTTTTGGTAAGCCCTTCTTACCTTTTTCTGATATTCAAAATATTTAGGTTTTACTCTATTTTTAGTAGCCATAAAATTCTTTCAGAGCCTCCTCTTCAGTCTCATAAATTTTAAATACTTTATCTACTTTAGTAATCCCAAATATAGATCTTAAATTGGGAGAAAGCTCGCATAGAAACAAAATACCCTCTCTCTTTAATAATCTCTTAGAAAAATCAATAAGAGTAGCTATCCCTAAGCTGTCTATGTACTCTACCTCTTTGAAATTTAATAATACTTTGCGAGACTTACTCTTAAGTATAGCTTCGAAGATCTCCTTTAGCTTAGATACTGTATCTATATTAATCTCTCCTTTAAGGTAACAAACCATTACACCATTCTTTGTCTTTTGGACAACCTGCATAATTTAGGACTTTAAAAATTTATTTTACTACTCAACAGAAAAAACAGCAAGAGAAATTAACTTCTGTAACTTAATCTCCTTCCTCTACCTCAATGGCATCATTTTCAGTTAAAGTTATAAAAATTTTCTTATTGTCTTCCGTCTCTAAAAGAGCTTGGCCTTGGGAATCTAAAGGTAAGACTATCTCTTTAAGCTTTAGCTCTTTTGCTGGAGAGATTGCCTCATCTGTATATTCGTATCTGTAAAGAATTTTTATTCCCTGGCTATCTCTTCCTTTATATATATAGGTTATTTTCTCTAAACAGTAAAGACTTTCAGGATAAACAAACACTACACCATCTTTAACTACGCTATAAACCTCCTCTCCTGGAAAAATAGGCTGAGTATTATTTATTTTTCTTCTGTAAAGTTTATCAAATTGAGGAAATAATGTATTTAAAGAAAAGAAAAGAAGAAAAAGAAAAAAGAAAAAAGATCTCATAAAAAGAAAAGGTGAAATTCTTATTTTTTCTCCACTAAAGCCTTTTCAATTAAAATTCTCAGTTTGTTTAGTAAGGGGCGAGGAAGGATAAATTGCGACCTTAAAGTAGGAGTAGAAATTGTAAACTCAAACATATCAGGGTTATTAGGTAACTTTCTTATAGAGACATCCATTCTAAAGTCAGCCATATCTTTTCCCCTTATTCTTTATAAAAATATTGATAGGCCTCTTTTATATTGTAAAAGCTTTTACATTTTTTATAGAATTCTTTAAATACCTCTATACCTTTTTTTCTGATAAGAAAATTTACGAAAGAAAAACCTTGAGAATAAAGCTTAGATTCTAAAGATTGGGTAGGTCTTCTTCTGTAAAGACTCTTAGATAAGGATTTAATCTTCTGGTAAGCCTTCTCTAAATCTAAAATAGATTCTAATTTAACTTTAGAAGCATACCCAATATTGTTATTAACCTCTCCGTAGATAGCAATCCCTTCTCTTAAGCTGAAGGGAGCTTGTTTATTTAATTGATAAAATAAGAGATGGGTCAACTCGTGACGCAATTCTGCTTTATTCCAAGCATAAATCTTCTTCAGGCTTGGACTAATACAAGCAGAGTTTTTTTGAATAAATACCTTTATTTTACAACCAGAAAAATTAGGTTTAATTCCAAATTTCTTAGATAGGTTTTCTAAAATAGGTTCAGGGTCCATATATTTTTCTCTATACATAACACAAAAATTCTTACTGCATTTTCTTCTCCAT
>CAZSAI010000078.1:0-5552 GCA_964604895.1 uncultured Planctomycetia bacterium
TTTTGGTATAAGTTTAACAGAAACCCTAAGGCTACCTAAGGAGGTAGAGGCTTTTAAGGAGAATTTAATTATAGAAGATAAGGAGAGGTTTGATTCTTTAGCAAAAGATTCAGCTATTCTTGTGGGGATTCATTCTGGGAGTTGGGAGCTCCTAAATTCTTATATAGGTAGTAAATTCCCTTATGTGATTATAGTAAGAAGACAGAGAAAAAATGCTTGGGATAGATTCTTAAATGAGCTGAGAACTTCTCAAGGCTTAAAAATAGTTTATGAGGACGAATTAAAGTCTTTAGTAAATTATCTTAAGAGAGGTTATGCTTTAGGAATTGTTTTTGATCATGGCTCAAGAGACTCAAATTTTTATTCAGAATTTTTCAAGAAGATTCTCCCTACCCCTTTAGGGGCCTTAAAGACAGCTCTCAATTTTAAAAGAAAGATTTTTGCTGGAATTCTTTTCCGAGAAAGTGCTGGTACTCATAGATTAGAAATATCTTTGCCTTTTGAGGTAAAGAGTAGGGAAGATTTTCCTTCTCAAGCTAGAGCTTTAAACAGTTATTTTGAAAACTTCTTGAGGAAAAATCCTTTTGAGTATTTGTGGTGGTATAAGAGATTCAAAAGAGCTAAAAACTTAAATGTTTTAGTTTTAAGTGATAGAATCCCTGGGCACCTTAAACAGTCTTTAAATCTAACAAGACTTATAGAAGAGGCAAGAAAAAGTTCTTTCATTGAGGTAGTTGATATTAAGCTTTCTAATTTGCAAAGATGGTTTCTAGATATATGTAATCTCTTCTCTTCCCCAAAGTGTTTTGGCTGTTTTAGGTGTTTAAGGCTTATATTAGGAAGAGATTTTGAAAAAGTATTTAGATATGCGGATGTAGTCCTATCCTGCGGGGCAAGTCTTTCTTCTTTAAATAGAATTTTAGCTTATAACTTAGGAGCTAAGTCTTTTGTAATTCAGAAACCAAACCTGGGTTTAAGAAAATTTGATTTGGTAGTTCTTCCTTCTCATGATAAGGCTCCTAATCTTAAAAATATAGTAAGAATTAAGGGCTCATTAAGTTTTTTTAGCGAGAGAGAAATTGAAGAATCTCAAGAAAAGATAAAAGAGATATGTAAAGATATAAAAGAAGTTTTACCTAAAATTGGGGTATTCATTGGAGGAGCTTTAGATAAGAATTTTAATAAGAAATCTTCTTTAGAATTTTTAAGGAGTTTAAGAGAGATTGGTCTAAGAAACAACTGGCAGTTATTTATTACTACTTCCCGACGAACCCCTTCTTTTTTAGAGGAGTTTTTAGAAAAAGAATTTAAGGATATAGGCCTCTTAATTATAGCTAATAAGAAGAATTATCCTTTCGTCTCTTTAGGGATAATAGGTCTTTGTGATGTTGTCTTGGTTTCTTCTGATTCTGTTTCAATGATTACCGAAGCTGCCTCCTCTAAGCCTACCTTGGTATTTGATGCTTTTGGGGTTAAAAAGAAGAAACATCAAAGATTTTTAAGAGCTCTTTCTTCAGAGGGGTATGTAAGACTGATAGATGAGACTAATTTAGAAAGGAGTATAAACTCTATTATCAAAGGGGAAATTATTTTAAAGAAGTTAGATAATAGAGAAACTTTAGAAGAAAGCTTGTATTCTAAATTGTAAGGATGAATATTCTTCAAATAGTTCCTCGCTTGGATTTAGGTGGTGTAGAAAGAGGCGTTTTAGATTTTTCTGAATACCTCATAAAAAATGGCTATAAATCTGTAGTTATCTCCGCAGGAGGGAGGTTAGTTAAGGAATTAGAAAAGCAAGGCGCGTTTCATTATACTCTCCCTGTTGATAAGAAATCTTTATTTTCTATACTTTACTGTATAAAAGAAGTTAAAAAAATAATCCTTAGGGAGAAGATAGATATAGTTCATTCTCGTTCTAGAGTCCCTCACTGGATAGGTTTCTTTGCAACTTTAAAGAGCCCTGCTCAATTTGTAGTTACTGCCCACGGCTATTACTCCAAACACCTCTTCTCTAAAATAATTCTTCTTCCTAAGGTAATAATTGTTCCTTCTAAATCTCTGGCTACCTACTTGGTAGAAGAGTTAGGAGTTCTCTACTCTAAAATAGTAGTTATACCCCGAGGATTAAAAATAGAGAATTTCTCCTTCAAAGAGCCTAGTCTTAAAGGTTTTGACTCTCTCAAACTCTGCTATATAGGTAGAATCTCTCCCTTAAAGGGGATAGAATATTTTATAGAAGCAACAGAAGAATTAGTTAAAGATTCCCCAAGCCTTAAGGCTTTTATTGTGGGAGAAGCTTCAAAAAAATACCTTCCTTATAAAGAATTTCTGAAAAGGAAGGTTTTAAAATCAGGCCTTAGCCAGAATATAGAGTTTTTGGGGAGGAGAGAACCTCAAGAAGTCTTAGAGGAGGCTCATTTTTTGGTTTTACCTTCCCTTGTGCCTGAGTCTTTTGGAAGGGTAATAATTGAGGCCCAGGCAAAAGGGACTCTCTCTTTAGCTACTAATTTAGGAGGGCCTTCTGAGATTATAAAAGATAAAGAGACTGGTTTCTTAGTTCCAGCTTTGGATGCTTGGGAAATAGCCCAGCTAATAAAGAAGGTTTTTACTAATCCTTCTTTATACAGCCAGATTGTTTTTAGGGCAAGGCAAGAAGTAGAGGATAATTATACTTTAGAGAAGATGGCAGAAAAAACTTTAGAGGTTTACCGAAAGACTCATCATAAGCTTAATATCTTAGTAATAAAACTTTCTTCTTTAGGAGATGTAGTTTTAGGAACCGCTACTTTTAAGACTTTAAAGAGAGAATTTCCCAACTCTTACTTAGCAGTTTTATGTAGTCGTTCCTATATCGGAGTAATAGATAATTTGGATTTTATTGATGAGTTATTTATCTATGAAGATAAGAATTGGCGCTTAAGAGAGTTGATAAGACTTTCTTCTCTTTTGAGGAAAAGAGCTTTTGATATAGTCTTAGACTTACAGAATAATTATTTTTCTCACCTTCTAAGTTTTCTGATATTTCCCAAAAAAAGTATCGGATTTAAAAGAAAATTGAGTTTTCTTTTAGATAAAAAAGAGGATTTTGAATGGGTGAAAAAATTAGGTCCACTTGATTCTCAGAGGAGGCTTCTTAATATTTTAGGGATAGAGAAGATAGATGCACCTTCTCTTAAGATAAGTACGGAGAGCTCTTCTCTGATTGATGAGGTTTTAAAAGAAGCAGGGTTCCAAGGTAGTTTCCTAGTGGGAATAAATGTGGAGGCTTCTTCTAAGTGGAAGACTAAGAATTTGAAAGAGCCTTTCTTGGTAAAGCTTATAAATTATCTTCTTAGTAAAGGCACAAAAATAGTCTTAATAGGAAGAAGGAGCTCTTTTTCTAAAGCTGAAAGAATTAAAGAAAACTCACCTAGAGATATTTTAAATCTTTGTGGGAAGACTAATTTAAAGGAATTAATTGCTTTAATCTCTAAAGTTAATTTATTCATCTCTCCAGATAGCGCACCCCTTCATATAGCGATAAGTTTGAAGATTCCTTCTGTAGGGATATTTGGTCCCACCTCTCCGGAGAAACATCTTATTTTAGGAGAGGAAGTATTTATAGTGAGAAAGAAGATTTCTTGTTTAGGCTGTTACAAGAAAACTTGCCGGAAGAGTCTGTGTATGGAGATAGAGACAGAGGAGTTTTCTCCTATTATAGAGAGGTTGATTCCATGAATATACTTATTTTGACTTCTCACCTTAATATAGGTGGGATTCCTCGTTATGTTATAAATTTAGCGAAATTCTTAAAAAGAAAGGGAGATAACGTCTATGTAGGTAGTAGAGGAGGATTTTGGGAAGAGGTCTTATTGAAGGAAGGTCTAGAATTACTTAGGCTTCCTCTCAATACAAAGTCAATCCTTTCTCCTAAGATAATTAGGGCTTTTTCTCTCATAGGTGAATTTTTAAGGACTCACAAGATAGATATTATCCATGCTAATACCAGAGTTACCCAGTTTTTAGCTTATTTAGTATATAAGAAAAAGAAAATACCTTATATCTCTACTTTCCATGGCTGTTATCGTCCCCATATTTTTAGGAGGTTATTTAAATTTGAGGGGCTCAAAGCTATAGCTATAAGTAACTATGTAGGAAGACATTTGGTAGAGAAGTTAAAGATAGACAAAGGAAAAATTAGACTCATCTATAACGGCATAGATATTAAAGATTATCAAGATAAAGATGTAGAATGTTGGGTAAATAAATTGAAAGAGAAGATAAAAGGCTATCCTTTATTAGGGGTGGTTTCGCGTCTTACACCTGAGAAGAACATAGCTTCTCTTATAAGAATGATGCCTCTTCTTCTAGAGGAGTTTCCTCAGGCTAAGTTAGTTATTTTAGGAGAAGGTCGGCAAGAGTTGTATTTAAGGAAATTAGTTAAGGAATTAAATTTAGATAAAAGAGTATTCTTCCTGAAAAAAATACCTTCTTTAGCTGTGTTTCGTATTTTGGATATTTTTGTTTCCTTAAGTAGAGGAGAGCCTTTTGGTCTCTCAGTAATAGAGGCTCAGTTAGCAGGGCTAGTGAGCATAGTTTGTAATTCCGGAGCTTTTCCCGAAATAGTAGAAGATAAGTTTAATGGCATAATTTTAGAAAAAGAGAGCCCCCAAGCTCTTATTGAAGCTATAAATTTAGTATTAAAAAATCCTAAGTTTAGAGAAGAATTAATAAGAAATGCTCAAAGAAAAATAATTGAGCTTTTTAGTATAGAAATTATGGGCAAGAATACTTATAATCTTTATAAGGAGGTTCTCTCTAAATGAGAAGATATAAAAGAATATTTATTGGCATTCTTTTAGTAATTATCGGATCTTTTCTATTTTTTAAATTAACTTTCTATCCGCCGATTCTTCTTTATAGGTTATCAGAGTTTAATCCAGAGGCTTTCCTCTCACACATTAAATTTATAAGGGAAAATAATTTTAGAATAACTTCTTTAGAAGAATTAGCCCAAGCCTTCAATAGAAAAAATACTGGAAAGTCTTTGGCTATAGCTTTTGAAGGATTAAACAAAGATGTTTTAGAATTAGTTAAGATAGCTAAGGAACTTAACCTTTCTTTAGTCTTGTTTGTGGATAAAGAAAGTCTCAAAAATAGCTCTTTAAATTTAAAGGACATTCTAAGAAACTGCCCTTTAGAGATAGGCATTCTTTGTGATAAGGAATTGGGAGAGCTTTCTTCTTTCCAACTGCAGAAGGAAGTGTTTCTTCCTAAGAGGTTTATAGAGGAATTCTTAGGAAAGAAGATTAAATATATTGCTTTTAAGTTAGGTAAGCCAAATAGAGAGGTTCTAAGAGCCATTAAGAATACCGGTTATTTATGCGGTTTAAATTTAGATAGGTTGGGAGGGGGAAGTATCTTTTCTTTAAAACCAATAAGAATAACTCCTCAAGATAGCAAAGAACTTCTCCGAGAAAAAATCTCTGGATTTTATTACCTTTTTGGTAGAGATAAAGCCAGATGAGAAGAATATTATTAATTATGCCTAACTGGATAGGAGATTGTCTTTT
>CAZSAI010000079.1:0-4314 GCA_964604895.1 uncultured Planctomycetia bacterium
ATCTAAACTATACCATTTGCCGTTAATAAAAACTTCTGGCCAGACATGTTTAGTATATCCGCCCTCCCTTCTGCCTATACGTTGATAAATATCCTGGCTAGCGATAGGCCGGTAAACATCTCTATACATCCACTCCACTCTAATTTGACACTGAATACCTAATGCCTTTAGAAACCCAATGGCTAAGCGGGTTAAATTTCCGCAATGCCCGTATCCTTTGGTTAAAACTTCCCCTGCAGGCACATCCCAATTTAAATCAAAGGCATAAGCCATATTCTCTCTAATCCAGTTGAAAATCTTCTCTACCCTTTCATAATCACTGGTTTCTCTACCTGCAATTTCTTCGGCCTTCTTAAGAACAATGTCCTCTTTTTCCCTAGCCTTATTAAATTTTCCTCTTAGACAGGGGTCACTCTTATTTAAGACTCGGGATATATCTAATACAGCACTCTTAACCCAGGCTTTTTCAGCATCTAATAGCTTGCCTGCAAACATAAGTTTCTCAAGTTTCGAAATATTATTTTCTGCCTCATCTAACAAGCTGAGCATAGTATCAATCTGGTTTGAGACAAAGAAAAGTGGTATTATAAAACAGCCTTGGATCACATCTAAGATAAGATTTTTAAGCTCAGCGAGCGAGGGGCTGCTCAGCTCTTCATCTATGAGAGCTTTTATTTCATCCAAAAGTGGCCGGATTCTACCATATTGGCCTCTCCTAATATATCCCCTCATAGATTGTATACTTTGCCTAAAGGCATTAGCAAAATTCCTAAAATCTGAAGCTGCTTTTTCTTCCAGATACTTCCTTGCCAAGGCTTCATTTACTTCATCTTCTCTTTTTAATCTTGCTCCGGCTTCATGGATAAGGGTTATTAGGAGCTCAATTCTGTTTTGGGGATTAAGAAGAAGACTATTAAGATAAAGAATGTTGCTACAGATGACTCCATAAAGATTAAGCATTGGTCCTGCTCGGATTTCAATGGAGGTTATCTCTTGTAATGAGCGGACAATCTCTTTATCCTCCTTAGCTAATTCTTGAGCTTCTTCTAATGCTGTAAGTACATATTGCCTTTGTGGTTCTGAAAGCAGTTGAGCTCCTTGTATTTCCTTCTGGATTGTTCTTTTTCTTTCCTCCGGGTCTTCAGGTAAGTTATTATTTGGTTTTGCCCGCTGGAGGTCGGTTAGCCTCTTATCAGACAAAATTCTAATTCTTCCCCCTGCCTTACTAAGTCCTAACCGTTTAAAATTTCTGGCAATCTTTTTAAGCGTATCGTAAAAGTCTCTTCCTTCTTTTTTCTTAAGCAATAACCTCAACAATAATTCATTTGCTAAAATACCCTCTCCTCTTTGAGTTATCCTCACTCTTCCCCTTTCTCCAATAGATATCTCCTCCCCATAAGCCATCAAAAATGCAAGAAAAGTGGCTACTTCTTCTTTACTTAAACCAGCCTCTAATAAATCTTTTACCATTGGATAATAACAATTAGTTACGCACCTCAATGAGCCATAACTCAAGATGTTAGCACAAAAAGACTTCTCTACCTGAATAATTTCTAAATCTGTGCCTTGAGGTAATCTTCTTCTTATTGCTTCTATCGTTCGGGGAGCTCTTTCCATTAGGAGCTTTCCATCAGGGAGAACAAGACAATTGGTTGGATGAAGGTAAGCCTCCTCTTCATCTACCAATACTACTTTATAGCCTTCCTCTTCTGCTATTTCTTGCACTGCTAAATGAGCTGGATAAGAATAATAGTAAGCTGGGTCTACAAGTAATATTTTGGGTCTCTCTAATATAGCCAAGGAAAGATCTATATGAGTATATAAGGGTGCTAATATATCCTGCTTTCCTTCCAAATGAAATCTTACGAATCCAGAAGGTACCTTGTATATCTTCATTCTATGAAACAGAGACCGTCTTAAAGCTCCCTCTATCCTATCTTCAAGATTCTCTGAAAGTATTACAAACCTATCTCTTTGAGAATACAAAATAGCTCCTCCGTCTGCTATGCTTTGACTGGGTAGCTCTTCTTCTCCTCTAAGAAAGATTTCTCCGTTTATAATAATATATTCACCCCTTGGCCATCTGCTATTCCTTGCCTTCTCAACCCGATAGCCTAAAGATAACAATTGGGAAGTCAATGCCCGAATCTCTTCTTCCTGTACAAAGCTATCTTTCCTTTCTGATTTAAACAAAGATAAAAGCTCCTCCTCCAAAATCTCAAACTCTTCTGGAGTTAACCTTCTTTCTCCTTTAGCTATAGCATTTGCAATTTCCCAAGTCTGCTTTCTCAGTAATTCGGGAGAAACCTCACCTTCTTTTTGAACACCTACAATAATAGTGGGGAAAAATATCCCACCTCTAACTGAAGATAAAGACTTCAAAGCTTTCTTTAACCTCTGAATGTATATTCTTTTTATAATCTCTAAATTTCCTTCCTCTACTCCTTGAGAGTAAATAATATATCTTTCTTGGCTATCCTTATCAGAAGGATAGGAAGGTAACTCTCTCATACTTATCACTTTTAGAGGAGGAGACTTTTGTTTTCTGCTTTCTCTTTGAGGATTATTAGCTCTATCCTTACCTTTCTGGTTCTTTTGAAGATTAGGAAGGCAAGCTTTAAATAACTCTTCTTTATCTACACCTGGGCTCTGTTTATTAAAATCGGTAAATAAAGCTCTAACTAATAAACGCTTCTCCTTAGCAGTAAGAGAAGAAAAACAAACCTTTCCTTGATTTATGCAATTTATAAGAAAACCATACACATTAGGAGAGAATTTCTTAGTTCTTCTTAAAGAATATTTGAGTCTATCTTTTTCTTGGATAAGAATGAATTCACTTATTGCATAAAAAGTAGGATTAAGGATTCTCTCAGAAGGCTTAGTAGGATTCTTTATCCGCCTAGGCACAAATAATGCTTGATAAAACTTAGTAAACCATAATTGAGCTTGAAGAACCTCCTCTCCTCTATAAGGAGGTCCTCTTAATAGATTCGCCTTTCTTAAAAATTCCTCATACATCCTTCTAAAAGCTTCCTCTAAACTTAGACCTTGGGCTTCTTCTAAATGGGTAGTTACATAAATATCAATACATCTGGCTACATACTCACCCAACCTGTTAGCCTCCTCTGCTCTCTTCTTAACTATCTCTATAAGAGCCTCTGCCCAGCTTAAATTTTCTACTCTAATCTGACTCTTATCTCTTCCTCTAAGAACTCCGTAAGCCTCTTTTAATAACTCCTCTACCCCTATAAATTCAGGCTCCCTCAAGTATCTTTTTACTCTTCTACTTCTTATAAATCCGTTGATTTTCCTCCAAGCCTCTTCTCCTCTTCCTCCTCTAAAAGCCTTAATAATATTCTGAGCTCTTCTTATTATCTCTTGATTCCTCCTCTTGGCTTCCCCTCTTATCTCCTTTAATATGCTCGTCTCTGTAGCTCTAAGCATATCTTTGATATTTTCCAAGCGAATCTTAAAGTAGCCTTGAGCTACCACCAGAATATCGTAGGCATTCCGAAAAACCTGCTTTCTCTCTGAAGATTTAACTCCTCTACTAAATTTGAGCTCAGCCAAAAATAATTCTAAACTATACCGAATAATATCCTTCTCAAGAACTAAAGCTCTCTCCAGACTCTTTACTATCGAACCTGTAGTTCTTCTAAACTCCCTCAACTCCTGCACAGAAGGAAGAAAGTTGCTTTCTCTTAATCCTTTAAGCACCTTTTCTATTGCCTTTATAGACTCCTTAAGCCAAGCTATCTCTTCTATTTGGGCCTTAAACTGTTCATCGATTGAAGAAAAAACATCCCAAAAAAGCTCAAATTCATCATAGCGAGGTAGAGGAAAAATTACCTCTCTTTCTGGAGAAACTGGGTAACGAATTTGATGCCTTCTTAAAAGTTGATACCTTCCAGTCTTTTCATTAAATATTATTCTTCTTCTTCTCCGAGGCCTATGTCTTAATCTATATCGGATAAGCAAAGAAAGCTCTCTCATAAATCTTGTTATCCCTGCACATAAAGCCATATTTGCTGCTGGCTCATTCTTCCTTCCAATCTGTTGGACTGCTTTTTGAATAAATTCTTTTGCCTCTTGACGAAAATCTCTTTCCCCACTAACTGACTTAGGATATCGAGCCTGGGGGATTTCTTTAACTATATTGCTTAAACTCTTCTCTATATGCTTTAATTCCTCCTCAGCTGAAATTCTCTCTTCAACAGTGGAAGCTCTCTTCCGACGGTCGGTCAACTCTATCAATCTTAAGTTAATCTTGATTAATTCTAATATCCAATATAGAGCTACTGGCTCATCTTTATA
>CAZSAI010000079.1:4414-5527 GCA_964604895.1 uncultured Planctomycetia bacterium
TCTTCTCTCTATCCTCTTCCTCTCCAAGATGGTGGTTGAGGATTTCTATCACAGCTTTTGTTATCTTCCTAAAGTTTTGCCTCATATACCAGTCAAACACTTCGACTTCTTTATCTAACACCCTTCGTCCAAATCTATATCTTACTAAATTCCTAAACTCTCTTACTAAATCTTCAAGTAGCCCCTCCTTGGCTAAGAGAAATAGCATCCTTGTCTGTATCTGAATGGGGAGTAAACCTCTATCTACCACCTCTATCTGGGCTAAAGTCTTTATCCCCCTTCTGTAAAACTGAACGGCCTCTCGTATTTTTCCCTGGATATCATAGAAACAGCCTAACTTAGTATATAATTTAGCTAAATTATAAAGAAGATCTCTAAGCCTAACCAGATCCTCAGAGACTCTTAACTCTTTCTCTACCCTCTTTATCTCCTCCTCTAAGTTTTCTCTCTGAGTGTTTACAAGAGAAGCAGTAAATGAATCACTATAGTTCATAAGTTTTCTAATAAAACACTTAACCTCTCTATAGAAATTGAAGGGGTCATCTTCTAAAGCCCTATTATGAATGTCTTCTTCTAACTCTAAGCTAACTACCCCACCTTTTTCCAAGATTTTGGAATAAGCCTCTATCTCTTGCTGGTCGTGATTTAAAATTTTAGCCAAAATTCTTAAGTCAGCCACATCCTCTAAAAATCTCTTGGAGATGTATATCCTTCTCCTTTCCCTTCCAATATGAGTTATCTGATAATAAACTCTACCCTTTATATCTCTACCATAAATAAGAAAATGAGCAGGCATATCTACTTCTATTACGGTAGTCTCTTCCTCAAACCTTTTTGCTCGCTGAGGATAAACCTTCTCTAGGAGCTTTATTGCTTCCTGGATTTTTCTGGCATTTTTAGAGCTTAAATCCTCCCCCAACTCTTCCTCCCAAGGCTTCTTTCTATCATAATTTCCTTTCTTGATTATTTTCTTAGGAAAAACCTCAATAATTAAATCTACCTGATGGTGACGTCTTAATACTCCCTCTCCAAAAGAAAAGTTAGGAGATTCTTCCTTAAATAAATTTGCCCAATCGTAAACAAACCTAAACCAAGCTGAGTTTCTATCTAAAA
>CAZSAI010000080.1:0-5379 GCA_964604895.1 uncultured Planctomycetia bacterium
AAATTTATTAATTTTACTACCAAAATGATACCTTTTCAAATATAAAAACTTAAGCAAGTTAGGTAAATTTATAAAAAGAATGAAGTCTTTTTAAGGACTTAAATTTTTCTGTTTTCTCTATTTTAGATTTTTTCACCACTTTCTCTAGGATATCTATCGTATTTTGATAGTGAGAAAGACTTATTCGGTAAGGATGTCCATCTTTTCCTCCGTGAGCAAAGGAGAAACGTGCTGGATCCTTAAAACTTACTGGCTCAGAATAAATCAAATCACTTATTAAAGCTAAGGCTCTTAGAGTTTTTGGACCTACTCCTTCTATCTTCAGGAGAGATTCAAAATCTTGAGGCTTCCTTTGATAGGTTATTAAGAAAGCCTTCTCTAAATTTTTAGGGTCTATATCTTGAATTAAAACTCTATGTCTTAGGGGAAGTTTGTATTTAGCATTCTTAAGATTTTCTATCTCTTCTAAATTCTTCTTAGGTGGTCTCTGAGAAAGTTCTTTTATAAAATCTCTTAAGGTATCTCTGTCTTTATCTACCAAGTTTAAAGTCAAAAAAGACTTATCGCTCACAATTCCTTTATGAGGTTCTTTTATAAAAGAAGATAAATCTTTCCAACACCAGTGATATCTTCTTGCCCATCTATTGTTCATTCCTTGCTGAATAACTACCCAATCACCTTTCTCAGTAAAAATAAAGCTATGATGATAAAGCTGATAGCCATCTTGAAGGCAAGAGTTGTCTACCTTAGCAGTAAGCTTAGAGACAGAAATCAACCCTTGAGGATTAAACCCTTTCCTTTCTCCTATAGTCTCAATCTCTTGGGGAGTCTTACGAGAAGTTATCCCTTTTCCTCCGCAGACATAAATTCCTAAATCGTCCAATTCTCTAAAAGCCTCCTTTAAGGCCCCACAAACAGTGGTAGTTAGGCCTGATGAATGCCAATCAAAACCTAAAACACACCCAAAAGCTTGAAACCAGAAGGGATCTGAGATTCTTTCTAAGAAAAAGTTAACCCCTCTATCCTCTATTATCACCTGAGAAATAAGCCCGGCTAAAGTCTTCATCTTCCCAAAAAGCCAGGCTGGACACCTACCTCCATGTAAAGGTAAATCTATAGTCTTTCTTACCATTTTAGAATTATTATACCACAATAGCCTTAAGAAAAACATCAAGAATATTGACTTCTTATACTAAAATATAGATAATTCTTGTCTTAATTACTCAAAGATGCTATATTTTTTTTATGATTAAGGAAGGAGAAACTATCCTTCTCTACAAAGATAAACAAAGAAATTACCTTATTAAGGTAGATAACAAAGAATTCCATACGGATAAAGGGGTTATTGATTTATCTAAAGTGAAAGAAAAAGAGATAGGCCAAAGTATAGAAACAAACTTAGGAGAAAAATTCTACATTTTAAAACCTTCTCTTTGGGAGAAGATTATGAAGATAGACAGAAAAACTCAAATAATCTATCCTAAAGACACAGGGGTAATTCTCCTTAAATCTGGAATATTTCCGGGAGCAAGAGTAATTGAATGTGGAACCGGCAGTGGAGGATTAACTTTAGCCTTAGCAAACTTTGTAAGACCCTATGGAAAGGTATTTAGTTATGAAAGGAATAAAGAATTCTTAGAGAACGCTAAGAAGAATGTAAAAAAAACTGGTCTAAACCAGTATGTGGAGTTTAAACTTAAAGAAGTAAAAGAAAAATTTGAAGAAGACAATATAGACTTTGTAATGGTAGATATTGGAAGCCCCTGGGAGTTAATTCCTGCTTCTTATAAGGCTTTAAAACCAGGAGGAAGGTTTGCTACTATTTGTCCTAGCTTTGAACAACTTACCAAAACAGTATTTTCTTTAGAAGAAGGGGGATTCACCCATATAGAAAGCTTGGAAGTCTTAACAAGAAAGATACTGGTAAGAAGAGGAAAAACCCGACCTGAACAAAAAATCCCTTCCCACACCGGATTTTTAGTATTTGCCTCAAAAGTTATCAAAAATCTCTAAAATTTTAGAGAAAAAATTATTAGCAGAATCAGAAATTTTTATATCAGCCAAACCAGATATCTCAGAGTTCTCAGGATTCACCTCTATAAGGAAACAACCTCTACTCTTGGCATAAAAAGGAAAGCCTGCTGCTGGATAAACCACTCCACTAGTTCCTATACTCAAAAAAACCTCTGCTTTGTCAATTAAATCATAAGCCTTGACTAACTCTTCTTCAGGTAAAGCTTGGCCAAAAAATACTACTGAGGGTATAAATCTTGCTCCACAAGGACATCTTCCCATAAAGAATAAAATTTCTCTTATAAGCTCTCTCCTTCTAAACTTAACTCTTTTAAGCCTATCTATAAATCTTCTTATCTCCTCTTTAGTTTTTATCTTTTTCCTATTACAGAGCCTACACCTAAATTTATAAGCATTCCCATGAAGCTCAGAAATATTCTTTGTCCCCGCTAACTGATGAAGATTATCAATATTCTGAGTAATTACCCCTAAAAGCAGGCCCTTCTTCTCAAATTCGGCTAAAGCATAATGAGTAGAATTAGGTTCTGCTCTTAATAAAACTTCATAAAACTCTATAAGAAATTCAGAAATCTTATCCGGATTCTTTAAGAAAGTAAAAAATACAAAAGGCAAAGTGGCATAGACTCTTGGATCATATTTTTCCCACAATCCTCCCCTTCCTCTGAAAGTAGGTATTCCACTCTCTAAGGAAGCTCCCGCTCCAGTAAAAGCGACCACTTTCTTACTCTTTATAAGAACAATTACCTCTTCTACTTTATTCATTTTAAATAACTCCTATCTTTGAATAATAAAAGAGAGTGTCCTTTTCTCTGTATTTTCCCTGCGAAAAGAAAAAAAGGAGAGAAAACACCTACTGCAGAGTTGGGTATCTAAGATGTTAACTTTCTTAAAACCTTCTCTTAAAAAACTCTCCTTTGCAAAACCCACAAGGTCTAAAAAGAATTTTTCTTTTCTCTTATAGATAAATCTTTTGAAAAACTCAAAACCAGCAAAATCTTTCTTAACCTCAAAACAGCACCTCCTTAAACCTGGGCCTACCAAAAGATAAGAGTTAGCATAATCTAAATTAAAACTTCCTACTACTCTAAGAAAATTATCAATAATCCTCTTATAAGCAGGTCTCCAGCCTAGATGGATTAAACCAATAACTCTACTTTTATAATCGTAAAAAAATAAAGGGATACAATCTGCTGTCCTTATCACAAGAAATCTCAATCTTTCCTTCGTCAATAAGCTATCCCCCTGATAAACTCTTCCTCTCTTCGTAGCTAAGACTACTTTGGGACTATGAAGTTGATGAAGAAAAGTTATTTTTTTAAACTCTATCTTTAGAAGAGAGGCTATTTTTTTTATATCTTCTTCTACATCTAAACCTTGGAAGCTCCTATCAGTAAAACCTAAAAGGAGATTTCTATCTTCAAAAAAATATATGCCTTTTTTATAACTAATCCTCATCAATAATCTGAATAAGCTTATTCGAAGAAGTTGTGCCCTTAACTATTTTCAAAGAAGACTTTTTAAGATGAAAATATTTGGAGATGATTTCTAAGAGCCTTTTATTAGCTTTTCCCTTCTGGGGAGGTGAGGTTAAATATACTTTCAATGAATCTTCTTCTTCTACTATTTTCTCTTTAGAAGCTGAAGGAATAACTCTTACTTTTATTATTCTTAGTCTTCTCACTGACCTTGGTAAGTTATTTTAGAAGAAATATTCTGGAGTTTGTGGAGAAGTTCATTATATTTAGTCAAAGCATTCTGAAGATGCGAACCGAGCACAGAAAAGGTTTTTCTTAAATCCGTAATCTCTACTTCTAAACCTTTTATATGCTCTAAGATTTTCTTTGCTTCTTTCTCAATTTTTAAGCCCTTAAAACCCAAAATAGCTGTGGTTAAGTAAGCATAAAGCGTAGAAGGACTTACCACAAATACTCTCTTAGAATGAGCATATTCAAGGAGTTGAGGATTAGTTATAATTTCATAATAGATACTTTCCGATGGAACATACATAAAAGAAAAATCAAAAGTACCTTCCTGAGGCAATATATACTTAGAAGCTTCGTTTATTCTCTCTTGAGTGGCTGAAAAAAATCTTTTTTTAAGTTTTTCTTTCTCCTTCTCATCACTACAGGAAGTATAATTCTCAAATGACTCTAGGGGAAACTTAGAATCAATAGCTAGTAAACCCTGCGGAAAAAATAAGACAGCATCAGCAATTCTACCTCCTCTAAACGAATATTGAAATCTGAAACTGGAAGGTGGCATTAAATCTCTTATTATATTCTCAAGAAGAGTCTCTCCTATCCCACCTCGAGGGGAAGGACTTCTAAAGACTCTCTCAAAAGACCTGCTTATCTCTAAAACAGACCTACTACTTTCATATATGCTCCCTAAATCTTTATGAAGCTCTCCTAAACTCTTATTAATACTTTCTTGGAGGGCAAAAAAACTGCTCTGAGAAGAAGAAAGGGTCTCTACAATCTTATCTTTTAAAGATGTCAATTCTTTAGAAATAAGATACTTAAAGAAAAATAAAAAGAAAAGAAAAAAACCTCCTAATGTTAGCAAGAGAACAATCAAATCCTTCATATAAAACTTAAAAGAAACCTTTAAAATTCAAAAAGAGAATCCAAAAACCCCAGATAATTTCTCCTTTTTTCAAGATTCTAAATTCTCATTTTAAGATTTGAATTTAAAGTTTGGATTTTCTCAAGCAATTTAAGTTTTAAAGATAAGCCTCAAGCTCCTTCAGAATAGCCTCCAAATCAGCAAGAACCCCTTCTCCTATATCTTGGGAAGCTAAAACTCCTCTTTTAGGAGAGATTATTTTATATCCTTGTTCTTTAAGTATTTTAATATTCCTCTGGGTTAAAGGATTCCTCCACATATTAGTATTCATAGCCGGAGCTACAATCTTAGGCGTAGAGGAAGGTAAAGCCAAAAATAGAGTAGTTAAAAGATTATCGGCTAAACCTATAGCTAACTTAGCCAAGGTATTAGCTGAGGCAGGGACTATTAAAGAAAGCTGAGCCCATTTGGCTAAAGAGATATGAGTTATAGAATAGTCTTTGGCCTCCTCAAACATTTCTACATAGACCTTCTCTCCACTCAAACTCTCAAAAAGCTGAGCTGAAATCAGCTTAGTAGAATTAGGAGTCATTACTACTTTAACAGAGCATCCTTTCCTTCTCAAAACTCTTAGTAAAGAACAACTCTTATAGATAGCTACCCCTGCAGTTACTCCTAAGATAATATTTTTCTTCATTTCTTCCCTCCTAAGTTATTAGTTTCTGTTAACTTAACATCCTATAAAGACCCTACACCTCATAATACAGAAAGCAAGGTTTT
>CAZSAI010000081.1:0-5363 GCA_964604895.1 uncultured Planctomycetia bacterium
CAGCAAAAACTGTAAATATAAAATCAGTATGGCGAGCAGGGATAAAATTTAACTGATTCTGAGTCCCTGAGAGAAAACCCTTACCTAGCAGCCTTCCTGAACCTACTGCTATTTTAGACTGAATGATAGTGTAACCTGCCCCTAAAGGGTCAGAATTAGGATTTACAAAGACTAAAAGCCTTGCTCTCTGATAATCCTTAAGAAGGCCCCATCCTAAAGGAAGAGAAAGAAGCAGTATCAACATAAATAGAATTAAGTTCCTCCTCCTTAGCCCTGCACCTATAAGCATAAGTAAAAACAAAAATATAAGAATAAGGGAAGTCCCTAAATCAGGTTGAATGAATATAGCCAAGAACAAAATCATTATAGGAATAAAGGGTTTAATCACCTCTCTAAAAAAACTTCCCCAAAAAGAAAAAGATACTTTTTTCTCTCCACTGAAAAATCGACAAATAATAAGGAGGGCTGAAAGTTTAGCTATCTCTGAAGGTTGAAAAGTTATCCCTAAAAATTCTAGCCATCTTTGAGCACCCATTTGAACCTTACCTAAACTCGCCACTATCAACAAGAAAGCCAAAGAGATAAAATACACCCATACCGATAAATCATAAAATAGCCGATAATTTATAAAAGAAAAAATAATTGCTATACTCCAACCTAAAATTATCCAAATAACTTGTTTTAGAAAAATAAATTTCCCTACAAATTCTCCTGAACGATGAAGACTGCTATATAAAGAAACTAAGCTGATAAAATTAAGAGCCAAAATTATTAATATTAGTAACCACTTTTTTTGAGAAACACTCATAAAAGATTTTTCTCCTTAAGTTGAGAAAGAAAATTATAAGCTACCTTACAAGCATTCAAACTACTACCCCCGTTCTCTAACATTACCACCAAAACATATTTAGGCTTTTTATAAGGGAAAAATCCTGCAAACCAGGCATGGGGGTGTTTACCTCTTACCTGAGCAGTTCCAGTCTTACCCGCAATCTTTAGATTCAAACTCTCTAAAATATGAGCTGTGCCTTCTCTATTTCTAACAGCTTCTCTTAAACCTTTATTAATAAGTTGGATATTCTTTAAATTAACCCCAATAGCCTCCTTCCTCCTCAAAGAAATTTTCAAATCTCCAATTTTTTCTACTAAATAGGGCTGAATCAACCAGCCTCGAGTAGCAAAGAAGTTCAAAAGCACAGCGGTCTGAAGAGGTGTGGCTAGGAGGTAGCCTTGACCAATAGAAAAATTAAGCGTATCTCCAGGATACCAACTCTTACCTAAATGCCTCTCTTTCCAAGAAACTGAAGGAACAAGCCCTTTCTTCTCAAACGGAAGGTCTATCCCGGTAAGCCTTCCTAAACCTAAAAGACGAGCATACTTCTCTATAGCTTTTGCTCCTATTTTTAGCCCTACATTGTAAAAGAATATATTACAAGAATGAAGTAGCCCCCCTACTAAATCCTGCCAGCCATGAGAGGACCAGCACCTAAATTCAACATCTTTCAATTTAAAAACTCCTTGACATAAAAATTTGGTATTTTTAAAAAGCTTTCTCTCCTCCAATCCAGCCAGCCCCACCACCGTCTTAAAAACAGAACCTAAAGGATACTCTCCCTGAATTACTCTATTAACTAAAGGTCTTAGACTATTTTTAGTTATCTTTTTAAAATAATTTTTATCTCCAGTAAAAAGATTCACATTAAAAGAAGGCCTGCTTGCCATAGCCAAAATCTTGCCAGAAGAGGAATCCATCAAAATTAGAGAACCTCTGTAACCCTTTAAAGACTTATAAGCTATCTCTTGCATCTCCATATCAAGACTTAGAGAGATATTTTTGCCTGGAAGAGGCTTTCGCTCACCTAAAATTCGGTTGACCCTTCCTTCTGCATCTATTTCTACTTGGACCCCCCCAGGTTTTCCTCTTAAATAATTTTCATAGAATAACTCCAAACCAGCATAGCCTATCTCCTCCTGAAGGTCATAGCCATATTTTCTAAGAAAAAGCTCTCCTTTTGAGATTTTCCTAACAAACCCAACTATATGAGAAAGGCTGTAAGGAAAATTTACATAACGCTCTGGCCTTGTTCTTATTAAGATTTCTGAAAAATTTTCTTCTTCTATTTTTAATATCTTATCCCTATCAGTAGTGGCAAATATCACAGTGGGGATAAAGGGTGCTATGAAATTACTCTTGAAGTTTCTCTTAAGAATTTGGGGCTCTAATTCTAATAAATCTCCTATTTTTTGGAAAAGCTCATTATTAACCTCTTTTAAAAATACACAAATCTCAAACTTTAGAGCATTTTTAACTAAAACCCTTCCTTTTCTATCCAAAATTAGCCCTCGGGGAGCTGGTTGAGGAATAAGTCTTATATAATTAGAAATAGACCTATTAAAAAAATATTCTCCTTTTATGAGTTGATAATAAATAAGTCCACTTATTATTATAATAAAACCAGTTATCTTAATTCTTTTCAAAAATAAGAGCATATCCAAAAATAAGTCCTATTAAAATCAAGGTTCCTAAATTTTTAAATAAAATATAAATGAAATTTTTAAACCCAAATATATTAAGAAGAAGGAGTCTGAGTCCTATGTAAATAACTAGAAAGAGGCAAGCTAGAAGTACAAATCTAAAAAAACTCAAATTAAATATAGAAGATATCTTCTTAGCCAATAAAGGGAGAGCTAGATACATTCCTCCTGTAAAAAATAGAAAATTCTTGGTAAAGAAGTAATTCAACAATAAAATTAGCCAAGAAATAGAAAAGAGAGAATAATAATCTAAGAAATAAGCAGAGAAAATGAGCCCTATTAAGGAAAAATCAATCTCTAAAAAAAAAGAGAGCCTTAAATAATGGAGAAGATAAAGAAGGAAAAGAATCAATAAAACCCTGAGTCTTTTCTGGATAACCATAATTATAATTATTTTTGCTTCAAGATAAATACTTCCCTTAGGGTAGTAAGATCTGAGTAAGGTCTTACAAAGACATCTTGGGTAAGAGAAGAAGGGTCTTTCTTCACTAACGATACTTTTCCTACCTTAATTGTTAAATTCACCCCAAAAGATTTAGGGATTGTAATAATATCTCCGACTTTTATATCAAAATCATAAGGAATATATTGAAGCCTTGCTCCCTCATAAAGAGAACCTCTTAATAAAGCATTTAGACCCTTACAGTTTACTACAATCTTAAAATTAGGGTCGCTCAAGGCTCTCATCCAGGAAATATCCTCTTCTACCTTCTCTATTCTACCTATAAGATTAGCCTCAAAATCTATAACTAAATCTTTCTCTTCTACACCAGAGTTTCTGCCTTTATCCAAAGAAAAAACCCTCTGCCAAGCAAAAGGACTTCGGGCAACTACTAAAGCAGGAAGAAGTATATCTCTATGCTTTTCCTTCAACCTCAACATCTCTCTTAATCTTTTATTCTCCTCAATTAAATCCTTCTGAGAAGAAAGAACCTTTCTTAATCTAAAAATTTCCTCTTTCAGTTTCAAATTCTCCTTAAACAACTCTTCTTTCCTCCTCATATTTCTAAAATAAGCCAGATCTTTAACTATATTTTTAAGAATAAAAGTAAGAGGCAAGGCTAAAAGAAAGATAACTATTAAGGTTAAGGAAATCCCTAAGGCATATTTTGGGGACTTAGGAAGATGAAGCAAGGGAGATCTTCTTTATATATTTTATCTCTTCTAAGACTTTCCCTGCGCCCAAAGCTACCGCGGTTAAAGGGTCATCAGCTACTAATACAGGAAGTCCTGTCTCCTCAGCAATAAGTTTATCTAAGCCTTTTAAAAGAGAACCGCCTCCGCACATCACTATACCTCTCTCAATTAAATCTGCAGAAAGCTCAGGAGGAGTTCTTTCTAAAGTCAACTTAGTAGCTTCCACTATTTCTCTTATTGGAACATCTAAAGCCTGTCTTACTTCCTCAGAATTTACCTCAACTAACTTAGGAAGGCCGGTAATTAAATCTCTTCCCCTTACCTCCATTGTAAGTTCTTCTTCTAGGGGGTAAGCTGAACCTATCTTAATCTTTATTTCTTCAGCAGTTCTTTCGCCTATCATCAAATTATAGCTCTTCTTCATATACTCAATAATGGACTCATCCATCTCATCTCCACCTATGCGTATACAGCGAGCAAAGACTATTCCAGCCAGAGAGATAACCGCTATCTCAGTAGTCCCTCCTCCTACATCAATAACCATATTTCCCTGAGGCTCCTCAATAGGAAGACCCACACCAATTGCTGCAGCAATTGGTTCTTCTATAAGAAACACTTCTCTTGCTCCCGCTCTATAGGCTGAATCCTTCACAGCTCTTCTTTCTACTTCGGTAATACCTGAAGGAACCGAAATCACCATTCGAGGGCTCAACTTCCCAAGAAGTCTCTTAGGCTGAACCTTTTTTATAAAATACCTAAGCATCTTTTCAGTAACTTCAAAATCGGCTATTACCCCATCCTTTAAAGGCCTCATTGCAATTATACTCCCGGGAGTCTTTCCTAACATCCTCTTTGCTTCTTCTCCTACAGCCAACACATTATTAGTCCCTTTTTGAATTGCCACCACCGAAGGCTCACATAGGACAATTCCTTCTCCCCGGGCATAGACTAACGTAGTAGCTGTACCCAAATCTATACCAATATCATTGGAGAAAAAATTGAGGAATCCAAAGAGATGACTTCTTAAGTTCTTCAAGGTCTTCATGAGGATTTATAAAATGATAACAAATAAGCTTATTCTTGTCAAATAAAAAGGTTTTCTCTGAACCTCCCTCATACTTATCTTCCAAAAAGCTCTTAAAAACATTATTTTTTCCAGGAGTAAGCCTTGTCCTCCCAACTTAGAGGCTTTAATTTACTAAGAAATTGCAGGAGATGGACTTCTGAAAAAATTACTGGAGAGTTACTATGCTTATACAAAATATAGCCTCTCCAGAAGGAAGTAGGCCCTCTTGAGATTTTATCTTTAGATTTATCTTATTCTGCGGAATTTTAAGAAGGGCTTTAAGGGAATTTATCATCTTTTCTTTATAAGGTTTAAGTTTGGGTTTATCCAGAATTAAAGTAATATCTAAGTTATTAATTTTTCTATTCTTAAGAAAAGAGAGAACCTTTTTTAAAATAATCTTGCTGTTTATACCTCTATTTTTCTTATCCTCAGGAGGAAAATAATCTCCAATATCTCCTAAACTCAAAGCCCCTAAAATAGCATCGCAGACCGAATGAATTACCACATCAGCATCAGAAACTCCCAAAAGCCCTTTCTCAAAAGGAATCTCTATCCCTGCTAAAATAAGCTTTCGTCCTTTAACTAACTTATGAACATCAAAGCCTAAACCAACCCTCATCTT
>CAZSAI010000082.1:0-5261 GCA_964604895.1 uncultured Planctomycetia bacterium
CTATACAGAAATCACACTTAGAATCTAAGAAACTTAAAAAATCTACCAAAATAGTTCCAAAAGGGCAAGCTATTGAACAACTCTTACAAGAAGTGCAGAGAAAGTTTGACCTTCTAAGAATACCCTCCTCATCTTTAGCCAAAGCCTGATGATAACAAGATTTTATACAAGGAGCTTCTTCACACTGTCGACAGATTAAAGAGAAGGTAGCAAGCTCTCTCAGGGAAGTTATCCCATTGTTACTGGGATGATAGAAATAACTGCATTTGACCACGCACTCTGAACACTTGCTACATTTTTCTAAATCAATAAATAACCTCATCAGAAATTCAAAAATTAAATCTTAAGATAACATTTAAAGATCTAAAAGAAAGAAAAATAAATTTTGAATTTTGAAATTTATATTTTAAATCTTTAATCAGTCCCATATATCCTCAATATCTTTTATCTGGGAATACTTAAATACGGGGCCATCTTTACAGACATAAAACTTACCTAACCTGCAGTGTCCACATTTACCTAAGCCACAACTCATATTTTTCTCCATAGATAGATATATATTTTCATCCCCAAAACCCAACTCCTTAAGTTTTAAGGTAGTAAACTTCATCATTATAGGGGGACCACAAACTATACCGATTGCCTCTTGAGAATTAAGGGGAAGTTTCTCTAAGAGAGTAGTTACCACCCCCACATTACCTTTCCAAGACTTATCAGGGCTATCCACAGTAAGCCTCAGTTCTACCTTCGTAGGTTTTTTAAATTCTTGTATCTGGTACTTATAAACAATATCTTGAGGAGTTCTTGCACCATAACAGATAACTATTTTCTTAAAATCATTAATTCTTGAAAATAAAGTATAAATTAGAGAACGAAGAGGTGCAAGCCCTACTCCTCCCCCTACAATTAGAATCTGTCTTCCTACAAAATCTTTTACAGGATAACCCCTCCCTAAGGGACCTCTTAAACCTAAGGTATCTCCGACTTTTGCCTGGTGAAAAAGAGCGGTAATCCGACCCACCTTCATCACAGTTATCTCAAACTCCCCTTTTTTAGCAGGATCAGAAGAAGGAGTAAAAGGAGCCTCTCCCTTCCCTGGATAAGTAAGCTCAACAAATTGACCTGTAGAAAAAGAAAAATCAGCTTGAGGCCTCAGCACTAAAGTTTTAATAGTAGGGGTCTCCTCAATTATCTTAGTAACAGTTACTTTTTGGGGAGCATAAATTGATTGCTGATTCATAGTTTAAAAATAGAGTTTTAGAGCCTTAGACTTTTAGATAAATTCTTAAAAATTTCCCTTATGTCAATCTTAGCTAAACAAGCCTCAATACATCTTCCACAGCCTGTACAAGCGTAAAGCTCAATCCTTTCTTTAAAAAACTCAAATTTTTTAATATAGCGATTACGCAGTCTCTGGGCTCGCAGTTTTAAAGGATTAGCTCCTCCAGCAACTTTAGCAAAATTTTTGTATTGACAACCATCCCAAATCCTTCCCCGAAAATATTCGCCTTCTTTTTCCTCATCAGAAAGTAAGAAACAATGACAAGTCGGACAATTCATAATACAGGCACCGCACTCCACACACTTTAAAGCTTCCTCTCTCCACAACTCACTTTCTCGACTTCTTTTTATAAGTTCATATAAATTCTCTTTCTCCACCAGAGCCTGAGACTTAAGAAAAGTCTCTAATTCTTTTATAATCTTTTTCCTCTTAGCCTGCCTTCTCTCAGATAAATCTTCTCTCTCCTCAAATAAATCCTTATTATCTTCCCAAATTTTCTTAGCTTTTTCTGAACCTATCTCTACCAGAAAACCTCTGTCTACATCAGAAAGATTAAAATCAAAACCTTCCTGAGGATAAGGTTTTATCTCTAAATTTAGGCAGAAACACACCTCTTTAAAACTTGTACAGTCCGAAGAAATTATTAAGTTAGCTTCTCTCTTTTTCTTATACTCCTCATCAATAAAATCACCTTCCAAAAATACATAGTCCTGAATTTTTAAAGAATAAAGGTCACAGCTTTTAAGCCCTACTATAGCAAAAGGCTTAATCTCTCTTCGGGAGATTTTAGAGTCAAAATAGCCAACGATCAGAGAAGAGGAGGCAGTAAAAAATTGACGGGGACTACTAATCATCCGGTAGGGATTAAATGTAAATTCCTCTTTAAATAAAGAATAGTCATAGTCTTTCTCATTAATGAATTGGGGGGTATAGACTAAGAAATCTTTACTTAATCTTTCTAGGAGCCTCCTAAAATTATAATAACTTATAAATTGCATGGATATTTAGATTGTGAAAAAATTCACAAAATAGAGAAAATAAAAAAGAAAATATCTTCAAATTGGAAATAATAATATCAATTTTAAAAAAGATGTCAAGAAAAAACCTCTAAAATTAACTACAAAGATATACTCATTGCCTGATAAGGACAAGCTTTAATACATATCCCACAGGCAATACATTTATCTTGAAGGAATCGCACCTCTTGGCTAACTTCATCTCTTTCTAAAGCAGAGGTAGGACACAAAGGAATACACACACCACAATCTACGCACTTACTTCTATCCATAACAACATCTTCACTTAAAGATTGGATCTTTACTCCTACCGAAGAAAGATAATCCAATCCTTTTTTATAATCAGAGTCTTTACCCTCAATTTCTAAGACTAAAACTCCTTCTTCTTTTGGGTTAACTTCTGCTTTTAAAATATTAAACTCTAAATTAAAATCCTTAACTAATTTATACACGATAGGCTTATCTACAAGCTGAGGAGGAAAATGCAAAACTATTCTTTTTTTCATTCCAACCTTTCCTTTAAAGGCTTAAATTTGTATCCTGAATCTAAGGAAGGTAGAGCCTCTACTTTCTCAGTCAGAAAAAATCTACCTTCTCTAATCCAGGTTTTTAATATCTTAGCTATCTCTTTTGCCTTTTTTAAACTGGAAAGACAACCACAAGGGACTTTCTTATTTCTAACCTCGATAAGACCTGAGCGCAATTCTTTATAACTTACTTCTCCTAAAATCTTCCCTGTGCCCTGAGGATAATCATAAGAATAATCTACTACCGGAGCAAAAATCTCTTCATCCTTTACACACACATTTTCAAATATCTCTTCATCTAATATAGGAATAGGAACACCTACTCCTACACTAAGACTTACCCCATACCCAACCATAGAAGTACCCCTTAGATACTCCGCAGACATACCTTTTAGGTCTCCAATCAAAGCCAAAGTTCCTGCGGGCCTTTTAGGAACTCCCCTCTTGGTTCTTTCTACACAAGGATTATGTTGAGTCCCCCAAAAAGCAACAAAACCTACCCCTCCTCCCAAAAATATCTTTGTCCCTATCCCAATAGTTTTATATTTAGGGTCGCAAAGTAAAGGACTTAAATAGCCAGCAGAACAGAAATTAGCGTTTCCCAAATTAGGTTTAAGAACACCCATATAAGTATAGATAGGCTTATCTGATATATTTACAGCTACATTGTAATTCTGATAGCAATTTCTTATATTGAATAATACTGCTTCATTTAAGTCTCTTATATTTATAAGAGTCTTAAGCTCTTTCCGAGGATAACAGTCAGTCCCATAGGCATAAGCAGTAAGTAAAAGGTCTTCTCCCCTTACTAACTTTTCAATTACATATCCTCCACCAAATCTAAAAGCTCCAGGGTAGACTTTATTCCGGGGTTCATCTTCAGCTAAAGCAGCTGCCCCTAAAAATAAATCCACTGCTGCAAAACCCGGATAGCAAGGAACTCCCTCTAAAGTAACCTTGCCTGCCCCTAACTTTATTTTAGGGCTAGTGTGTCCAATATTAAAATAAATTCCAGAGGAACACATTGGCCCAAAAGTAGCAGTAGTAACCACATCTACCTCTTTAAAGACATTTCTATAACCCTTATCTTCTACTAAAGAGAGGAGTTCATCCTTAGTAAGGATTTGAGCTTTACCTTCCTTAATCCTCTGATTAATCTCAAGAATAGTTCTCATCTTATTTTTTTCTCTAACTCCTCTATTCTCTTCTCTAATCTATGCAACACTTCAATAACCGGATCAGGAAGTTTGTTATGGTCTAAGTCAACACCGCTTACCTTCTTAGGTTGTTTAGAAACAACGGCTCTACCCGGGACCCCTACCACTGTTGAATTTGCAGGAACATCCTTTATTACCACTGAACCTGCTCCAATTTTTGCTCCGTCTCCCACCTTTATTGGACCAAGTAAGATTGCTCCTGCACCAATCACTACTCTGTTGCCGATTGTAGGGTGTCTCTTAGTCTTTTCTTGAGAAGTACCACCTAAGACTACTCCTTGGTAAATCAATACATCATCCCCGATTTCAGTTGTCTCGCCAATTACTACACCACAACCATGGTCAATAAAAAACCTTCTTCCGATCTTAGCCCCAGGATGAATCTCTACCCCAGTTAAAAACCGAGAAATATGAGAAAGCAGGCGAGCAAAGGTTCTAAAACCTCTTCTCCAGAACCAGTGGGAAATCCGATGAACCCAGATAGCATGAAGGCCCGGATAACATAATATAACCTCAGCCCAAGTCCGAGCAGCCGGATCCTCCCGAAAAGCAGTCTGAATATCTTCTTTAATTTTTTCTATAAGACCCGTTAACCTCAACCTGATTCCTTTTCTTCCCTCTTAAAAGCTTCTATAACTTCTCCAGGTGTCTTTGCTTCTAATAAAGAATTCCTCAAGGACTCTTTCTTAAGAAGACGGGTAAGATGAGCTAATATCTTCAAATAGTTCTGAACTTCTTCTTTAGGGGTAGCCATAAGAAAAACTAACTTTACTGGCTCCCCATCTAAAGAATTGAAATCAACCCCTTTATCTATCCTTCCTATGGCAATTATAAAAGAACTCACTGCGTCAGTCCGAGCATGGGGTAAAGCTAACTCTAGACCTATTCCCGTAGTGCCTAAATCCTCTCTCTCAAATACATCTGCTAAAAACTTATCAAAATCTTTTATCTCAGGCTGGTTCCTAAAAACAGAAGCTAAATTTTTTATTGCTTCTTCTTTGCTTTCAGCTTTTAAATCTAAAATAATTCTTTCCTCTTTCAGGTATTGGGAGATGTTTATCATCTCTTGCCTCCTTCTTCTCTAATTTATAAACATTAAACCCCTAAAAATATAATCTTCCCTCCAAAAATTATATTTATATCCATATTAAACTACTTCTCTTGGTTTCTAAAAAAGGAAGTATGGCACAAAAAAAGAGATTTGTCAAGGGTAAGAAGA
>CAZSAI010000083.1:0-5237 GCA_964604895.1 uncultured Planctomycetia bacterium
GCAATTGCCTCAAAATTAGTCCCTCTTCCTGAAGCTAAAACCGCCATATTCTTCATTCTGCCTCCTTTCTTACTAGCTGACAAGAAAATCTATCTTTTAATTTAGATCTCAGAATAAATTTCAGAAGAAGAAAATAAAAAAACAGACTACCTAAACCTAATGAAAAACTTAAAAAAGTTCCTTCTTTATTAAAAAGAATAATAACTCCAATAAAAAGTAAAGTAGGGATTAAAAAAATAATAACGCTTAGTAACACTAGAGAACTACCTCTTAGCACTAACTCTACTTCCTCTCCTATCTTAAAATCATCCTTAGTCCTAAGAATAATCTTTCCTTCTCTCTTTGCTCCACAAAAGATATTTTTGCATTCCTTACAGGATGTCTCCCTCTCAAAATCTAAAATCAATTTATCAGCTTCTTTAGCAACAACTTTTGCTTTCTTCCTAAGCATCTTAATTCTTATAAAGCCAGCAGGCTATCTTTCTTCTATCTTTCAAAAATAAAGGGGGCTCTTCTTTACAAATATCTTTTTTAAAAACACATCTGGACTTAAATATACATCCTCTCTGGGAGGGCTCTTCTCTTTCAGGAATAGAAGAAAAATCTCTCTTAGCTGAGCTAATTAAGAGCTGAGTATAAGGATGTAAAGGGGAACTTAAAAGTTCTTGAGTTGAGCCCTCCTCTACTATCCTACCTCTATAGATTACCAATAAATCTTCAGTTATATAAGAAAGGAGGCCTAAATCGTGGGAGATAAAGAGATAAGCCATCTCAAATTTTTCCTTCAGCCTCATAAGAGTATCTACTATTTTTCTGGAGACTATCACATCTAGATTAGAAGTAGGCTCGTCTAAAATTAAAACTGAAGGATAAGAAGCCAAAGCTCTGGCTATAGCTACTCTTTGACGTTGACCACCACTTAATTGAGAGGGGAATCTCTTTCTCAGATAAGAAGGAAGCTCCATCAAAGAAAAAAGCCTATGGGTCTCTAAATCCAAATTAGATACCCCCTGATAGTAAAGAACTTCCCTGATTGCCTCTCCTACTCTCATCCGGGGATTTAAAGAAGTATAGGGATTCTGAAAGATAAGCTGAATCTTCCCCTTCTCTAACAAATTCTCTTGATAAACCACTCTTCCTTCAGAAGGCGGAATTAAACCTGCTAATATTTTAGCTAAGGTTGACTTTCCTGAGCCACTTTCTCCTGCAATACCTAATATTTTATCTCTCTCTAAAGAAAAACTTATTTCTCTTAAGGCCTTTGTAAAGAAAGTCCGTATGCCTTTTCTTATCTTAAAAGTCTTAGATAAATTCTCTATCTTTATAAGAATCTGTGGATTCATAATCTAAAAGAAGAGGCTAAAAGTCTCTGAGTATATTGGGCTTGGGGATTATCAAAAATCTCTTTAGTCTCACCTTCCTCTATAATCTCTCCTTGATGAATAATTGCTACTCTTTGAGAAAACTTCTCCACTAAAGTTAAATCATGAGTAATAAAAAGAATAGAGAAACCTAGCTTTTGTTTTTTATCCTTAAGAAGCTTAAGTATCTGCATCTGGACAGTTAAGTCTAAATTAGAAGTTGGTTCATCACAAATAAGAAGCTTTGGTTCAGAAGCCAAAGCCATAGCAATCATTACTCTTTGGGCTTCTCCTCCGCTTATCTGGTGAGGAAAACTCAAATAAACTCTCTGAGGCTCTCTAAAACCCACTCCTTCTAACAACTCCAATGTCTTTAAGTAAGCTTCTCTCTTGCTGAGTCCTTTATGGAAAAGTAGAACTTCTTCTATCTGATAGCCTACTCTTAAGAAAGGATTCAGGGAAGCTAAGCTCTCCTGGAATATATAAGATATTCTTGAGCCTCGGAATCGTCTAATTTCTTCTTCTCTAAGTGCAAGGAGATTTATCTTTTGAGCCTCTTCATAAAAATTAACTTCTCCCCAAACATAGGCTTCTTTAGGCAAGAGTTGAGTTAAAGAAAGACAAAGCAGAGTCTTTCCTTCTCCACTCTCTCCTACTAAAGAAAAAACCTCTCCTTCTCTTACAGTAAAACTTACCCCCTCCAAAACTTCCTTATTAGGAAATCCCAGTCTTAAATCTTTTACCTCTAAAATGATATTGTCCATCTTTAGGAATGTGTTAAATTATTTAAGCTCCTCCCTTATAGCTTCTCCTAAAAGATTAAAACCTAAAACAGTCAGAAGAATGCAAAGACCAGGGAAAAGAGTAATCCACCAAGCCACCCCTAAAGTAGACTTTGCCTCCATTAAGATATTACCCCAAGAAGGAGTGGGTGGTTGGACCCCTAATCCTAAGAAACTTAACGAACTCTCCACCAAGATTGCTGCAGCTACACCCAAAGTAGCATTAACCAATACTGGTGAAATAGCATTAGGTATTAAGTGTCTGCAGATAATTCTTATGGTAGGTATCCTTAGTATCTTTAAAGCTAAAATAAAATTCTCTTCTTTCAAAGAAAGAATCTCTGCCCTTATAAGTCGGGCTGGACCCATCCAACTAGTTAAACCAATTATTATCATAATAAGATATATTGAAGGCTTACTAACTATGGCTACTAAACTTAGAATCAAAAAGAAGGAAGGAAAACAAAGCATAATATCTACAAACCTCATAATCAACTCATCAACCCAGCCTCCGAAAAAACCAGCAATTGAACCTAAGATCAGCCCAATAATTACAGCTATCCCCACTGCTAAGAATCCCACTGATAGAGATATCCTTGCTCCATAAACAATTCGAGAAAATAAGTCTCTTCCTAAAGAATCAGTCCCTAGAAGATGCTTGGGAGAAGGAGAAAGAAGAGCCTCTTCTATGTTTATAGAAGTCGGCTCATACTTAGCAATATAAGGAGCAAATAAAGCTAAAAAAGACATAAAGAGGATAATTCCCAGACCCAAAACAGCCCACTTATTCCTTAGAAGTCTTTTGACCATAATTAACCAGATTTTGTATATCTAATTCTAGGATCAGCCCAAGCATAACTTAAATCAGCTAAAAAATTTCCCACAAGAGTAAGGAAAGCCCCGATAACTAAGAGTCCCATAATCAAAGGATAATCCCGCATCATTACTGCTTCATAAAAAAGCCTCCCCATACCTGGGATAGAAAAAATTGTCTCAAAAATAACACTTCCGCCTAAAAGCCCAGGGATAGATAAGCCTAAAATAGTAATTACCGGAAGAAAAACAGGCTTTAGAGCATGCCTATAGATTATAACCGAAGAAGAAAGGCCCTTTGCCTTAGCTGTCCGAATATACTCCTTATCTAAAACATCTAATAGCTTCTCGCGGGAATACCGAGAAAGACCGGCTAAAGAACCAAAGCAAGATACTAAAACTGGGAGACTAATATGCCAGAGAAAGTCTAATATCTTTTTATACCAGGGCAAATATTCAAAATCTATAGAAGTTATCCCTGATATAGGAAACCACCCTAGTTTTACTCCCAATAACTGCATAGCAAGAAGCGCAAGCCAAAAAGAAGGGGTAGCAAAACCAATGAAAACAAACAAAGTTGTAAATCTATCAAAGAAAGTACCTCGCCTAAGGCCTGAATAAAGCCCTAAAGGAAGAGCTATAAAAATAATAAGGAGCATAGATAAAAGATTAATAGTTAAAGTTATAGGGGCCCTCTCTAAGATTTTGGAAGAGACTTCTCTACCATCAACTAAAGAACGACCAAAATCAAATCTTAAGATATTTCTTAACCAATTAAGATATTGAATATGGAGAGGTTTATCTAAACCATAAATCTTATCTAGTTTTTCTTTTACCTCTAAGCTTATCTTAGGATTAAATAAAGAAATACTTGTAGGACTTCCGGGAGCAAGGTGAATCACCACAAAAGAAATTAAACTTATCCCTATCAAAAGAGGGATCATATTTAGAAGACGCTTAACTATATACCTTAACATAGTTTAATAATCTATTAAAAACATTAAACAATTTAAAACCCGAAACCTCTAATTTTATATTTTTAACCCTCAAGCTTTATTCTATACCTCTGTTCTTTTAAGGGTACCCACCAGTCAATAAAATTATACCAGTAGCCAGCCTTGGCTGGCTTTATCCCTCTAAATCTTTTATGAAGACAAGATAGACTATTAGGAACATATAAAAACATATAAGGTTGGTCCTCATAAATAAGCTTGTTTATCTTATAGTAAAGTTTTTTGCGCCTCTCCCTATCAAATATCCTCCTGGCCTCAACCAATAATCTATCTACTTCCTTATTATTATATCCTACAAAATTAAATTCTGAAGGAGCTGTCTTAGAAGAGTGAAAAATATCATAGATATCTGGATCACGAGATAGACTCCAACCTAATAAGACTGCCTCAAACTTTCTTTTTCTTATAACCTCATCAATAAACACTGACCATTCTACAACCTTTATCTCTACCTTTACCCCTATATCTTTAAGCTGAGCTTGAATGATTTCGGCAACCTTTTGTCTTTCTAAATTCCCTTGGTTGGTAATTATGGTAAACTTAAAAGGTTTCCCCCTTTTCTCCAGAATCCCATCTCCATCTTTATCTTCAAAGCCTACTTCCGAAAGCAACATCTTTGCTTTTTGAGGAGAAAAATCCCAAGCTTTAAATCCAGAATCATAAGCCCAACTCTCAGGAGTAAAAGGCCCCTTGGAGACTTCTCCTTCGCCTAAAAGCACAGCTTTAATTATCTCTTCTTTATTTACTGCATAGTTTAAGGCCTCTCTTACTCTTTTGTCTTTAAATAAAGGGTGGGTTAAATTATACCCTAAATATAAAAAACTGTTTGAAGGGTATCTAAATTTAATGTAATTCTTCTTAAATTGAGGAGAATTTGTATGCCTTAGAAACTGAAGAGGGCTAAGTCCAGCATTATCTACTCCTTCAGCTAAAATCTCCAAAAATAGGGTGGCAGTATCAGGAACAATTCTAAAAATTACCCTATCAATATTAGGCCTCTTCTCAAAATAATTCTCATTAACCACTAACTCAATCTTTTGCTGAGGAATCCATTTTTTAAATTTGTAAGGACCTGTACCTATAGGATTACGGGAAAATCTGGAAGTAAGAAGGTTTTTCTCTTTCTCTAAGATATGTTTGGGAATAATTCCCATAGTCCAGCTACTGAGAGCTGGAGCAAAAGGCTCTTTATAGATTATCTTCACAGTATACTTATCCAAAATTTCCAAATTCTTAATCCTTTCAAAATCTCCACTGTAAGGAGTAGG
>CAZSAI010000084.1:0-5182 GCA_964604895.1 uncultured Planctomycetia bacterium
AGGGATATTCTTTGTTTCTGATAAGTTGGCTATTCATTCTAAGAAGTGGTTTAAGAATGACGCAGTTCTTTATAAGAAAAAATGAAGTTCCTTTTTAATTACTTAATTTTTCCAGGATTTTTGTTTTCTCTATTTTGTGGAGGCTTAGGTTGGTGGATAGAAAGAAAGCTCTCTGCCCGGTTCCAGTTTAGAGTAGGGCCTCCCTGGTATCAAAATTTTATAGATATCCTAAAGTTATTCTTTAAAGAACAAGTCATCCCCACTTCATCTTATAAACCTTTATTTGTAAGTGCGCCAATTGTTGCTTTTTCTTCTGTTTTGTTAGTGAGTCTTATTATTACAGAAGCCCTATTTCTAAGATATCACTCCTTTGGGATGGACTTGTTAGTAACTTTTTATTTACTAATTCTTCCTTCTTTATTTATCATCTTAGGGGGTTTTTCTTCTTCTAATCCTTTGGCTTTGTGTGGAGCAACTCGAGAGATTAAACTAATGCTTTCTTATGAATTTGTCTTCATTACTAGTTTAGTGGTGGTGGTGGTTAAATCTGGGGGAGTTTTAAACTTAGAAGGAATAATTGAAAAACAAATTCAGACTCATTCTTTTTTAGGAAGCCCTTCGGGGTTTATAGCTTTTATCTTGGGGCTATTTTGGCTCCAGGCAAAGATGGGTTTAGTTCCTTTTGATATTGCTGAGGCAGAACAGGAGATAATCTCAGGAGTCTTTATTGAATACGGAGGACCTTTATTAGGCTTTTTTAAATTGAGTAGGGCTCTTCTTTATTTTGTTTTACCTTTGTTTTTAATTTTACTTTTCTGGGCAGATAATTTAGGTTGGCATATAATCTATAAATACCTTATAATTATTCTTTTAATTTCAGTAATTAAGAATACGAATCCTCGACTGAGACCCAAAGATATAGTTAGACTTTTCTGGTTTTTTCTTTTTCCTTTAGGGTTATTGGCGATATTCTTAGCAATTTTAGGTTATTAAAGATGGGTATAAAAGAAAAAGTTCTTACCAAGTCTTTGTGGGTTTTTCATATTTCAGCAGGTTCTTGTAATAACTGTGATATTGAGATTTTGGATTTGTTGACTCCTCGTTACGATATAGAGAGATTCGGGATGCAACTAATTGGAAGTATAAGACACGCTGACGTCTTATTGATTACTGGAGCAATGAATAAGAAGTCTTTAAAGAGACTCAAAAAACTCTATACTCAGGCGCCAAAGCCTTGTTTTGTGGTGGCGGTGGGGAGTTGTACTTGTTCTCAGCAAATGTTTAAGCCCAGTTATTCAATGCAAGCTCCTTTGGATGAGATTATCCCTGTAGATTTGTATATACCGGGTTGTCCTCCTAAGCCTGAGGCAATAATTTCAGGTATTGTTAAGTTAATTCAGAAGCTGACCTGATGATTAGGGAAGAGGTTAAGAATAAACTGAAAGGCAAATTTAAAGATTGGTTTGAGAAGAACCCTCGAAGAGTATATATTACTATTGATAAGAAAAATTTAAAAGATGTGGCTCAGATTCTGTATAAGGAATTTGGGATGAGGCTCTCTACAGTCACTGGAATTGATAATGAGAAGAGTTTTGAGCTAATCTATCATTTTGGGAAAGATTCAACCGGTGAGCTTTTTAATCTGAGAGTTTTTATTGAAGATAAAGTTAGGCCCCAGATAGATTCCCTTAGCTTTCTCTTTAAGTCTACTCTTTGGATTGAGAGGGAAATTCATGAGATGTTAGGTATAGATTTTTTAGGTCATCCTGAGCTTAAGCATCTTTTGTTAGATAAGGATTGGCCTAAAGAAGAGTGTCCTTTAAGAAAGGATTATCTTTTAAAGAGGGGGTATCCTCAAGATGAGTAAAGAAAGAAAAATCATTCCTATTGGGCCTTACCATCCTTTGCAGGAAGAACCTGAATTTTTTAGGCTTATAGTGGAGGGGGAAAAAGTTATAGACATAGAGATAGAGATTGGCTACAATCATCGGGGTATTGAGAAACTTTCAGAAAGTAAACATTGGGATCAGGTAACTTTTTTGGTTGAAAGAATATGTGGGATATGTTCAACCTCCCATCCTTTAGCCTATGTCTTAGCAGTTGAAGACTTATTAGGGCTTAGTCCTCCTCCTCGGGCTAGCTTCATAAGGATGATTATAGCTGAGTTAGAGAGAATTCATTCTCATCTTTTATGGTTAGGCTTAGCCGGACATTTTATTGGTTATAACACTGTTTGGATGTGGGCCTGGCGGGCACGAGAGCCGGTTTTAGATTTATTTGAACTTATTACTGGTAATAGAAATCACTACGCAATGATGAAAATTGGAGGAGTAAGGAGAGATATAAGAGAGCAGGACTATTCTGTAATTAAAAAGACTATTAGAGAGCTTTACCCTCAGCTGGATTTATTCAAAAAAGCAGTTAGAGACGACCCGGTAATTCATAGGAGGACCAAAGGAGTAGGTATATTAACTAAAGAGGAAGCAGTCTCTTATGGAGTGGTTGGTCCTACCGCCAGGGCTTCAGGTTTGAAAATAGATGTAAGAAGAGATGAACCTTATGCTTTTTACGATGAGATAGATTGGCAAGTTATTACTACTAATAACGGTGATGTCTATGATAAGATAGCGGTAAGAGTTTTAGAAATGGTTGAGTCTTGCCGAATTATTGAGCAGTGTATAGATAGACTTAAGCCCGGCCCGATAGAGGAGGAGGTAAGAGAGATTCCTCCTGGAGAAGGCATAGGAAGGGCTGAGGCTCCAAGGGGAGAGGTTTTTCATTATGTAAGAAGTGATGGGACAAATCAGCCAGTGAGGCATAAAGTAAGAGCACCTTCTTATATGAATGTAGCTTCTAATGAATTTTCAGTTAAAGGCTACTCCATTTCAGATGCAGCTATAACTCTGGCTGCGGTAGATCCTTGTTACTGCTGCACTGAAAGAGCAGTCGCTTATAATAAATATAAAGAAAAAGTTTTTGGACCTCAAGAGCTAATTAGGCTTTCTCAGGATAAGACCAGAGAAATAGAAAAAGAGCTAAATTCTTAGTTTCTAAACTAAGGAGTAGATAGTAATTATGCAAGATTTATTTATCTTTGATGGGCTTTCTAAATTTATTGGCGTATTTGTAGTTTTATTTACTATCTTAATATTCATTTATTCTTTAGGTTTTATAAAAAGGAGAAGATTCTATTATTATTTCTGGTTTACTCTAACTTTTTTAGCCTCCTTAGGAGTGGTGTTTTCTTCTAACTTTATTTTGCTTCTTATCTTTTGGGGATTTTTAGGACTGAGTCTATTTTGCCTTATAAATTTAGAGAGGTCTTCCCTTCAGGCTGATACGGCCAAAAAAACTTTTATTATTGTAGGAGGAAGCGATGGATTTTTGCTTTTAGGTTTTTTGATTTTGACTTATCTTTCAGGTAAGATTAATTTCTCAGGAGAAAGATTAGAGATTAGTTCTTTTATTAGCCTGGTTTCTTTTCTTTTTGTTGCTATAGGTGGTTTTGCTAAAGCAGGTCTTATGCCAATGCATACTTGGATACCCGATATTTCTCAGTACGGGCCTCTTCCCACAGTGGCTTATTTGCCAGCATCTTTAGATAAACTCTTAGGAATATATCTTTTAGCGAGGGTAATTAAAGATGTTTTTTTGTTAAATACCCCTGCTAAGGTTATTCTTATTTTCTTGGGAGGGCTGACTATAGTCTGTGCAGTGATGATGGCTCTGGTTCAGCATAATATAAAAAGACTCTTGGGTTTTCATGCGGTCTCTCAAGTAGGTTATATGGTTTTGGGCTTGGGGTGTGCAACCCCTCTGGGGTTAGCTGGAGGCCTTTTTCATATGCTTAATAACGCTATCTATAAGGCTTGCCTTTTCCTTACTGCCGGTAATGTAGAAAAAGAGACAGGTTCATCTGAATTATCAGAATTAGGGGGACTGGCTTTCTTTATGCCTCTAACTTTTTTAGGAGCGGTAATTTCAGCATTTTCTATTTCGGGTATCCCTCCTTTCAATGGTTTTGTTTCTAAGTGGATAGTATATCAGGCTCTTATTGATTTAATAAGAAATTCTTCGTTGAGTTTAAAGGTTGTAGGTAGTTTAGGCTTAGTATTTGCTCTTATCGGTTCAGGGCTGACTTTAGCTTCATTTTTGAAGTTTTTAGGAGGAGTATTTTTAGGAAAAGCTAAGAGAAAGTTTAAAGAAGTAAGTTTTTTATTGGTATTTCCTATCTTAGTTTTGTCTTTTTTATGTATAGTGTTTGGGGTATTTTTTAGAGGAGCTGTATTAGAAGCCTTTATTAGCCCGGCTTTAGGAGAGAAAATAGAGATTTTTGGCCTTTGGCAGCCACAGCCAGCTACCCTTTTAATTCTTTTAGGTATACTTTTAGGAGTTTTTATATTCTTTGCATTCTCCTTAAAGGAGAAATTTAGAAAAGATGTAGCTTTTATTGGAGGAGAAGAGCTGGAATCTCAGGTTCTTGTTTCTGATTTTTATACTTCTTTTAGAAGATTTAAGAGCCTGGGTTATCTTTACGCTAAGGCTGAAGCTAAATTTTTTGATATTTATGAAGTACTTAAAAAGATTACTTTTTCTTTTACAGGGTTTTTCCAGTATCTCCATAATGGAGTTTTGCCTACATATTTAGTCTGGTGTCTTTTAGGAATGCTAGGGCTTTTTTTAGCTTTTTTTAGGTTTTAGTCGTGCTTGAACTTGAGTTTTTAATTATATTTATGATTGTAGGAGCCTTTGTGGCTATTGAGGCTAAAGATATGCTCTCTTCAGTAGTAGCGGTTGGGGTTTCAGGATTAGGACTTTCTTTAGCTTTTCTATTCTTGAAGGCTCCGGATTTAGCAATTACCCAGTTAGTAGTGGAGATACTCTGCCTTGTAATTTTAATTCGGGCAACCTTAAGAAGAGACCTTCCTTTTTCTACTTCTGGGAGATGGTATTTTAACACAGCTATCAGTTTTATCTTTCTAAGTCTCTTTTTATTTTTGAGTTATTTTATTTTGAAAGAATTACCCGAGTTTGGAAAACCTCTTCTTAGAACTTCTAACTTTTATCTTACTCAAGCAAAGGATTTAACTAAGGCAACAAATATAGTAACCTCAATTATTCTTAATTTTAGAGCTTATGATACTTTAGGAGAAGCAACGGTTTTATTTACAGCTGTTATCGG
>CAZSAI010000085.1:0-5163 GCA_964604895.1 uncultured Planctomycetia bacterium
AAGAAGCCTTTCCTTCTATATTAGCAGAGTTTTTAGGAAGAGAAGTTATAAATAGTGGTAAACCTGGGGATACGACTTCTTCGGCTTTTAAAAGGTTAGAAAAAGATGTATTAAGTAAAGATCCCTATATAGTTATTCTGGAGTTAGGAGGGAATGATTTTTTGCAAAGAATCCCTTTGGAGAATAGCTTAAAAAATTTAGAAAAAATTATTTTAAAGATTCAAGAGAGAAGAGCAATTTGTGTTTTAATAGATATAAGTTGTGGATTCTTACTTTCTTCTTACCGAAAAACTTACCAAGATTTAGCCAAGAAGACAGGTTCAATTTTTGTGCCTGGTGTTTTTAAGGGAATTTTTGATGACCCATCTTTAAAAGTAGACTCCCTTCATCCTAATCCTTCCGGTCACAAAATTATTGCTGAGAGAATTTATAAAGCTATAAGACCTTATTTTAAAAAATAAGGGGGCGATATTAATCTTAAAAATTTTTGCCTCTTGAGGATCAAGGGAATTTATCGCCCCCTTAGGCCCTCTCCTCTTACGGTGAGAGACCTCACCTCATACATATTTCCCTCTTCCTTTTAAGAGGCTAAATAAAAGATACCATCTTATTTATTTTTTATCAAGACTTGACAAGTAAAACTCTAAGTGAGGGTAAAAAAATAGTTCTTGCTGGGATTTGAAAGAATGTGTTAAAATTAAAAGTAGTTTTGGTGTATTTATAAAGGAAGGAGGGGATATGAGGAAAGGGTTCACTCTTACGGAAGTAGTTATCACAGTAGTTCTTATAGGAATTCTTTCTACTTTAGGTATTGCCACTTATAGGCAGGTTTTAGATAATGCTCGCCAGAAAGTTTGTAAGACTAACCTTAAGGTTTTAGAGACAGCAGTAGAGATGTATGCCTTAGAAAACGATGCTTTACCTGCTAGCTTAGGAGATTTAAAACCTTCCCATGTTAAGAAAGCTTATGCTAAAGTAATGAGAAAGGAAGGTTGGTTTACTAAATTTGCTTATTTTTTTGTGAAGTTAAATACTCCCAGAGAAGCTTACGCCCAGTTCTTAACTTATAATAATTTAGGTAAATATGGAGCAGCTTCTCAAGTTTTTCATTGCCCAGCTGATACTAATGGAGGCATCTCTTACGGGATAAATGCCCAATTGAAAGGGAAGAGATGGAGAGATATATCTCAAGATACATTGATAGTAGCTGATTGTGATACTCCTACATTTGGAGAGCTTGCCTATCGACATATTAGGCATTTAGGAGCTAAAAGAGTTGCTCTGGGAATAAAGAAGAGTAAGAAAATGACAAAGAAAGAAAAGGAAGGAAAGGGACCTAAAGGAAAAGGTAGTCCTGGTATAGGAATGAGTGGATGTGGAAGAGAGTTTGGTGGAGGAAGGGATTCTGGAAAAGGAAGAAGATGGCAGAGATAAACTCCCTGAAGAAAGTTGGAATAGATAATGATTGGTATTTTTAGATTGTCTTGATGCTAAGGTTTTGGCAAGATAAAAATTTCACCTACCCTTTTATATGTTGGCTTCTTTTTATCTGTTGGTATGAATTCTTCTCTTTGGGCGCTTTTAATTCCTTTATTCTTCAGGGAAAAGACCTCTTTACTACCCTGAACTACTCTCTTAAAAAACCTGCCTCTTCCACAGAGATTACTATTGTGGTTATAGATGAGGAGTCTTTATCTAAAATTGGATTGAAATGGCCCTGGAAGAGAAGTCTTTTTGCTGAACTTCTAAGAAAGATTGAATCGAGCCATCCCAAAGTAGTAGGGTTTGATTTTGTCTTTTCAGGAGAATCTCCCAATGAAGAAGATGATCAGAAGTTTGTCCAAGTCCTCAAAGATTTTGACAATATTTTTTTAGCCTATTACTGGCAGACAAAGAGTAAAAAAATCTTACCTTTAGAGGAGTTTAGAGCTTCAGCAAGAAGTATTGGATTTGTAAATAAGCCGAAAGATTTCGATGGGGTAATAAGAAAAACTAGGATTTTTATCAGGAATAAAGAAGATCTCTATTTTTCTTTAGAGGCAAAGATAGCTTCTTTTTTTCTAGGTATTAATCCCAAGATTATTAAAGGAGAAGAAGGGTTAAGAATTTTAGAGAGAGAGCTTTTTCTTCCTTCTGCTAAAGGAGGGCTTCTTTCTTTGAATTATTCATTACTCTCCAAAGATTTAGAGATAATTCCAGCCTATAGAGTTTTAGAAGGAAATTTTCCTTCTTTGAGGAATAAGATAGTCCTTGTAGGTTCAACAGCTTCTATCTTACATGATGAACATCCTACTCCTTTAGGAAATCTGCCCGGTGTAGTAATCTTAGCTAATTCTTTAGATATGATTTTAAAGAAGAATTACCTCTTCTCTTTGGGAGTCTCTTTTTATTATCCTTTAGTCTTACTCTTAGGAATTTTGATTTTGGGGATTAATAGAACTTATTCCTTTCTTAAGAATTCTCTTCTTACTTTTTTAGTAATACTTTTTACATTTATAGTTTTACTTTATTTAAGGTTTAAGGGTATAGAACTTGACTATTTTACTCTGTTTTTTCTCCTATTTGTTAGCTATGTTATTTCTAATATTTACAAATATAGCTATTTAATCTTTATTACCAATAAAATAAAAAATTTGGCTATAACTGAACCAACAAGTGGATTCTATACTTTACGTTATTTTTCTTTAAGATTAGAAGAAGAATTGAGAATGAATAATAGAATCTTTTTGATAGGGATAACTTTGGCAGATTTTAGAGAATTAACTAAGGAGTGGAGGATTGAGGAGATAAATTCTCTTCTAAAAAGTGTATCTACTTTCTTAAAAATAAATTTAGAGAAGAGATTTAAGAAATTATTTCTTAGTCGTTTGGGGGAGGACTCATTCTTAGTATACATAGGAGATAAGAGAAAAAAAGAAATTAAAGAAGCCTTTAGCTATCTTTTAGCAAGAATAAAAGATACTAAATTTGAGGTAAGAGAGAGATTATTGACTCTTTCCTTAAAGATCGCAATAGTTTTTAACTCTTTGAAGAATAGCTCAGCCGGAGGACTTATCTATTTTACCAAGAATTTACTACAAGAGCTGAGATATAAGAAAGATTTTTTCATCTATAAAGAATTTAAGGAAGAGGTGATCAAAGATAAAGAACTTCTCCTAAAAGATACATTTGATTTCTTAATCTATGATTTAGAGGCTCGTAATAAAGAGTTGGAGGAGAGTTTAGAAAGAGTTAAGAGAGCTCAAAAGGAAACTGAAGAGGCTTACTTTGAGGTTATTTTTTCTTTAATAAAGGCTTTAGAGGAAAAAGATACATTTACTCAAGGTCATTCTGAGAGAGTAGCCAGGTACGCTAAAGCCATAGCTGAGGAGGCTGGGTTATCTGAGGAGGAGTGCGAGGATATTTATAAGGCTGGACTTCTCCACGATATAGGTAAGATAGGCTTACCTGATTATATACTTCACAAGAAAGATAGTCTGACTCCTGAAGAGTTGAAGTTTATTCAAAAGCATGAAATTTATAGTGTAGAGATATTAAAGCCTATAAGAGCTTTTAAAAAACTATTTCCTATAATTCTACACCATCATGAGCACTTTGATGGTACAGGTTATCCTTATGGGTTAGTGGGAGATATGATACCTAGAGGGGCTCAAATTCTGGCTGTTGCTGATAGTTTTGATGCTATTACCTCTGGCCGAGGCTACAAAAAAGGTCTTTCGGTTGAAGAAGCTCTCAAAGAACTCGAGAGAAATAAGGGAACCCAATTTAACCCTTTGTATATAGAAATTTTAAAAAGAGTAGTTAAAAAGAAATTTTGAGATATTAACTACCTGAATCTAATTCTTAACCAATCTCCAAGATAGTGAGCTAAGATTATTACCGTCCCACTTACTAGGAGATGTTCCCCTATTACTTTCCAGGCTTTTACATTTTGACGTTTAGCTATAAGAAAGCTAAAAGTTGTGAGGAGAAATATCCCCCAAGTTATACTTAAGAACATCCCTATAGAGAGATTGAAGAATAAAAAAGGTAAAATAAAAGTAGAGGAAAAGAAGAATTTAGAAAGGAATGTAGAGGTGGTAGCTTGCCAAATTTGAGAGGTAGTATGTTTATCTTCTGTTTCTTCGGAGATGTGAATACCTAAGGCATCGGAGAAGGCATCAGCTATAGCAATAATCAGTATCCCTCCAATGACTGCAGTTTTAGAAAGAGTTGAGGAATGTAATCCTACGATAAGACCTAAGGTAGTAATTACTCCTGAGGTTAAACCAAAACTTACCCCTACTTTAATTGGATGCTTTATTTTTATCTCCTAGTACTCTGCAAATTCAGTTAGCTTGAAAAAAATTGGCTATTAAGAAGTGCCGAGGGCGGGAGTCGAACCCGCATCCCGGCGAACGGGACCGGTTTTTGAGACCGGCGCGTATGCCAATTCCGCCACCTCGGCAGACAACTCTTCTCATATCGAGTTTTAGGAATATAACAGTTTAACAATATAGCAACGCTAATTATCTTTGTCAATTGACAATTTCCTTATTAGATGATATAAAATAGTCTTAAGTAGTAAACGTAAGTCTTAAGATTTCTTTTAAGTTATAACTCAGAGTTAATTTTTCATAGCAAAATTGTGGGGCCGTAGTTCAGTTGGGAGAACGCTACGCTGGCAGCGTAGAAGTCAGGGGTTCAAATCCCCTCGGCTCCACCAGTTAAATTTCTAAATTCTCATACTATTGAAGTTATTTTTAATCACCAATTTTTAGAAGTTTGAGAATTGGATGAGATAGATTCAGCAGAGAATATTATCCTTATAAAGTAGAAGTCAGGGGTTTCCGCCCGAGGCGGACCCGCCTTAGGCGGGCAAATCCCCTCGGCTCCACCAGTTTTAGTAAATCTAGTTTTTTGTTACTAGCTAAGGTGGTTAAGAAAGTTTATGATATCTTGAGAAGGTTACATAGTACAGACTTACATTGATAATCTAAGAAAAAAGTCTTGCTAAGATTAGGGGTTCAAGTATCAATTGCAGGGAGGATATATAAAGCTGTAGAGAGAGCTGCTGAATTAGGTTGTAATACAATGCAGATTTTCTCTCGTAATCCCCGTTCTTTTAAAAGAAGGCCTTATCTTCCGGAAGAGATAAAAGAGTTTAGAGAGAGAAGGAAAAAG
>CAZSAI010000086.1:0-5140 GCA_964604895.1 uncultured Planctomycetia bacterium
AGAGTTTAGAGAGAGAAGGAAAAAGACTAAGATTTATCCTTTATTTATTCACACAGTTTATACTCTGAATTTAGCAAGCTCAGACTCTAGATTCTATAGACTTTCTATTAGAGATTTTATAAGAGATTTAGGTGAGGCTCAAAATTTAGGAGCAGAATTTGTAGTAACTCATATTGGCAGTTTCAAAAGAAGTTCTCGGCAAGAAGGACTTAGTCGGGTAATTAGAGCTTTAGAGAAGATTCTTAAGAAGATCCCTTTTTCTTTAAAGCTTCTTTTGGAGAATACCTCAGGGAGTGGACATTGGTTGGGAGCAGATTTTAAAGAGATAGCTTATATAATTGAGGAATTAGGAAGACCTGAGAATTTAGGTATCTGCTTAGATACCTGTCATGCTTTTTCAGCAGGTTACAACCTAAGAGAAGAGAGGGGACTTTCTCAGCTTATTTCTGAGATAGATTACTTTATTGGGCTTGAGAGACTTAGATTGATTCACCTTAATGATTCTAAAGATAAATTAGGCTCTAGAAGAGATAGACATTTTCATATTGGAGAAGGCCAGATTGGAGAAGAGGGTTTTAGAAGAATAATAAACCACCCTAAGTTAAAGAACCTTCCCTTTATTTTAGAGACACCCAAAAATAAAGAGGAAGATGATTTTAAGAATTTGGAAAAAGTGAGAAGACTCTATGAGCACAAATTATAATTTTAAGGCAATTGAGAAGAAATGGCAGAAGTACTGGCAAGATATTGGTTTATTCTCGGTGAATAATAAAGACAAGACTCAACCCAAATATTATTGCTTAGTGATGTTTCCTTATCCCTCTTCAGAGCTTCATGTGGGTCATGCTAGGAATTATATAATTGGAGATGCGGTTGCAAGATACAAAATTATGCAAGGTTATAGAGTTTTATCTCCGATGGGTTGGGATGCTTTTGGTTTGCCTGCTGAAAATCAAGCTATAAAACACAATATCCCTCCAAAAGAGTGGACCCTAGCTAATATAAGAAGGATTAAAGGACAACTAAATTCCTGGGGCATAGGGTATGATTGGAAGAGGGAGATTACTACCTGTGAGCCTTCTTATTATAAGTGGACCCAGTGGATATTTCTAAAACTTTTTGAGAAGGGTTTAGCTTATAAGAAAAAAGCTCCGGTTAATTTTTGTCCAAGTTGTAAGACTGTTTTGGCTAATGAACAGGTTATCTCTGGGAAATGTGAGAGGTGTTCGACAGAAGTAGTACAAAAAGAATTAGAGCAGTGGTTTTTCAAGATAACTGAGTATTCAGAAAGACTCCTGGAAGATTTAAAACTCTTGGAAAATTGGCCAGAGAGAGTGAAGACTATGCAGGAAAACTGGATTGGAAAATCTGAAGGTGTAGAGATTGATTTTGCGGTAAAAGAAAAAGAGTTTAAAATAAGATGTTTTACTACTCGAGTAGATACTATTTTTGGAGCTACATTTTTAGCTTTATCTTGCGAGCATCCTTTGGTTGAAAGAATTATAGAGGATTCTCCCAACAAGAAAGAGCTTAAGAATTTTATAGAAAAAGTTAAAGCTCAACCCACCTCGGCTCGCCTCCAAGAGAGTTTTGAGAAAGAGGGCATTTTTACTGGAAAATTTGCTATAAATCCTATGAACGGAAGGGAAATACCTATTTGGTTGGCTAACTATGTTTTAATGGAATACGGCACAGGTGCAATTATGTGCGTGCCAGCTCATGATAAGAGAGATTATGAGTTTGCTAAGAAATACGGTTTAGATATTGTAGAGGTTATTACCAAGCCAGATAACTCCTTAGATAAAGGAGAGGTTTATGAAGGAGAAGGAATTTTGGTGAATTCTGGAGAGTTTTCAGGATTAAGTTCTCAGGAAGCTAAGAAAAAAATAGCTTTATATATGGAAGAAAATAGTATTGGAAAAAAAGCCTTGAATTATAAATTGAGAGACTGGCTTATTTCTCGTCAGCGTTATTGGGGAGCCCCTATTCCTATTATCTATTGTAAGAATTGCGGGATTGTGCCTGTACCTGAGGAAGATTTACCAGTACTTTTACCTGAGAATGTGGAGTTTAAACCCACAGGTGAGTCTCCTTTAAATTATGTAGAGGAATTTTTAAGATGCACTTGTCCCCAATGTGGTAAAGAAGCCAGACGTGAAACAGATACTATGGATACTTTTGTAGATTCCAGTTGGTATTATTTGAGGTATATTTCTCCTCAAGATAAAGAGAAGCCCTTTGATTCTGAAGATGTGAATTATTGGCTTCCGGTAGATCAGTATATTGGAGGGGTAGAGCATGCAATTTTACATCTTATGTATTCAAGGTTTATAAATAAATTTTTATATGATCTGGGTCTAGTCAACTTTAAAGAACCTTTCAGGAGACTTTTTACTCAAGGGATGATTGTAAAGGGTGGAGCAAAGATGTCTAAGTCTAAAGGAAATGTGGTCTCTCCTGATTATATACTTGAGAAGTATGGAGTAGATACTATGAGACTGTATATCCTTTTTATGGGACCTCCTCAGAAAGATGCTGAGTGGCAGGACGAAGGCTTATTGGGATGTTTTAGGTTTTTAAATCGGTGCTACAGACTTCTTGAATTAGTCTCTTCTCCCCAGTCTTTAGTTTCCAGTTCAGAAGAGTTATTGGAAGAGGAGAAAAGACTGCTTAAGAAGATGCACTTTGCCATAAAAGAGGTAACCCAGGATATAGAGAGTGATTTCCAATTTAATACCGCTATAAGTAGAGTTATGGAGTTGGTGAACCAGATATATAAGCTTTCCCAAGAACCTACTAGATTAAAAGCAAATACCCTGAGAGAAGTAGTAAAGACAGTATTTCTTTTGCTGGCTCCTTTTTGTCCTCATATAGCTGAGGAAGCCTGGCAAGCTTTAGGAGGTAAGAGTTCTATATTTAGAGAAAGATGGCCTAAGTATAATGATAAGCTTTTAGAAGAGAAAGAAATAGAATTAGCTGTGATTATAAAGGGAAAAGTAAGAGCCCGCCTTAAGCTTCCTTCCAATGTCTCGGAAGAAGAAGCTAAAGAAAGAGCCTTATCTTTAGATAAGGTAAGAGAATACCTTGGAGGAAGGCTTCCCAAGAAGGTAATATATGTTAAAGGAAGATTGATAAATATTGTAGATTAAGTGTTTTCTCTCACCTCTCAAGAAAGAAAGGCCCTTTTTTTAGTAGGTGCTCTTCTAATTTTGGGAGCTCTCCTTTATTACCTGCCCAGAAAAGAAATATCTTTTTTATTAAGAGAAGAAGGAGAAGTCTCTTTTTTTGGGAGAAGGAAAGTAAATATTAATAAGGCTGGCCTGAAAGAGTTAATGAGTCTGCCTCAAATAGGAGAAGTTATTGCCAAGAGAATAATTTCTTACAGGAAGAAAAAAGGTCCTTTCCAGAACATTGAGGAGCTAAGAAAAATAAAGGGGATAGGAGATAAAAAAATAAAAATTATTAAAGATTTTATCTCTTTAAATTGAGTTTTATAGTTATATGGATATTTTTCTTCTTCTTGGGAGGAGAGCTCCTCTGTCTTTTCTTAAATCCCAATTATTTCTTCCTGGTATTTTCAGGAGTTTCTTCTCTTTTTGTCTCCTTTATTTTTTATAAGAGAAGGAAGCTTTTTCTTTCTGACTTTTTTATTCTTCTCCTTTTTTTCTTTTTAGGAGCTTTATGGTTTAAACCTTACAATTTAAAGGTATCTTCCCCGTTTTTAAAAGAGAAAGTAAAAGTTATAGGTAAGATAATAGAAGCCCCATTTTATTATTCTAACTATGCTCTTTATAAAATTCGTTCTAACCATATATCTTTAAATGGGAAGCAGATTTATTTCCCCGGTTCTATCTTGGTTAAAGATTACTCTCTTAAGAAGGTCTCTGTCTTTGATGTGTATATGTTTGAGGGAAATCTTAGGAAGAACTTTTATAAAAGAAGGGGTTATATTCTTTACCTTAAAAAGGATAAACCAGCTTTTAAAGTAAGGGTTACCAAAGATATTCGGAAGATTCCCTTTTTGGTTTCGGAGAAAATTTCTTGGATATTTAAAGAAAGTTTTCCTAAGCCCATTTCTACCTTCATCTTAGCAATATTCTTGGGGAAAAGGGAAGAGTATTTTCCTCAAATTAAGAAGATTTTTGTAGAAGCTGGGACTTGCCATATTTTAGCAATAAGTGGCTTGCATATAGGGATTATCTCGGCAGTTTTTCTCTTTATTCTGAAATTTATAGGGTTTAAGAAGAGAAGTCGTCTCTTTTTAGCGCTACCTTTAGTTTTATTCTACGCCTTTCTCTCAGGAGCAAGGCCCCCAGTCTTAAGAGCTGCTTTTATGTTTTTAATTTACAGCTTAAGTATCATCCTTAAGAGAAAATTCCTGCTCTTTAACTCTTTAGCTCTAGCGGGGTTAGGGGACCTTTTCTTTAGGCCTGATGATTTTCTAACTATCGGTTTCCAATTTTCCTTTTTGGCTGTTTTTTCTATAGCTGTTGGTTTTAAATATTTTTACTCTCCAAAGAAACTTACTTTTTTAGAGAAGGCTAGAATTCTTTTCCTTACTTCTCTATTTGCTAATTTAGGCTTAACTGGTATTATAAGTTTCTATTTTGGTAAGATTTATCTTTTGAGTCTCTTGATTAATATACTCGTTATCCCTTACTTAGGTTTAATTTTTTATTCTTTATTTGTGTTTTTAACTTTTTTCTTCATTGAGCCTTTAGGAAAATTTGTTGTTCTGTCCTGCTCTTTTATAATTTGGTTGTTTTTAAGGATAAACCAATTTTTCTCTAACCTTCCTTGGAGTTATCTAAATTATAAGGCTTCTTTAGGGGAAGTGTTTTTATATTATGTCTTTTTTTTAGTTATTTTACTTTTAGTAGACCTTAGGAAGAAAAGGAAAATCTTAAGCTAATTTTCTTTCTTCTGGAAGTAAAAATATTCTTAGTTTAGGGCTTAAAATTAGATTTATAAATTAAAACCCCGCCCTCTCAAGGAGCGGGGTCCGTGGCTTTTCCCGCCTTATGGGCGAGACACCTAAAGTATAACCTGAAATCTTTTATTTTTCCTATACTTAGGAGGTTTTTTTGGAAGCGTTTTCTTTAATTTGACATTTTCTATTTATTTTGTTATAGTTTAAGAG
>CAZSAI010000087.1:0-5136 GCA_964604895.1 uncultured Planctomycetia bacterium
TTGACATCTATTAGTAATAAGTATTTTAAACAGCCTAAATATACCCTCATAACTTACTGCTGGATAAATATGAATTAAGAAATTTCTTCTGTAACCCGTAGATTCAAAAAAAGCTTCCTTCTCTAAAATCTTTAATTTTCCTCTCATAACCTATTCTAAAAAGGCCAGAATCTTTCTATAGCTAAATTCTGAAAACACTCTTACCTTATTCTTCTTTAAAATATAGGCACAAATCCCTAAACCCTTTTTAAGAGTCCTACTAAAAGTTCCATTATATACATAATCAGGGGAACAAGAAGGACTCTTACTTTTAAGGATAGCTAAATTTATACCTTCCTTTTTAACTATCTTTAGCACTCTATAAGCCCCCTTTAGGAAATACTTAGTATAGTTTCTGCCCCAAACATCTTTAACTTCTCTCTTTCCTTCAAAAACCTCTTTAGTTTTTCCTCTAAATTCAAAAGGACCTCGCTTTCCTTTTAAACCTCCTAACTCCTCAGGACACAAAGCAAGAGGCTTTATTCTATTTTCCCTCAGAAACTTAATAAGAACTTTATTCTTAGCATCCCTTCCATCGAAACGACATTTTTTTCCTAGGAGACAAGCACTCACTAATACTTTTCTTCCCATATCTTCCTTAACTCCTCAGTTATCTGATAAGCCACAGAAGATGATATTTTGAAATTATCATCTATATCAGAGGTTTCTCTTTTTACTTTCTTTTTTAACTCCCTTAAGAATTCAGAACTCTTCTTACAGCTAACTCCGCAATTCTTTACATAACTTATAATGGATTTATCCTCTGTAACTACAATTAAACTTCCCGGATTCTTACTGTTTCTAACTAACTTCTTTATTAAAGAATCAGCTTCTTCTCCCCGAGAAAATACAACTTCTATACTTCTACTTAAAGACTTTCTGGAAAATAAAGTATTCCTTCCATCAAAAATTATGCTGATTTTATTCCTTGTGCTAATCTTTCTTTTAAACTCCTCAAGAAGAGAAATAAGATACAGTCTTTTCTCTTGAAGAGAAAAATTTCTAATAGTTGGTATCTTGTTTATAAGATTGTAACCATCTACTATAAAATGCAACATAAAGCATTCCTCCCATCAAGCCTAAGATAATTATAAAGAAAAAATTCATTAAAGAAATACCCAAAGCTACAGAAGACTCAATCCCTACCTTAGAGAAGAAATATATTGCGGCAACCTCCCTTGTTCCTAAACCAGCAGAAGTTAAAGGAAGATTAGCCACTACCATAATTATAGGCACTAATATAAAATAAAAAATAATACTGGTATCTATACCAAAAGAGAGACCCACCATATAGAATATGAGTACCATCAAAATCTGAATAATTAAAGAAATAAGAAATATTTTAGAAAAAGAAAAAAGTTCTTTCCTAAAAATATAAAGATAATTATGAAATTCTTGAAGCTTTATCTCAATTTTTTTAAACCTTTTAAAGAAAAACAACAATCCTTTAAAGAATTGCCGACTAAATATAAAAAGAAAGCAAAAACCTACTATAAAAGCTAATAAAAAAATAGCAAAAGATACAGTTCTTTCTCTTATTAAATTTCTCCCTAACCCAAAAGAAGTAAGGGCTATCGCACTTAAAGCCAAAAAACCAGAAAACCTATCAATAACAAGAGAAGCTGTTACCCTCTTAAGAGATTTTGGTTCTCGAAGAGAAAGTAGCCCTCCCCGAAAAGCGTCCTGAGCAAGCAAGGAAGGAAAGATAAGATTTAAAAATAGACCTGAGAAAAATAGGAAAAATAAATCTTTATATTTTACATTTAAATCCAATACTTGCAGAATAATCTTCCACCGAAAAACCCCCAAGAGATGAATAAAAAAGAATACAAGAAAAGCCCCTCCTAAAATATATAGATTAGCTTTTCCTAAATGATAGACTAATTTTTTATAAGGGATTACCTTAAAAACAATAAAAATTAAACTTACTCCTACAAATATTCTTAAAAATATAAGAAGTTTAACTCTTAATTTTTCTCTCAACCTTGGAAAGAATTTATAAAATACTCAATGGACCGATTATAAGTTGCTTCTCTATCCTCATTAAAAAAACAGGCTGGAACTTCTCTCTTCGAAAGATGATAATGCAGGCACTCACAACAAATCCCTTTTCGAGAACAGCCGGGGTAGCTACAGTTACATCTTTTAAGATTTTTTTCTTTATTAGCACACTTTCCTTGCATAAACTGCCTCCTTAGTTTGATACTCCTATAAACTTCGGTTTATAGTCTAGGAGTAATTAATATCGATAAAAAAACCTTCCTGAGTAGTTCAAGTCTTATAACTTATTTTTGAGTTTCTATTGAGTACTTCTATTCTTAATCTCTTTAAGAATTGGCTTAATCCTAAGTTTTCTTAGAGGAGAAATCCTCTCAATAAAAAGAATCCCATTTAGATGATCTATCTCATGCTGAAGGATAACTGCTAAAATACCTTCAGCTTTTAAATCAACCTCTCTTGCTCTCTCATCTACATAACTAACCCAAACCTCTCTTGCTCGCTTAATAGAAAGTGTAAGCCCCGGAAAACTCAAACATCCTTCCTCAAAAACAAGCTTTCCTCTCCTCTTAGTAATTTTAGGATTTATCATTTTATAAACTCTCTGGGGCGTCTCAATCACTACTAAAGCTTCTTCTAACCCTACTTGATTTGCTGCCAATCCCACTCCTTTATACTTCCTCATAAGATAAACCATCTTATCTAAAACCTGAAGAATCTCAGGGCTAATGCGGGAAACCCTTCTACATCTCTTTTTTAAAATAGGGCTACCGTAAATCTGTAGCTTTAATTCGGTTTTTTTCATCTAAAATCACATATTTAATCTTTAAAGAAGAAAGCTCCTCTTGAGAAAATAATCCATAAGAAAGAATTATTACTTTATCTCCCACTAACCCTAGCCTGGCTGCTGGACCATTTAAACAAACCTTTCCACTATTTTTCTCTCCTTTTATCACATAGGTCTGGAACCTGGCTCCATTATTTAAATTTAAAACCTCCACCTTCTCTCCAGGAATTAACCCTGCCTCCTCAATGATTGTCTCATCTAAAGTGATACTCCCTTCATAGAAAAGCTGGGTTTCAGTAATCTTAGCATAACATATCTTTGCTTTTAACATTTCTCTTAACATACTCTTCCTCCTAATAAACTATTATTCTTTCTCTCTTATTAGCCTCACGATAGCCTTAGCAAATTCTAAAGCAGACTGAGGTCCATCAGCAGTAACAATATTCCCATCTACCACCACTGACTCAAACACATACTCAACTCCTAAATCAATGAGTCTTTGAGACTCCCCAGGCCAGACAGTAGCTCGCCTGCCTTTAAGAAGGGAAGCCTTAGCTAAGGTAATCGGTGATATACAGATAGCTCCAATTATTTTCCCTTTCTGGTTAGCTTCCTTTAACTTATAAGTTAAAGAAGCTAAATCCCATAAAACTGTGGCTCCTGAGCCTCCTACTATTACTAAAGCTTTATAATTATCTACCTTTATCTCTTCAATAGTCAAGTCAGGAAAAATTTTAGTGCCTAGCATACCCTGGGCTTCCTCTAAGCGATTAGAGGCTATGTCTACTGAAAAACCTTCATCTTTAAAATATTTCAAGGGCTTAAGAAGTTCTTCATCTCTAAAATCTTTGTTGGCTATCACCATTACAATCTTCTCTGCAGAAAAAACCCTAAAGCAGAAACTCAAAAATACTAAAAGAAAAATTACTCTCTTTAACATCTTTCACCTCCTCTTTAACCTTCTTATTCTATCATAGGTAAGTCTGGCTATCATTAATTCTTCATCAGTAGGAATGACCAAAACAGAAGGTTTGTTTTTTAAGAACCCTTCCAGATTATGAGTTATTTTTCTTATAATATCGGGATTATTCTCACCAATACCTGCAGTAAAAACTATAGCATCAACCCTTCCCAGTATTGAAATATAAGCTCCAATATATTTTCTAATCCTATAGATAAACATCTCTATTGCCAACTTTGCTCTCTGATTCCCCCCCTTATAAGCTTTTTTTATTAGTCTTAAATCATTACTTATCCCAGAAATCCCTAAAAGACCGCTTTTCCGATTTAAAATCTTATCTATCTCTTGAAAACTGAGCTTTAATTCCTTAGCTAAATAAAGAACTATTGCTGGATCAATGTCTCCACAACGGGTCCCCATAATAAGTCCTTCCAGGGGAGTAAAACCCATAGAGGTATCTATACACCTTCCCTTTTTTATAGCTGAGATGCTACAGCCATTACCTAAATGCACTGTGATTAAATTCAATTTCTTAAGGGGCTGGTTCAAAATCTCCGAAGCAGTCTTGGCAACATACTGATGAGAAGTCCCATGAAAACCATATCTTCTTATCCTGTATTTTTTATAAAATTTAAAAGGAAGGCCATAAAGATAAGCAAATTCAGGCATCTCTTGATAGAAAGCTGTATCAAAAACTGCTACCTGAGCTACAGAAGGTAAGATTTTCTTACAAGCTAAAATCCCTTCTAAGTTGGCAGGATTATGCAAGGGTGCTAATCTTATATTCTTTCTAATCTCTCTAATTACTTCTCTATCTATTAAGACTGGCTCTTTGAACCTTTCCCCTCCATGGACTACCCGATGACCGATCCCTCTAATTTCTTTAAGGCTTATATTTAAGTTCTTTATTTCTTCGAATATCTTAATGAGAGCTTGGTAATGACTTTTTACAGAAGAATTTTCCTCTCCAATTCTCTCAATTAAACCTTTCCCTAATAGTTCAAACAAAGGCAGAAGGTATAATTTATACTTTACTGAGGAAGAACCGCAATTTATAACCAATACCTTCATTTTTTGACTGGAGAATAAATGAACTCTTTAAAATCACTACCTCAGTAAAAAATTTTAGGATCCTCATTCTTAAAATTGAAGAATTAAGTCCTGCAAAATTTAGATTTCTGGATCCTTACCCCGGTAAGAGCAGTAATATCTACTATATCCTCAGCAGAGACCCCTCTAGATAAATCAGCACAAATTTGTTTAAAGCCTAAAAGAATGGGGCCTAAGGCCTTGGCTCTTGCTAAGCGCTCAGTTAACTTATAAGAGATATTACCAGCATTCAAATCAGGAA
>CAZSAI010000088.1:0-5026 GCA_964604895.1 uncultured Planctomycetia bacterium
AGTCTTTCTTCTTTTTAGAAATTTATAGCTCATATTAAGAGCAATCCGGTAAATCCAAGTTGATAATTTTGCCTCCTTGCGGAAAGAATTTATTTTTTTAAATATTTTAATAAACACTTCTTGGGCTATATCTTGGGCTAAGTAAAAATCCCTACTTAAGGAGTAAGCCAGGTTTAAAACTAAGTTTTGATACTTCTCTACTAACATCTTAAATCCATACTCTTTATCTTCAGAGATAGCCTCTAAGATATCTTTCTCTTCCATCCTTCCATAATATTAGATACTTCTATTTTGAATTTTATTCCATTTTTTTCTAATATTTTACCACTTTTATGGTATAATTCTCTAAAAAATGAGAAAAGTTATAAAAGTCGGCTGTTGCGGATTTCCTTTAAATCGAAGGGATTACTTTAAGAAGTTTAAGTTAGTAGAGCTTCAGAATACTTTTTATCAACCTCCTAAAAGGCTTGCTACGGTAGAGAGATTGAAAGAATCTGTTCCTTCTGATTTTGAATTTACCTTAAAAGCCTTTCAGGTAATTACTCATCCAGCATCTTCTCCTACCTATAGAAGGCTTAGAGAAGAGATAGGCAGAAAGGAAAACTTTGGTTTTTTCAGAGATACCAGAGAGGTTTTCTCTGCCTGGGAGAGGACTTTCAAGATAGCTAAAGTATTAGGAGCTAAAATTGTAGTTTTTCAGTCACCAAGAAGTTTTAGGGAGAGTAAAGAGAGTATTACTAACCTCTATAAATTTTTTAGTAGAATAGAAAGAGACGACTTTATTCTTGTTTGGGAAGAGAAAGCTGGTTTTAAAAAAACCACCCTTAAGAAGCTCTGTAAAGAGTTAGATTTAATATATTGTGTGGATCCTTTTAAAAGAAGGCCCTTAGATTGCAAGTTCCATTATTTCCGACTTCACGGAAGAGGAGGCTATAATTATAAGTATAGCTTAAGGGAATTAGAAGAGTTGAAGGGGATGCTTGATAGGGATTCTTATGTGCTTTTTAATAACATCTATATGAAAGAAGATGCCTTAAGATTTAAGGATATCTTAGGGAAAGATGCGCAAGAATGAGGCTTTATTAAAATATTTATTTCTTTTGGGAGTAGGTTTTCTTACTTCTTATTTTAGTTATTATTTTCTTTACTTTTCTTTTATCCAGAGTTTTTCCTTAACTGTATTTGCTATCTCAGTAATGGGGGCTCTTCTTTTCTGGGAGTACCGCCTAAGTTTTGCCCTCTTAGGTTCAGCTCTTCTTATTCTCTTTAAGATAGTAGATTTGGAGAAGTTTGTAGTTTTTTCCTCTTTAGAGATTATTCTTTTTCTTATTGGAATGATGATTCTTCTGGGAAACTTAAAAGAGATGGGTTTTTTTGACTGGTGCCTTTCTAAACTATTAAAGATTAAGACCCTCACCCCTCAAAGACTTCTTTTTATAATAATATTTCTTTCGGCAATTTCTTCCTGTATTATGGGAGAAGTCTCTTCTATTATTTTTATCATAGTCTTTGTCTTTAGCATAGCTGATTATTTTGAAGTAGAGCCCTGGCCTTATGTTTTAATTTCGGTCTTAGCTACTAATATTGGTTCGGTAGGCACAGTCTTAGGTAATCCGGTAGGGATACTTATAGCTACAAAGGCAGGGCTTCACTTCGAAGACTTTATGAAGCATTCTTTTCTTTTAATGTTTGTCTTACTTTTTTTATTTTACTTTATATGCCTATTTATATTTAGAAAGCATCTTAAGATACTTGAGGTTCAGATGCAGAAACTAGGTCCTTCAGAGATGTTTTCTCAGTTAGTAATAATTCCGGCTGATTTTAATTTAAAAGTAAGCTTAGGTTTTTTCTCCTCAGCCATTTTAATAATTGCTCTTCACTATCGGATAGAGTTATTTTTAGGTCTTAAGGAAAATACAATTCTTTTAATCACCCCTCTTATAATTTCAGGTTTTCTTACTATTTGGAGGAGAAAGAAGGCTCGTCTCTATGTAGAAAGAGATGTAGAATGGTGGACAATACTTTTTTTTCTTTTTCTTTTTGCTCAGGCTGGAGTTCTTCAGCATACAGGGGTAGCTAAAGCTTTTGCTTCCCATTTTTATAATTTTATAGCTGGCAGTAGAATGTTTTTTATAGTGGGAGTGATTTTATTCTCTTCTTTATTATCAAGCCTTTTGGATAATGTAGTTTTAGTAGCTGCTTTTATCCCCATAATAAAAGAAGTATTAATTTTTCATCCTGAGTTTTCGGGGGTTGGCTGGTGGGCTCTTCTCTATGGAGCCTGCTTAGGAGGAAATTTTACTCACATCGGTTCAACTGCCAACATTGTGGCTTTAGGTATTTTAGAGAAAGAGAAAAATACAAAGATAGGGCTTCTTAGGTGGTTTCTCTTTGGTTTTTCTTCAACTATCTTTTTACTTTTTTTAAGTTTTGTGGTATTTTATTTTCTACCTTTGTATAAGTAAGGAGGAAGGCTATGTTGGATGAGATAAAAATATCCCAGGCAATTATCGATGCTTATAAAGAGAAACTTCTTAATTCCTTAGAGGTAGATGTAGCGATAGTAGGGGGAGGTCCTTCAGGGCTTACCTGTGCTTACTACTTGGCCAAGGCTAAGAAGAAAGTAGCTTTATTTGAGAGAAAGCTTTCTATCGGTGGAGGAATGTGGGCTGGAGGGATGATGTTTAATAAGATTGTAATCCAGAAGAAAGCTAAGGAGATTTTGGAGGAGTTAGGAGTTAAGACTCAGCACTATAAAGAAGGATATTATCTAGCTGATTCAGTGGAAGCAGTCTGTGCTTTAGGCTATAAAGCAGCTTCTTTAGGAGCTACGATTTTTAATTTAATGTCTATAGAGGATGTCTTAGTAAGAAGAAATAGAGTTTGTGGTTTAGTTCTAAATTGGAGCGCTGTAGAGATTGCTTCTTTGCATGTGGACCCTTTAACTATAAGGGCAAAGTTTGTAGTGGATGCTACTGGCCATCCTGCAGAAGTAGTAAAGGTTGTTCAGGCTAAGTCAGGGCTTTCCTTAAAGACTAAGACTGGTAATATTGTAGGTGAAGGCTCAATGTGGGCAGAGTTAGCTGAGGAGAAAATTTTAAAAAATACCCGAGAGGTTTGTTCTGGTCTATATGTTTGTGGGATGGCTTCTAATGCTGTTTTTGGAGCTCCTCGAATGGGCCCTATTTTTGGAGGGATGCTTCTTTCTGGAAGAAAAGCCTCCCAAGCTATCTTAAAAAGATTAAGATGACTAAACTAGAGATTTTAAATTTTTTAGAGGAGGCGGTTGAGAAGCCTCAGGAGATTTTAAGTTTAAATAATCCTTTTAAAACTATTGGGTTTGATGGGGGAAAATCTCGCTTGGGGTGGGTTTTACCTCCTTCTTTTTCTCAGATAAGGGATAGGATTTCTAAACTTTTAAGACTAATTGAAGATAAAGATAATTTTATTTTTGTGGGGATGGGGGGTTCAATAAATGGGATTAAAGCCTTATTGGGAATAAAGAATTATCCAAATATCTGCACTTTAGATAGTTTAGACCCTTTGGCAATAGAGGAGGTGCTTTCTCAAGTTGAGAAACCTTCCAAGGTTTTAGTTATCTCAATAAGTAAATCCGGCTCAACTTTAGAGACCCAACTTCTTTCTGAGACTCTAAAGGGCTTCTTTCAGGAAGAAGATAATTTCTTGTGGCTTTCCGACCCTTCTTCTTTTGATAAATTAAATAATTTAGGCTGGGCAAAAGTAAAGCATTTTCCTATTCAACTAAATTCTAAAGAAGATATTGGTGGACGGTTCAGCTGTCCCCATACCTTAATTTTTCTTCTACCCCTATTCCTTATTCTTCAGAAAGATTTTGCAAAACTTGAGAGATTCTGGGAAGGTTACACCTTACAAAGAAGCTTTCTTATAGACAAAGCCTATAAGGAAGTAGAAAAGATAAAGAGAAGAGAGGAGCTTAGACTTTTCTTAGAAGTAGGGAAGGTCTTTTCGGAGGGATTCTCTAACTGGGCAAGGCAACTTTTTCAAGAGAGTTTAGGTTCTAAAGATAGTTTCTGGATAAAAACTATGGTGGATTCCTCATCTAATGAGCTTTCAGGTTTTTTAAAGTTAGATACTCAGCTAGCCGCAGAAGATAAGTTTCAATACTTAGCAAAATTGATGTATTATCTTGAGATTTTTGTAGCTTTTCTTTCTTGTTATAGAAGGATAAACTTTGTAAATCAACCTTATGTAGAAGTATATAAAAAGGAATTAAAGAACCTTAAAGAAAGAAAAGCCTCTTCTACTCCTATAAATTTAGAAGAATTAGCAGATAAGATAAGGAATTCTCCTTTTAGAGATTTAGAATTTATCGATTGTATATTATATTTCTGGCCTCAGGAAAGTTTTAAGAAGAAGATTTCTAATTACCTTTCTTCAGAGTTTCCTCAGAAGATAATCTCTGTATTCTTAGGAAGCGATTGGAACCACCATTCTTATCAGTCAGCATTTAAAGATAGAAAGACTCTTTATTTAATTATCGCTCTCCAGGATAATGAAAGAGATTGGAAGTTTTTATCTCGGGAGAGGGCTTTAACTCATATACAGACTCTCCAAGCAATAAGTTACGCTACTTTTAAGACTCTTCAGGATAAGGCTTTATATTTTTCTTTAAGGCAAGATGCCTAAAGATTATTTCTTAAATTTTTTTATTTGTCTGGTAAGGTTAGTTATCTCTTTAACCAAGGCATTTATTTTTTTACTTTTCTCCCAGCTACTCTTAGGAAGAGTAGTTATGAGTTTTCCTAAACGATAGTAAAGTCTTTCTCTTTTTAGAGTAAGACTTACTAATTCCAATTTTTCTTTACTCTTCTGAGAGACCTCTTTTAGGGCTTCTTCGCCTTTCTTTAGGAGTTTAGAAGTTTCTTTTGTAATCTTTTCAAAATCTTTCTGGGAGGTTTGCCAGAGTTTTGTTAAGATTTCTTTAATATCTCTTTTTTTGGCCATTTTTCCTCCTTTCCTGTAAAATTTTTATAATAGCTCTTTT
>CAZSAI010000089.1:0-4900 GCA_964604895.1 uncultured Planctomycetia bacterium
TCTTCTCTTTTTTTCCAGTTGTTGAAATCACCTACTAAATAAACTTTTTGAGCAGAATTAGCCTGACACCTAAATTCTACATCTTTTATTTTCTCTATCTTATTTAAAAATTCTTCTACTAAATTTTCTAAATCTTCTGCGCCTCTGGATTTTGGATGGTGTTCAAATATAGTCTTTCCTTGATAAGAAGCTTCTCTTAAGTGGACGTTATTTCTTATTAGAGTAGAAAGAAGCCAGTTAGATAACTCTGCTTGAGCTTTTCTTAAGAAATATTTACTAAAATTTGAGCGTCTATCAAACATAGTTATGAAATAGAGAAGGAAGGGTAATTTTTCATTATAATCTCCAAATAGAGCAATGAGTTTCTTAAGATTCTCAGAGCCTTCAAGAGAAAATACACTACATTCTAAAGGAATCATTACTATATCTGTACATTTTAAGGCATTAAGAGTTAGAAATCCTAAATTGGGGGGAGTATCTATTATTATATAGTCTAGGTTTAAATTATCTATCCTTTCTGTTAGCTTCTTAAGAAGCTCTAAAGCGTAGGTTTTCCCGGATAGCTCAGTTTCTAAAGCCCCAAGCTGTATCTCTGAGGGGATAATAGAGAAGGTAGGATTTCTTTGAATTATGTATTCTTGAGGGTTAAATTCTATATCTTTAAGAAGATTGTCAAAAATATCTAAGATAGAGGAGGCTGGATTTTTATAGCCCAGATAGAGAGTGGCATGAGCTTGGGGGTCTAAATCTATAAGGAGGGTCCTCTTTCCTTTTTTAGCTAAGCCAGCAGAGAAATTTACTGCTGAGGTAGTTTTTCCACAGCCACCTTTTTGGTTAGCAAAAGTTATTATCCTCATCTTATCCTCCTTTTTGAACTATCTTTATATCTTTTATTTTTTGTTTTAATAGGGGCCCGTTAATCTCTAGTCTTAGCTGGGTTATTCTATAAGGGTTTAGGGTTAAGTCCTGAAGAGCTAAATTTGCAAAGTTTATCTCTAAAATATTCTCTTTATTAGTACCTATATTTGCAGGATTGTGAGAGTTAGAATAGTAGGAGCTATCCTTTAAAACTAATTTTACTTTTTTTAGAGGGTTTTTAAAGTATATTTTTATTATTTTTTGATAAAGGTCTAAGGGGTTTTTAAGATTGATAATTAGAGTTTTTAGAGAGAGGTTTTCCAATGCTAAGGGAAGAATTTTTTCTAAAGGTTTAAGAATTCCTTTATTATTGATTATTACTATAGAATCTATTTCTTCGGGGTAAGAGACTGTAGCAAGAGGCTTGGACTGTTTCTGAGAGGATTTTTCCTTTTGAAAATATAAGTTGAGGAAAATACCCAAAAGGATGATTCCAATTATACTTGCTAATAATCCTTTAGTAGGAGAGGGATTAAACTCTTTAGAAGGGCTACTTTTATGGGATTTAGTTAGAAAAGCTTTTTTAATTCTTTCTAAATCCTTACCCATATAAATAATATAATACTATTGTAATTTTAAGAAATCAACTGTATAATTTAATCTATGAAAATAGGTATTTTTCTTGTTATTTTATCTTTTTTATTATCAGGTTGTTTAGGCCTTCCTCTTATTTTAGGTTCTTCAGGGATAACCAATCTTGTGGAGAAAGGGGTAGTAGAGTGTTCTGTAAATGTAGGTATAGAAAGATTATGGAGAGCCTCTATAATAGAGTTTAGGAAAATTGAGATAATTGAGGCGGATAAAAAGAAGTTCTATATAAAAGCAAAATATAGAGATATAATTATAGAATTTAAGGCAGGATTTTTAGATGATATTCATTCTATCTTTAAGATAAAGGCTTTTGATTTGAGAGGTTTTCCTCAAAATGAAGTTGCTGAAAAATTTGCAGGCAGGATATATAAGCGAGCAAGGTCTTTATGGTTTTCTTTGAACCAGTTTTCTGAAGAGGATTAAATAATGGAGATGAAGATAGCCCTCTTTTTTGAGAGAGAAGATAGTCAGGTTAGATGTTTTTTATGTCGGCATAATTGTAAGATAGGGGAGGGGAGAGTAGGGCTTTGTAAAGTGAGGAAAAATATAGGAGGGAGACTTTATAGTTTAAACTACGCTAAGCTGGTGGCTAAGAATGTAGACCCTATTGAGAAGAAACCTTTTTATCATTTTTTTCCTGGAAGCACTGCTTACTCAATTGCTTCTTGGGGCTGTAATTTTAGGTGTTCTTTCTGCCAGAATTGGGAGATTTCTCAGGCTGAGGAATTTGAGAAGCAGGTAGGGATATACTCTCAAGAGAAGCCTTTAAATATAGTAAATTTAGCAAAAAAATCAGGCTGTAAAAGTATTTCTTATACTTATACTGAACCTACTATTTTTTTTGAATTTGCTTTGGAGGTAGCTGAATTAGCCAGGAAAGAAGGTCTTTACAATAATTTTGTTACTAACGGCTATATTTCCAGAGAAGCCTTAAAAGAAATTTCCCCTTTTTTAGATGCTTGTAATGTGGATTTAAAATCCTTTCGTGAAGATTTCTATAGTGGACTCTGCGGGGCAAAGTTAAAAGGGGTTTTAGACAGTATAGAATATATGAAAGAATTAGGGATATGGGTAGAGCTTACCACCTTGATTATTCCTGGGTATAATGATAGTGAGCAAGAATTAAGAGATATATGCAGATTTATAGCTAGGCTAGATAGAGAGATTCCTTGGCATATATCTCGATTTTATCCTCATTATAAGTTAACCGATGTAGGTCCTACCCCTCTTGAGAGTTTAGAGAAAGCTTATGAGATTGCTAAGGAGGAGGGTCTTTCTTATGTCTATATAGGTAACATCTATACTTCTTACGGAGAGAATACTTATTGTCCAGAATGCGGTGAGCTATTAATAGAAAGAGAAGGCTTTTATCTTGTTAAAAAAAGCTTAAGAGACAATCATTGTCCTCGTTGCCAGAGAGAGATAAAAGGGATTTTTTAGAAAAGTTCTTTACTTTTTTAAGAAAATATGCTATAGTAAAAAAGTTTTTGTTGGAAGAGAAAGGGGAGAGGTATGGCTGAAGTAAGAATAGATAGAGCAGAAGATTTCGAGAAGGCTCTTAAACGGTTTAGGATGCAGTGTAAAAAAGAGGGGATTCTTAAGAAGTTCAGGGAACGTCAATATTATACAAAACCTTCAGAAAAAAGGAGGAAGAATGTAAAGAAGAAGAGAAGAAAACGCTAAAAGGGCTATTTTTTTACGAACACAAGTTTCCTTAAGGATTTTAAGGAGAAAAGAAGAAGAGGTAATAGAAGATGCAAGAAACCAATAATGAAAACAAGATTTATGTGGGAAATTTAGATTACAGCACAACTGAAGAAGAGTTAAAAGCTGCCTTTGCTCAAAAAGGAGTGGAGGTTAAAGAGGTAAGGATAATAAAGGATAAGTTCACCGGTCGGTCCAAAGGTTTTGGTTTTGCCGAGGTGGATACTCCTGAACAACTTGATCAAGCAATTTCCTCGATGGATGGTCAGGATTTAAAAGGGAGGAAGTTAAGAGTTAGTAAAGCTAGAGAAAGGAAACCCAGAAAGGAATTCAGACCCAGAAGATTTGAGAATAGAGGTTATTAAGATAGATAGATGAGACCTCATTAAATCTGCTTTTTAGAGAAGCTTCTTCAAATTCTTTCCTAAATTAAAATATAAAAGAAGAAAGAGAAGAAGACCTCTAATTCTGGTTTCGGAAGTCTAAAGAGACTTTTTTACTCTGAGAGAGAGGCATAAAAAGGCTTTATAAGCTTTTTCTTTTTATGCCTCTTTTTTATTTGTGAATATGTTCACAAAAAAATCTTTTTAAAATATTTATAAGCCTAACTTTTCTTAAATTTTTTTCTACTTTTTAATGTTATTATATGGCAAAAATTCCCTAATTTAGGGGATAAATTTATCTGAAAAGAAAACTCTTTTTAAGGGTCTTTTTTGGGGAGTTTTTGAGATATTTCCACAAAGCATCAGGGCTATATTAATATAATTTTTATAGGCAGGATATGGAAAGAATTTTAAGGAGGGGATTTTATTAGGAGGATGGGTATAAAAAAAGGCTGTTTTTCAGTGATAGGACCTTCATCTATTAAAAAGAGATGTTTAGTTATTATTAAACTAAAAGGTTTTTAATTATTAAACTCCTGAGTTTAATAAAAGAGTTTTCTGGGGAGGGTCAGGTTAAAGGGAATATATAATAAGCCTTTAATAACTCGTTTTAAGAAGGAGATTAAGATGACTGATTAAGTTAATATAATATATCTTATGTTAACTTTTATAATAGAAGAAAGAATTGAAAAATGTAGAAAAATCAATAGTTTTTTGGTTTTTTATAGTAACCTGTGAATTTAGACTCAAAGGAGCTATTTATATTCTACCTTGGTTACTATTCCCTTAATAAAGGTTATTTTCATATAAGCGTATATATTTTGATAGATCCAATATTCTATTCTAAGGCCATTTCGAGACTCAACCTTTTTAAAAGAAGGTTTTCCAAATCTTCTTAAAATTTGGGATTTTGTATAACCTTGGAGATTTTCTTTTTGTTGGTAGGAGATAGCGATATTCTTGAGAAGCTCTTTATTCTTTAGAAAACATCCTCCACCTAAGAGGGATAAGATTATTAGAAAAAAGCTTATTTTCCTCACTTTTTATTTATTCTCCTATATTATCCAGGAGAGTTTTTCTAATGAATACCGAAGGTTCTAAATGGGCTTTTTCTGAAGCATTAAGGATTTTAAGCCATTGTTGAGGAGTAAGACGGACATTAATTATCTTAGTATATTTGGTCTCTTTTTTAGGTCTTCCCCTCTTTTTCATTATTAGTTTGGTGAGATTATTGTATTACTAAAAAATACTATAGACTACTAAAAATATACCAAAAATATTGAAGGATGTAAAGAGGAATTTAT
>CAZSAI010000090.1:0-4757 GCA_964604895.1 uncultured Planctomycetia bacterium
AAATATTCTTCCTACAGGAGGAACTTCCCTTTCCAGAGCTATAAGAGAGAGCCTGAAGGCTTTAAAAGAAAGTCCTAAAAAATCCCGACTGATAATCTTAATTACCGATGGAGAAGACCACGAAGGTGAGGTTACATCAGCAGCGGAACAAGCCAAAAAAGAATCTACAAAGATTTTTTGTATTGGGGTAGGTTCTCCCGAAGGTGAGCTTATTCCGGTTAAGAATGAAGAAGGCAGACTCATATTTTTAAAAGATAGAGAAGGAAGAGTAGTAAAGACCAGGCTAAACGAAGAACTTCTTCAAAAGGTAGCTTTAATTACTGGGGGAGCCTATGTAAGGAGTGTTCCTTCAGAATTTGGTTTAAACTTGCTTTATAATAAAAAAATAGCTAAAATACAGAAACGCCTACTTAAGAGTAAAATGGTAAAAAAATACGAAGAAAGATATCAGATATTTCTCAGTTTAGCCTTTTTCTTACTTTTAGTTGAACTTTTTATCTCTGAAAGAAGATGAGGCTTATATTCTTAGCAATATTAATTACTTTTTTAGATTCAGTAAGTTTTGCTTCTCTGAGCAAGGGTAATTTTTATTTTAAACACAGAGAGTATGATAAAGCTTTAAAAGAGTATAACCAGGAAAAACTAAAAAAACCTCAATCCGAGATTGTTGATTTTAATATTGGTACAGCTCTTTATAAAAAAGGTAAATATAAAGAAGCTTTAGAATATTTTAATAAGGTTCTTATTACTGATAATAAGTCTTTAGAGGAGAAGGCTAGTTTTAACATTGGAAACTGTCTTTATCATTTAGGAAAAATAAAAGAAAATTCTAATTTGAAAGAAGCTATTGATTTCTATAAAAAAGCTCTTTCTCATTATAAGAGAGCTATAGAATTGAATGATAAGGATTTAAAAGCTAAATATAATTATGAGCTTTTAGATAAGTATTTGAAATCTTTATTAGATAAGTTAAAAAAGGAAGGTTCTTCTCAGGTTGATAAAGAAGAATCGGGCAGAAGTTCAGGCTCAGAAAGTAACAAAAGTTTTTCAGCTAAGCCTGGCAAAAAGAAAGAAGAAACTTCAGAAAAAGAGAAGGCTCAAGTTTTAAAGAGAGAAGAGAAAAGAGAAGAGAAGGCTGAAGAAGAATTTTCAGCCAAAGGTAAGCAATCTCAGAAAGAGCTTTCTAAAGAAGAGGCTTTAATGATTTTGAAGAATTATGAGAATAGAGAAGGTTTGATTTTTAATAGGAAGAGAGGTTGGGGTTATTATCCTCAGGTAGAGAAAGATTGGTAAAAATGAGATTTCAGATTGGGGATAAGAAAATTCATCCAATAATTTTAGGTTTTTTTGTTTTTTTCCTCATTAGTAGTAAGGGGTTTTCTTCAGTGCGGTTTGAGATAAGTGTGGATAAAGATGTTATTTCTTTAGGAGAGTATGCTCAGCTTAGTCTTTCTTTCTCGGGAGCTCAAAATATTCCTGCCCCTAAAATAGAGATAAAAGATTTTAAAGTTAATTATTTAGGTCCTTCTACACAAATTTCTATAATTAATGGGAGGATCTCTTCTTCTATTACCCACATATACACAATTTTTCCTTTAAAGACTGGTAAATTTAAAATAGGTCCTTTTACGGTAAATTATAAGGGTCAGAATCTTACTTCTAATTCTCTGGAGGTAGAGGTAGTAAGCGGACCTAGTCCGAGCTTTTCTAAGAATAAGAGTAAAGTTTCTGAGGATTACTCTCAAGATTTAGAAGATAGGATTTTTTTAGTAGTTGAACTTGCAAAGAGAAAAGTATTTGTTAATGAACTCATTCCAGTCAGAGTCTTTCTTTTTATAGATAATTTAGCAGTAAGAGATATAGAGTATCCTGTTCTTTTAGCAGAGGGTTTTTCAATTAAGAAGTTTTCTAAGCCTCATCAGTATAAAAAGAGTTTAGGAGGAAGAGTTTATGATGTTATAGAATTTGAAACTTTTATTTATCCCTTAAAAGAAGGAGAGTTGGAAATTTCAGCTAAATTAAACTGTAATTTAGTGATAAGAAAGAAGAGGAGATTAGGGTCTTTTCCTTTTGAGGACTTTTTTAATGAGGATTTTTTTAGTGATTTTTTTAGTTTCTACCAGACCCATCCTTTAGAATTAAAATCAGCAGAAGTGCCTGTAAAGGTTTTGCCTCCTCCTCAAGCCAAACCCCAAGATTTTAAAGGAGCAGTAGGAGATTTTAGTTTAGAAGTAGAAGTTTCTCCTCTGAAGGTAAAGGTGGGAGATCCGGTGACTCTTACTATGAAGGTTGAAGGTAAAGGTAATTTTGATAGTGTAAATTGCCCTGTGCTTAAAGAAACAAAGGGATTTAAAGTTTATGAGCCGGAAGTTATTCAGCAAGAAAGAAGGAAGGTATTTAAGCAGGTTTTAATTCCTGAATCTTCTCAGGTTACAGAAGTACCTCCAGTAAGATTTAGTTTTTTAAACCCGGAAACTGGAAAGTATGAGACTCTAACTAAAGGTCCCTTTCCTCTTAAAGTAATAGCTCAACCTCAACCTAAAACAAAAGTTTTTGCTCCTGTGATTTCTGAAGAGGCTCCTCAAGAATTAGGTAAAGACATAGTATATATAAAGAGTTCTTTAGGAAAGTTGAGAAAGAGGGGGAAGTTTATTTATAAGAAGAGTTTTTTCTGGATTTTTAATCTTTTAGCATTGATAGTTTTTTTAGGTCTAAGTTTTTTCTATAAACATAAAGAGAGGTTGAAGAATGATCAAGACTATGCCCGAAAGTTTTCAGCAAGCTTACAGGGGAAAAGAATAGTTAAAGAGTTAGAAGGTTTACTTAATCAAGCAGGTTCTAAGGAATTTTTTGATAGAGTATTTAGAGAATTTTCTAAGTATCTTTCAGATAAATTTAATATTCCACAGGGAGAGGTAAGTTTAGATAAGATTAAAATAATTTTTGAAAACAAAAACTTAGATAAAGAAATCTTAGAAAAAATTAAAAATATTTTCCAAACCTCAGAAATAGTGCGCTTTTCTTCCCAAGAAGTTAATTTAGAAAAGAAAAAAGAAGTATTAAAAAATTTAAAAGACATAGTTGTTTATTTAGAGAGAAAGAAATTATGAGTGGTAAAATTAGATTAATTTTTTTAATAGTTTTCATATTTTGGAGTTTACTCTCTTGGTTTTTCCTCAGGATAATTTAGTTAAATTAGAACTCATATTTAATAAAGCAAATATTCTTTATGAAGAGAAGAAATATTCAGAAGCTGTTAAACTTTATGAATCTATCTTGAAAAAAGGATATGAGAGCGGGTATCTTTTTTATAATTTAGGGAACGCCTATTTTAAAAAAGGAGAATTAGGCAAAGCCATATTAAATTACGAGAGAGCTTTAAAACTTATCCCTTTAGATAGTGATTTGCGGACTAATTATAACTATGCTTTATCTTTAATAAAAGTTTCGGTAAAAGGCTTAGAAAGTTTTTGGTTTATCAGGTTTTTAAACAAGGTATTTTCTCCTTTTACGATTGACACTTTGACTATTTTACTTTCTTTTATTTATTTCTCCTTATTGGGAGTTTTAACTTTAAGTTTTTATTTAACTTTTTTTAGAAAATACAGAAGGGTTATTGCCCTTTCTTTAATTTTTCTATTCTTCTTTTCTTTTTCAGGGTTAATTTTGAAAGTCTCTAAGCAGGGTAAAGAAGCTATAGTAATAGTAAAAGAAGCTCAGGTAAAATTTGCTCCTTTAGATGAAGCTACTCTTTATTTTAGAGTTTATGAAGGTCAGAAGTTAAGAATAATTTCCCAGGAAGGAACTTATTATAAGATTAGAGACCATCGTCAGAAAATTGGCTGGATTGAAAAGAAAGCCTTAGAAGTTATTTAGGGTTATGTTAATAGCAGCTATAATTATTCTTATTGGTAAATTTATATTAGATTTGAGTGTAGAGGTTTTGGATTTGAGAAATATAAAGCTAAATCTTCCTTCAGAATTTAAGGATTTTTTTGACGAAGAAAGATATAGAAAATACCAGCTCTATCTTAAAGAAAACATTATTTTTTCCCTGGTTAAAAGTTTTTTATTTACCCTTATTTGTATTGGCTTTATTTTCGGAGGTGGCTTTAATTTTTTAGATAACTGGGTAAGGAGTCTGGGATTTTCTGAATTAGTTTCTGGGCTTATCTTTATAGGAATTTTATTTTTTTCTTTAGAGATCATTTTTCTGCCTTTTTCTATTTATAAAACTTTTGTTATTGAAGAAAAATACGGTTTTAATAAAACCACTCCTAAAACTTTTATTTTAGATATAATCAAGAGCTGGGTTTTGGCGGTGATAATTGGAGGGTTGATTTTAACTTTAGTTCTCTGGCTTTTTGAGATTAAAGGAGAGAGAGCCTGGATTTATTGTTGGTTAGGAGTCTCTCTATTTCAGCTTTTCTTAAGATTTATAGCTCCAGTAATTATCTTTCCTCTTTTTTATAAATTTACTCCTATAGAGGAAGGAGAACTTAAGACTGCTATTGAAGATTATGCCCAGAAAGTGGGTCTTAAATTGAAAGGAATTTTTAAGATAGATGCTTCCCGCCGAACTTCTAAAGCTAATGCTTTTTTTACAGGGTTAGGCAAATATAAGAGGATAGCCCTTTTTGACAATCTCATTAAAAAATTAACACCTCCAGAAATCGTATCCGTTTTAGCTCACGAGGCTGGACATTTAAAAAAGAAGCATATCTTGAAGGGGTTTATTTTTTCAGTAATTACTACTG
>CAZSAI010000091.1:0-4748 GCA_964604895.1 uncultured Planctomycetia bacterium
TACAGATGTACCTTCTCAATTTCCAATGATTGATGAGGTGGTTAACTCTTTGGATAGACCTCTTTCTCAAGTGATGATTGAGGTGGAGATGTTGGATGTTAAAAAAGAACTTATGGATAAGCTGGGAGTTAAGTTTCCTTACGGGATATATGGGGCATTTACTGGAGGAGCAAGAACTACTTCTTTCCCCTTTCTTTCTAATTCTACTCCTAGTATAAGGAAAGATATTGGTTATGGTACAGATTCAACTTCTACTCTCTTTCCTAAGTCAGCATTGAAATTGGGTGTTTTGGATTTAAGTAGTTTTCAAATGATTTTAGAATTTTTTTCTAAGGATGAGGATACAAAATATTTAGCCCGACCCAAGATACTCACTCTTTCTGGTCAAACTGCTGAGATTAAACTCTCTACTAATGAGGCGGTAAGTGTCAAAAGGACTGAAGACCCTGATACTGGAGAAGTGACTTATGAGATAGAGAGAGCAGAAACTGGTACTATTCTAAGAGTGACTCCTCAGGTAAATCCCTATACCCGAGAGATTACTATGTTAGTTGAACCCAGAGTAGCTAGAGCTGAGGAGAGTGGTTACTCTTTAGAAGGGTTTATAGTAAAGGATGTTCATAATCGCAGTAGTAAGTCGGTGGTAAGAATAAAAGAGTCTCAGACTTTAATGATTGGAGGCTTATTGAGGAATGATACTACTATTACTAAATATAAAGTCCCTCTTTTAGGAGATATTCCCTTGTTGGGTGCTCTCTTTCGGCACAGTTATAAATCTTCAGAAGAAAGAGAGCTTTTAGTTTTCCTTACTCCTCATATTATCTCTGAGAGAAGAAACAATTTGACTAAGGGTATCTTAAGAGAAAGAAGGGAACAGACAGATATTCAACGTTTCTCAGCAATAAAGGAAGCTTTAGCTAAATTTGAATAATTTCCAAGACACTTGCCTAATTTTTATGTTATATTTTAAAAAGAGAAGGCAATATTATGCGTTATAAGAGGATAGGTGAGATTTTACTTTCTGAGGGTTTGATTTCTTCTCCTCAGTTAGATGAGGCAATAGCCCTTCAGAAGAAAGAAGGAGGAAGGCTAGGTGAGTTACTAGTAAAATTAGGCTATGTTACTGAGGAGCAAATTGTAATAGCTTTAGGTAAACAGTTAGGAATTCCTTACGTTACTTCTTCTTCAGAGAAGCTAAAACCCCAGGCTGAGCAAAACTTAGAAGAACTTATCCCTTATGAGTTTGCAATTAAGAATGTGTGTCTGCCTCTTTCTCGGACTATTTCTTCTTTAACGGTTGCTTTGTTTGATCCTACTGATTTAATTCTTTTAGATAATTTGAGAAAAATGACTGGTTGTGATGTAAATCCTATAATTGCTCCTAAGACAGCTATACTTAAGACTATTGAAGAGTTTTATGGAAAATCAGAAATCTTAAAGGAAGCTTTAAAGAAAAGTTATGAAAGCGCTCCTTCAGAGTTGGATTCTGTTGAGGAGGTAGGTGAGGAGTTAAGTTTAGATAAGTTGATTGCAAAAGCAGAAGAAGCACCGGTAATTAAGCTGGTAGATTTAATAATAAGACAAGCCATAGAAGATAATGCTTCGGATATTCATATAGAACCTCAGAGAGATAAGCTGATTTTAAGATATAGGATTGATGGTGTCTTATATGAGGTGCCTCCCCCTTCTTTATCTTTACATACTGCTTTGGTATCCCGTATAAAGATTCTATCTCGAATGGATATTGCTGAGAAGAGGCTTCCTCAAGATGGAGGATTTATGGTAAGAATGGAAGGCAGAATTATTGATTTAAGAGTCTCAACCGTTCCTACTATTTATGGAGAGAAGGTAGTCTTAAGGATCTTAGATAAGAGTAGAATTCCTTTGGATTTGTCTCAATTAGGGTTTCTGCCTGAGGAGTTAGAGATGATAAAGAAAGGATTATCTTCTCCTTATGGTTTGGTCCTTCTTACCGGTCCTACTGGTTCAGGAAAAACTACCACTTTATATGCAGCCTTGAATCATCTTAAAAGCCCTAAGAAGAATATTATTACTGTGGAAGATCCTGTAGAGTATCGTTTAGACGGAATAAATCAGGTGCAAGTAAAGCCAGATATAGGCCTTAATTTTGCTCAAGCTTTAAGGAGTTTTTTAAGACAGGATCCAGATATTATCTTAGTGGGAGAGATAAGAGACTTAGAGACAGCCGAGATTTGTATGCGAGCCTCTCTAACTGGACATTTAGTTCTTTCTACTCTTCATACAAATGATGCTACTTCAGCTATAGTAAGGTTGGTAGATATTGGTATCCCTAATTATTTGGTAGCCTCTTCTTTAAGATTGATTATTGCTCAGAGATTAGTAAGAAAATTATGTAGTGCCTGTAAAGAGGTTTATGAGCCTAAAACTAAGGAGCTTTCAGGGATAAAGATAAACCAAGAAGTGATCTATAGAGCCAAGGGCTGCCAGAAATGTAATTTCATTGGCTACAGGGGAAGAACATTAATAGCTGAGGTGATTTTAGTAGAGGAAGAGATAAGGGAGTTGATTTATAATAAAGCTTCTCTTAGAGAGATATTTAAGGTAGCCAAATCTAAAGGGAGCTTTTCTTTGTTAGAAAGCGGGATAAAAAAAGTAGAGGAGGGAATAACTTCTTTAGAAGAAGTTTTCTCAGTAACTTTTAAGTAATTTATTTATGGAGAGGTTTTTCTACATAGTAAAAGATAAAAATGCTCGAACCAAAAAAGGAGAATTTACCGCTTCTTCTCGAGAGGAAGCAGTTAAAATTCTTCAAGCTCAAGGTTTATATATAATATCTCTAAAAAAAATAGAAAAAGTCCAGGAAAGAGAGGGGTATCCTTCTACCACACGTTTTTCCCATTCCCGAATCAAACTTGAAGATTTAGCTCTATTTGCTCGGCAATTAGCTACGCTTTTGGCTTCAGGGGTTCCTCTCTTAAGGAGTTTAGAGGTTGTTTCCTCTCAGTGTGGGAGTAGAAGGTTAGCTCGGGTATTATTAGAGGTTGTTAAAGATATAAAAGGAGGCCTTTCTTTTACTGAAGCTATAACTAAATATCCTCATATTTTTTCTTCTTTATGGAGAGGACTTGTAGATACAGGGGAAGCCTCCGGAAACCTTTCTCAGGTCTTGGAGAAGCTAGCCAGTTATTTAGAGATGAGGCAGGAATTTTTAAGAAGATTGATTTCAGCTATTATTTATCCAGTAATTCTTCTAGTAGCAGGAACCGGAGCATTACTTTTCTTTTCTTTAGTGATTCTTCCTAAATTTCAGGAGATATTTTCTCAGTTTGATGTTAGGCTTCCTTTTATGACTCAGTTAATCTTTAATCTAGTAAATTTTGGCAGAAATAATTTTCTTATATTTTTAGTAGGAATAGTAGTTTTGGGGATATTCTTACAGTCTTTTTTAAAATCAAAGGTAGGTAAGGAGTTTTTAGATAGAGTGGTACTTAAAGTACCTTTCCTGAAAGATTTTTTCTATATTTATTTCTTTGAACGCTTATCTTCAACTGCTTGTATTCTTTTTGAGGGGGGCGTGCCTATAGTCTATGCTTTAGATGTTATTCAAAGAAGTATTGGCAATGTTGTTTTTGAGAAGGCTTTAGGACAGATAAAAGAGCAGGTGAAAGCAGGGAAGTCTTTATCTTCAGAATTGGCTAAAGTTGGTTTTTTTCCTCCTATGCTTGTAGAGATGACTGCGGTAGGGGAGGAGGTGGGCAATTTCCCTGAGATGTTTTCTAAAGTCTCCCACTATTATCAAACAGCCCTTCAGACCAAGGTTGAGCGCTTTACCAGTTTTTTTGAGCCAGCAATGATTTTATTTATGGGTGCAACTATCGGGGTGATTGTTATTTCTTTATTTATGCCTTTGTTTCAACTGGCTTCAGTAGTAAAATAGCTTGATTTTTCTAAATTTTAATGATAAACTTTTATGGTACCCAAGAGGGTTTTAAGATAGATTATTTAAAGAGCTAAAGAGGAGGTGAGAGGATGAAGAGAGGTTTTACTTTGCTTGAGCTTATTACTGTAGTTATTATTATTGGAATCTTAGCTATAATTGCTGTACCTCAGTTTTTTAAAGTAGCTGAGAGAGGAAGGGCTGCCGAGGCAATTAATCTTTTAGGTTCTCTTCGTTCAGCTCAGTTAAGATATTATGCCGAGCATGCCAGAACTACAGCTAATATTAACGAGTTAGATATTGAGTCTAGTACTCCCCGCTTTTTTACAGTGGTTCCCCTTGGCTCAGCTGCCCCTACTGACAATACCAATGTTGCTCAAGCTACTAGGAATAGTAGAAATAATCCTGGCTACGGGAGTTATATATTACGGATTCAATTTGATGGAGATATTACTTGTACCGGTGGTTCTAAGAATGTATGTACAATGTTAGGCTACTAGTTGTATAGTAATAAGGGTATCTCTTTTAAAAGGAGGGTTAGTTTCTTAAAGAATGAGGAAAGGATTTACTTTAGTTGAGGTTATTATTGTAGTAGTAATAATAGGGATTTTAGCTACTCTGGCTGTGCCCAGTTATATTAAGGCTGTAGAAAGAACCCGCAATAAGGAAGCAATCTCTATGCTTAAACTTATCCAGCAGGCTGAAAGGATGTACCGCTTAGAGAATAATGCCTATGTATCCTGTAACAGTAATTCTGATTGTAATAATAAGTTAAGGTTGAATCTTCCTAGCCGAGGTAATTGGAATTATAAGGTAATAAATGTTAACA
>CAZSAI010000092.1:0-4656 GCA_964604895.1 uncultured Planctomycetia bacterium
ATCTACTATAAGAATCTTTTCTCCAGCCATATTATTAATTATTTTGAGTCAGGGGTAGTCTAAAAATAAAATTTGAACCTTCTCTCAATTTACTTTCTGCCCAAATTTCTCCCTTATGAGCTTTTATAATATTTCTAACCAAAGAAAGTCCTAAGCCCGTGCCTTTAGTTTCTTTTTGCAAGGGATTTTCTGCCCTGTAAAATTCCTTAAAAATATTCTCCAAATCCTGAGGGGGTATACCTACACCTTGGTCCTTCACACTCACTTCCACAAAATTATCTTCCTTCTTAAGATTTACTTGAATGTTTCTATTTTGAGGAGTAAACTTTATAGCATTACTTAAAAGATTGATAAATGCTCTCTCTATTAAAGATTTATCAACCTCTATAAACAAAGAAGAAGGAAGATTCAGGATTAACTGAAGGTTCTTCTCTTTTAGCTGAGGATAAAAATAATCTCTTACTCTTTTTATCAGTTCTACCAAATCTATTTTCTGAATCTCTATTTTTGTTCTTCCTGATTCAATCCGGGCAATATCTAGAAGTTCATTTATCATATTTACTAAGATATCGGCCTGTTGATTTATCCGCTGAAGTCTCAGTTTAACCTCTCCAGGAAGTGCCCCAAATTTTTCTTGGACCAACAAAGAAGCATAACCTTTTATAGAAGTAAGAGGGGTTCTGAACTCATGAGAAACTGCTGAGACAAATTCGCTTTTAAGTCTACTAATTTTTTCTATTTTTTCTAAAGCTTCCTGAAGGCTACGGGTTCTCTCTTTTACCCTGTCTTCCAATTCTCTCTGAGAATTATAAAGTTCTTCAAAAAGAGAAATGCTTTCTAGACTTTGGGCAAGCTGAGTAGAGAAAATCTCTACGGTCTCTTTTGCTCCACCTGGAATCTCCTCACTAAATTTATTTCCTAAAATAAGAAAACCTAAGGGGGCTTCTTTAGCCTGAATAGAAGAAGCCAAAAAAGATTTAAGTCCACTCTTTTCTTTTAAATAAATAAATTCAGAGGAAAGTTCTTTATAAGAGATGATTCTTCTTTTAGAAAGAAACTCAAGAAAGTCTAATCCTTCTCGGGAAATCAGCAATTTCTTGAAATCTTCTTCTATCTCTAGAGAAAACTTCACCATAAGAGAGTCCTGTTTTTTAAGAACAATCAAACAACTGCTAAAGCCTAAATCCGAAATTAAATCCTCTCTAATCCCCAAAAATAACTTTTCTTCATCCAAAGAGCTAGTTAAGTTTTGAGAAAGACGTTGGAGGGCCAAAAGAGTAGTAACCTTCCTATCCAACTCTTCCTGAATCATACTTAATTCGGAATCTGTCTTAACAATAATCTTGGCTTGCTCATCCATTTCTTTTAAATTATTCTCTAATCTTCTAATCTCTTTCTCCAACTTCTTTATTTTATCTATCTTCTTTAAGGCAAAAAGAGCCAACAATATTATAGCTCCTAAGGAATTAAGGAGAAGGAATAGAGACACATTGCTACTTAATATAGGTTTAAAAAATTCCATCCTATTTTTCTCTTAAGAGGAGTAAAGAAAAACTATTCTCTCCTATAAAATGCCCTAAGTCTAAATCAAGGGAGCTTAATAAACCTAAATGGTAAAAAGAGATCCCTCCTACTAAGGGAACATCTCCCAAAGCATTCTTTAGGGCCCTAAGCTGAGAGGTATAGAAAAATTTTAAAAATTTATACCTAACAAACGAATCAAAAAAAATAGCTATTCTCGGATTTTTTACTTTAGCTTTTTTAACCATTCCTTCTACTGAATTAATCAGTTTCTCTCTTAGAGGAATAGTTATCCTTACCTCGGTAGATAAAACCTCTTTAAGAAGCTTAAGCGAGCCATCCGGATTTAACTTAATAGGACTGCTAATTATATAATTAGGGAAATTCTCGAATTTAAAACCTAAGGGGTAACGGAGACTTACTCTTTGAAAATATTCAGAAGACTCCTTTACTTTCTCTCCAAAATAATTCTTATAAAATTCTATGGCTGGGAAACCATCAATTCTGTAGATTGTATCCTTGCTAAAAGAATCTATCTTCGCCTCTCTTCCTAAGGGAGAAAATCCTGAGTCAATCCCCGAAAATATCTCTAAATTATCTAAGAAGAGTGCACCTACTATCCCTTCTTTAAGAACCTCCTCGTTGTATAAAAGAAAGCAAGAGCTGGGATTAACCTCTTCCCAGGAGAACATACCTACTAGAGGAAAGCTTCTACCTAAACCTCTTTCTAAGCCTCTTAAAAAATCTAAGGGAGCTTGAGAAAAATTTGCAAAACATAGAAAGAACTCTCTTTTTTTACCTTTAGCTACTCTCAACAGTCTCCAAATAAACTTCTCTGCCTCTTCTAAAATGTTTCCTGTAAGATGAGAACAGCCTCCTGTTACCTCTGTATTTGAAAAACTTACAAGAATTAAACCTTTGCTAAAAATTTCCTCTTCAGCTATAAGAAGAGGCAAAGAAAAACCTATAGTAAGAGAAGGATTTAGGATTCTTTTGATGTTAAAGAAGAGCTTTTTAATTTCTCTTTCCGAAAAATTGAAAAAAATCAGGCATAAATCTATCTTGGGAGAAAAAATCTCAGACCTTAACTTAACACTTGCTTCTTTTACTGCTTCCTCAATATCAGGATTTTTGCTGAAGCCAACCCCTATCTCTATCTTTGCCATCAAATTTTAAAATAGACTAAAAAGATTCCCTTGTCAATCTTTAAAAACCCATAGTATAAGAGGGGTACTAAAAATCTAAATAACCTCTAAATCTATAATGTTATCCAAATTAAAACTTCTCTCCTCTCCCCTTAAAAGACACTGGCCTACCAAGAAATACTTCGCTCCCCTTAAATCTAAAGAATATGGCAAAACTTCTCTTTCAGTAAGCTCTTTTTTATAGAAAGAATAGTATTTAATCTTGAGCTTTAAGCTTTCTCTTAAAGCTTTCTGAATTATTTCTATTTTGGGATTACTTATTGAAAAATCTTCTTTCTTCGAACCAAAAAGTACGGAGAGTTCTTCCATATTTCTAATTCCCCCTCTTTCTAGATAAGAGCTGAGGTTCAAAAAGATATGAGCCGAAGTCAAAGCATCTTGATAGGCTCGGTGAAGATTCTCTAAAGGGAGCTTAAAAAATTGAGCTACGGAAGAGAGGTTGTATTTTTCTAAGGTAAGAAATCTCCGACAAATCCCTAAGATATCTATATAAGGATTCTCAAGAGGCTTCTTGCCTATTCTTTGAAGCTCTATATTTAGAAAGCTTAAATCAAACTCTATGTTATAGCCTAAAAGAAAAAAGCTATCTATAAACTCAAGAAAATTATCTATAACTTCTTCAAAAAGGGGAGCTTTCTTTAACTCTTCTAAGTCTATTCCATGTATACTCAAAGCTTCAAGAGGAACATCTCTTTTAGGATTTACCAACTTGGTAAAGCTAGAGACGACCTCTCTCCTACTTACTTTAACCGCGCCTATCTCACATATCCTATCGCCTGCCTGCGGATTTAAGCCTGTAGTCTCTACATCAAATACTACAAACTCTGCCTCTTCTATTAACATTTTTAATTATTTCCACTTACTTTACCTCAGAACCCAGAGTTACTTCTTTCTCAGGCACCAAAAGAACAGGGCCTTCCTTATCAGAAGCAGCCAAAAGCATTCCTTCTGAGGCAACTCCTCTTATTACTTTAGGCTCTAAATTCTCTAAAACCACTATCTGCTTGCCCAAAAGCTCCTCCGGAGAGTAAGTAGCCCTAATCCCTGCTACCAGCTGAATCTCCCTCTCAGCCAGCTCTACCCTAAGAATATAAAGCTTATCAGCATTAGGATGGGCCCTGGCTTGTTTTACCTTCCCAATCCTTAACTTTAACCTAGAAAAATCCTCAAAAGAAATATACACCTCCTGCCTCCTTTTTAGAAAAATCTCTTCTTCTCCTTTTAGGTTGGCTGCCCGGCCTAGATTCGAACTAGGACTACATGGTTCAGAGCCATGCGTGCTACCGTTACACCACCGGGCAGAATAATAAGCAAAAAGTTTAAAAGTATAAAGTTTTAAAGACGGCTAAACTTTTAACTTTCGAGTTTATGCTTTTGAGTTTCTCCTCAAGAAATTACCAGTAGTGTTCTCTAAACCACTTATCAGCCTTCTCTATAGTCCTATAAGTACTATAAGCATCATCTAAGAGCCCCTTACCAATACTGTAGAGAGCTCCTGTGGTTCCTAAGGCAGCGTTTTTAACTGTTTGGCAACCACCCAGAAGTAGAGGAAAAAATAAGAATAAAAATAAATATTTCCTCATCCTTTCTCCTCCCAATATCTTACCAATTTTTTCAATCTCTTTACCACCTCCTCTTTACCTAAAACCTCCATCGTCTCAAACAACCCTGGACCTACTTTTCTACCAGTTAAGGCAACTCGGGTAGGATGGACCAAGTCTCTTGCTTTAAGATTTAGGTCTTGAGCAGTCTTTCTAAACTCTTTCTCTATGACTTCTTTGGAAAAATCCTCAATTAAGGAAAGTCTCTCTATTAAAATTCTAAATTGAGAAACTAAATTTTTCTCCAAAATAGACTTTGTCTCCTCTCTATACTCAAAGTCATCGTAAAAACAAAACCTTGCCCATTCCTTTAAATCTTCTAATTTAGA
>CAZSAI010000093.1:0-4637 GCA_964604895.1 uncultured Planctomycetia bacterium
CTTAGGCTCTATTGAGTTTTTAAAATATAACAAAATTTATTGCTATAGCAATTAAAATTGTTATATTTAATCTTTGGGTTAAGCTTTTCCTTCTGCAACATTTCAGTCTCAACCAAAAATGTTGCATAACATATTATAAGCGATGCTTTTATTGGGTTTCAACAACATTTATTATTATACCTTTTTCTTTCAGTAGCGTTAGAAGTATTATACCAAAGTTTTCTCCTCTTCCATAGGGCTTTACTAGAAAGGAATAAGAAAAGAGAAGAAAATAAGGAGACTATTATTATGAAGATTTATCTTACATAAATCTCCCTACCATTGTCTAAATTCTTTAGCAGTATAAACGCCTCGAGAAATAGGCTCAAGTATCTGCTTTAAGAAGTAGTTTAAATTAGCTATAAACTTCTTAGGAACAAAAACAATATCCTCAGAATCCAAGATGATATTTTGTTTACTTTGAGGCTTATGAAGAGCTTTAGTTAGATTTACTCTCTGAGCTTGAGGGTTAGTTAGGCCTTCCTTAATTACTATTACTGAAGAAGCCACAGCATCGTTAGTAAATCCTCCAGCTAAAGCTATTGCTTCTAATAAAGTAGATGAACCAGTAAGAGAATAAACTCCTGGGTTATTCACTTGTCCTAAGATAATAACCTTTCTTCCACCCATTTTCTTTAAAGAGATAGATACATCAGGAAACCTAATATACTCCTTGAGTCGGGTGGTTATTCTCCTATCTAATTCAGAAATAGTAAGTCCTGCAGCTTCAACTTCATCAATAAGAGGAAAAGATATTTTTCCATCAGGTCTTACTATTACCTCTTGAGTCAAGTCAGGATTCTCCCAGACTGAGATAAAAAGAGTATCTCCTATTCCTATAACATATTGGGGACCCTTATCTTCTTCGGGCTTCTTTATCTCCTCAGAGACTTCAGGAAACCTCTCCTTTTTTTTAAGAAGCTGAAGAGCCTTTTTAAACTCTCTTTCTGCCTCCTTATAAAGACCGTGTTCATAATAGATATTCCCTATACGATAATGCTGGCGGGCTTTCTCCTCCAGATCTTGAGAATAAAGAGAAGGAATAACTATTAAAATAAATAACAAACAAAAGATGAGCTTTACTCTCATCTTTAATAAATTACTCAAAATCCTCTCCTAAAGAGTCCTGACTTTGAATTGAACGAAGAATAACCTCGACCTTTTTCTTAAGCTCATCAATATTTTTCTCTTCTAAAGGTATTGTAGAAGAACCTCTCTTCTTAAGAGGGATTCTTTTTGAAGAAAATTCTTCCCCTAAGAGAGTAGAGACTTCTCCTAATTTCTCCTGAAGATTAGTATTAAGATCTGTGACTTGCTTAAGCCTCTCCAAAATTCTCCTCTGATTTTCTTCACTTGCCTTAAAAGCCTCCTCTAAGGTCTCTGCCCGAACTTTCAGGTAAGAAATCTCATCTTTAAGTTGAGCTATCTCTTTTTCCTTCTTCTCGAGCTCTGAGTCCTTACTGTAAAGAATATCTGAAAGTTGTTTAAGTTGGTCTTTAAGACGATTATATAGATAGGTTACAGTTCTTAATCTCTCTCTCTGGATTTTAAGTCTTTCCTGAAGCTCTAGAAGCTCATTCTTATCTATACTAGGCTGATTAAGCTTCTCTTCTAAAGCATAATATTCTTTAGATTTTTTACTTAACTCTGAAGTTAATTTAACGATTTGCTCTTGAAGTTTCGTATTAAGGAGAGAAAGTTCCTTAATCTTTGTAGATTGATCCTCTAACTTTCTAGCTAAATCTTCTTTCTCCTTTTTGAGTTTAGAGATTTTTCTTTCTAAATCTTTCTTTTCTTTTTCTTTTTCTTTTAAAGACTCAGAAAGCTCTTTTATTCTCCCTTCCCAGTATTTAGAAGGTCTTTTTCTTGCTAACTCTCTCTGGTATTTCTCTATATTCTTCTTAAGAAAATTTCTTTCTCTTAACAAGTCTTGATACTCTTCCTTAAGTTTGACCAACTGCCTCTTTAGTTCTTTCACTGTTTGTTTACTTTCTTTTGACCCTGCCGAAATACTTAAAGAGCCTTCTGAGAAAATTTCTCCTTTACTCTCTAACATCGCCATCTTCTTCTTTGCCTCCTGAAGTTCCCTTAAAAGACGAGCTACCTCTTTAGCATTAATTTCGGCTCGGTTCTTGAAAGAAATTCTTTCTTCATTTAAAGTCTTTATCTTCTCCTTGAGAGAATTAATCTCTGAACTCAATTGATTAATCATCTCCTGAGATGCAGAAAGAGCCTTTTTAAGCCTTTGAGGATAACGCAGACTTTCCAACTCTTTTCTTATTTTCTGAAGTTCTGTTTCTCTATCTTTTAAAGAAGACTTAAGTTGAAAAATCTCCTTATCAGCCGAAGCTAACTTGCTCAACAAATCGCTCTTCTCCTCCTTAAGACTTCTTAAGTTTACCTGAAAATATATCAAAGTTATCAGAGCTACCCCTAAGAGCAAAAAAAAGGCTATAAGAATAAATAGCGGTTTCTTAGGCATCAAATCCTGGTTTTTATAATATAAACGGCTGGAGATTTACTTAAGTCTATTTCTTTTGACTTAGGAAGCCTCTTTCCCTGAGAATCAAAGAGTACCTTTACCCAAGGAGAAGTAGGAGTTTTAGGACTATGTCTTATCACATAACCGATTTCCTTAGTGTTAAGTTCTACTATTATACCCTTAGGGTATAAACCTATCTTCTCCAAAAAAGCCTTCCCTACCTTACTACTGAAAGAGTCTTTCTTAGAAAGCATTATCTTTATAGCTTCCTCAGGACTAAAAGCCGGCCGATAAGGCCTCTTATGAGTTAAAGCTTCATAAACATCCACGAAACCTATTATTTGGGCCAGCTCTATAATCTCCTCACCTCTTAGACCTTTAGGATAACCTGAACCATTGAATCTCTCATGTTCTTGCTCTACAGCTAATAAAACATCCTCTTCTCTACCTAAGTTTACTTCTCTAAGAAGTTCCCTTCCTTTTTGAGGGTGAATCTTTATCTTCTGGAAATCTGATAGACTCAAACTCTTAGGCTGATTAGCTAAATCTAAAAAGGCGCTCATCCCTACATCATGAAGAAGAGAGGCTAACCCTAACTTAAAAAGGGCATCTCTTCCAAAACCTAACCATAAACCTATCTCTAAAGAAAGAATACAGACATTTACCAAGTTCAAAGAAAGATAATGCACCGGATAAGAAGAAGGAGAGAAAACAAAACTTAGCAACTCCTGCTCTCCCTTCTCTGTAAAACCTATAAAACTTTCTACTATCGCTTTAGCTTGATTTATCTGAGAAGAAGAGAAAGACCCCATAAGAATACTCTCAGCAAGGCTTAAGGCTTCCTGATAAGCTTCTTTAGCTTGAAGATAACCTTGACTTAGAACTAAATCCTTATCAAGGCTTAAATCTTTACCTGCTTCTGAAAAACTAATTTTTTCTCCAGAGGATTCTTTCGGAGGAAAAGAAGAAAAACTTATATTCTCAGCAGAGTCAGAAGGTTGAGTAGGCTTTCTTTCTTTTTCCTCTTTGGGAATCTGGGAGAAATCTATCATTAACCCTCCTTTACCGAGGAGCTTACATTCAAATCTTTTTCTACCTGAAGAATTACATCTTTATCAATTATCTGGATTCTCTTAATAAATCCGGAAAGCAAGGCTAAATCGCAAATATTATTTATCTGCCTAGGTATACCTTTAGAAAAAGCATAAATCTCCTCGTACGCAGAATCAGTAAATACCTTCTTCTCAAGACCTGCTACTTTTAATCTATGTTCAATATAGTTCTTAGTATTCTCTCTGTCTAAAGGGTGAAGATGATACCGAATAGAAAGCCTCTGTTTAAGAGAAGAAAATTTATCTATTTTCTCCAGAAAAGAAGTCTGGCCCAGAAGAAGCAAGGAAAATAAATTGGTGTCTTCTCCTTGAAAATTAAGCAAAAGCCTTAATTCTTCTAGAAAATTATCTTCTTCAATTGTCTGAGCTTCATCAATAACTACTACTGAATATAGCCCTTTCTGATAGTTCTCTTCAACTACTTGGGAAAATGTATGAATAAGTACGAGTTTACTAATCTCTTTCTCGGGGAAAGAACCACTTAATTGATAAATTATCTCTCCTATTAATTCTGAGATACTTAGTCGAGGATTTGTGACCAAAGCAAATTTGAATTCACTTTGAGAAAGCTCCTGAGTTAAAGCTCTGCTCAAAAAGGTTTTCCCTGTCCCATAATCGCCGACTAAAAAAAAACCACTCTTGTGTTCTTTCACTACATAAACCATCCGGGAAAGAGCCTCTTTATGCTCGGGAGAATAATAAAAAAAATCCCTCTCTAATGTATTTTCAAAAGGCTTCTTTCGAAATCCCCAATAATCATTATACATTATCTTAAAGAAAGCCTCCTTTTGGCAGTACTTCTAAAAGAATAATCTTGAGGTCCTTCTAATCTCTGAAAGCTTATCACCCCACTCATATTTTCTAAATCTGGAGATATCTCTCCTCGAAAAAACACTATTTCATCCTCCCTGCTTTGCATAGTCTCCCAAATTAATTTTCCTTCTTCAGCAATAGAAAGAGTATAGTTGGTAGGCAAGAATCCTCTGTCTTCTAAACTCTTTGCT
>CAZSAI010000094.1:0-4595 GCA_964604895.1 uncultured Planctomycetia bacterium
TCTCTTTAGTAATAAACTCTATGGGAAGGTTTCTTTCCACAAAAGCCTTTATTGTCTTTAAAGAAAGTCCGTAATATTTATCTATTTTTTGAAAGGGTTCAGTCACAGGAGATAGATACCCACAAAAGCCAATATTTAAAGAATCAAGCTGTCTACCTACTTTCTTATCAAAGTCTTTAAAAACAAAGATATAGCCTTTTTGATGAAACTCCTGAAAATAACCAGGAAAAGCCCGAGTATAACAATAGAAACAGCCCAGACTGCATCCGTTATAAGGATTAAGAAGAAATCTCTCGGATGTACATTCTCTTCTTCCCCACGCATACCAACCATGGATTTTTTTATTAGAAGATACCAGAAAGTGCAAGAAAGGCTTATTTTTCCTTTCTATCTTGGGCATCATAAAAAAAATTAGAAGCTTCTTTTTTGACCTTCTTCCTAAGAAGAAGTTCAGGATTTTGATGAAGGTAAGAAAGAAGGGCTGAGGAGTAAAATATTAAATCCATAAGAATCTTTTTATCTTTTCTCTTCCTAAATTTAGAAAGAACCTCTAAAAGCCTATACTCCAACTCTTTTTTAGAAATCATTCCTAAAGCCTTAAGTTCTCTAAGAAAAAGATAAGAAGAAAACAAAGAAGGACTCTCTTTAGGAATCCTCTCCCAAAGGGTAATTCTCTTTTTTTTCTTGCTTTTGGCTTTAACCCATCTATTCAGAACTTCTTTAGAAGTCTTTATCTTCTGAGAGGAAAAAACATGAGGATGCCGAGAGACCATCTTCTCAGAAATCCCATCTAAAACCTCTCTTACATTAAATATTTTCTTCTCTTCAAAAAGATAACAAAGAAATATCAAGAGAAAAAATAAATCTCCTATCTCCTCTTTAATTAGAGTAAAATCTTTCTTATCCAAAACTTCAAACAGCTCATAAAGTTCTTCCAAGAGATAATTTTTTACATCTTTTATTTTCTGTTTCTTATCCCAGGGACAACCCTTCTTGCCCCTTAAAGTCTTTACTATTCTTACTAAACGCAAGAAACTATCTTTTGGCATCTTTTAAGGAGTTATAATGAAAAATCTCCTTTAAGGGCCGTTTAGGGACAATTAAATTACCGTTAGAGTCTAACCAATATTTTACATCTAAGCTGGAATTTATTACTCTTGAGGACTGGTGAGGATAACCCAAGGCTATAACTGAATCAATCTCATAAAAAGAGGGGATTTTTAAAATCCTCCTCAAAGCAAATCTATCTATAGAAGCAATCCAACAAGAACCCAACCCAAAACATAAACAAGAAAGGAGTATATTCTCACAGCTTGCTCCTACATCCCTTAAATCAGGGATTTTAACTCTCTTCTTATTTATAAGAACTACTATATAGGCTGGAGGCCTCTCACCTTCTTGAGGAGTACCCCTTCCTTTAAGATAACCTGCCCATCTAAGATAAGGAAATATTTTCGATACCAGAGTCTTTTTATCTACTACTAGATACTCTAAGAATTGAAGGTTAGCTGCCGAAGGAGAAAGTCTTGCTGCCTCTATAATCTTTCTAAGAATAGACTTTTTAATTTTTTTCTGCTTAAACTTTCGAATAGTTCTTCTCTCCAAAATTAAATTATACAACCTTCTTCTCAAAGCCCCCTCTTCTTTAGCTAAAACTAAATCTATATTTTACTTCCTCAAAATTTAGGATAACCACTGAATAAAAAATCTCTTCCGACTCTCTCTATTTTTAAATCTTTAATCTTTAAAAAATTTTCTACACTTAAAGCTCTATCTGAAGAGACAGAAGACAAAGCCTCTTTATCTAAAGCAATCTTAGGAGCTACAAAGATATAAACCTTATCTACTAAAGCCTTAGCAAAAAAACTTCCTATAGTGTAGGAACCCCCTTCTATAAAGAGAGAAGAAATTCCAAAAGAATAGAGCCTCTTTAACAACTCATCTAAATCAAAACCTTCTCTCTCTTTATAAGTCAATCTCTCTATAAAAGTATGGGGAGGAAACTTTTTCTTAATTTTGGTTTTCTTCTTTACAAAGATAAAGACTCTGCTTCCTCTCTTGAAGAGATTAAAACAAGAAGAAATCCTTAAGTTAGGGTCAAGAATTATCTTAGTAATTTTCTTAGAAGGAGAGTCTAAATAAGGATTATCCTTCAATACTGTGTTTATCCCTACCAAAACAGCATCGTAAATGCCTCTCAACCTCTTAGAAAACGACCTTGCTTTATAAGAAGTAATCCAAAAAGAATTTCCCTCTCGGTCAGCAATCTTGCCATCTAAGGTCTGGGCAAATTTGACTACTACAAAAGGTCTTTTTTCTCTCATATTCTTAAAAAATACCTCGTTAAGCCTCTCGGCTTCTTTTCTTAAGAGACCTACCTTAACTTCTAAACCGGCTTCTCTCAACTTCTTTATAGACTTTCCTGAAACTAAAGGATTGGGGTCTTTAACTGAGATAACTACTCTTTTTATCCCTGAAGAGATTATCTTATCTACACAAGGAGGAGTCCTTCCCCAGTGAAAACAAGGCTCAAGATTAATAAAAAGAGTTGAACCTTCCAAATCTCCTCTCTTAGCTTTACTTATAGCCACTGCCTCTGCATGGGCGAGGCCAACTCTCCTATGAAAACCCTCAGAAATAATTCTTCCTCTTTTTACAATAACTGCACCCACTAAAGGATTGGGAGAAGTTCCTCCCTCTGCCTTTTTAGCTAAAGAAAAAGTCCTTCTTATATAGTACTCATCAGAAAGCATTCTTTATCTTCTCCACATAAGAATAAGAAATTTTTACGCTTCCAATCTCTGTCCTCTCTTTGTATTCTCCATGAGAATCCGAACCCCCACTTATAAGAAGGCTATATTTAGAAGCTAATCTCTGATAATTTGCACGAGTCTCTTCCGAATAGTTAGGATAAAAAACCTCTATCCCATCTAAACCTAACCTAATAAAATCCTCCAAGTTCTTCTGCTCTCTTAAGGTTAAAGGATGAGCAAGAAAAACTAATGCCCCTTCTTTTTTAAGAAACCTTATAGCTTCCTCCAGAGAATAGCGGAATCTGGAAATATAAGCAGGTCTGCCTACACCGATATATTTAGAAAAAGCCTCTCCTATGTCCTTAACTATTCCTTTCTCTTTTAAAAAAATTGCTAAATGAAGTCTGGAGGCAGAAGAAGAACCTACAAACTCTTTAAATTCGGTTTTATCCAACTTTATCCCCAAGCTATTAAGGATATCTATCATTTTAAGAATCCGCCTGAGGCGATCCTCTTTCAGACTCTTCAATATCTTTAGAAAATTTAAATCTACCTTATTATCCCGAAAATAGCCTAGGAGATGGATTTCTTCATCTCGATATTGACTACTTAACTCTAAACCCATAATTAATTCCAAAGAATATTCTCGAGAAAGCCTAAAAAGCTCCCCTGAATAGTAAGCATCTAAACTGTCATGGTCCACAACAGATATACAGCTCAAATTCTTTTCTTTAGCCTTTTCTAATATCTCTTTAAGAGAGTAACTTGAGTCTGAAAAATTAGAATGAATATGTAAATCTGCAAATTTCACTTCTTTTTAATAGCTTCGTTTTTATAGACGCTGTCCAATATCCCATTAACAAATTTAGGAGAATCCACATCTCCAAATATTTTAGCAAGTTCCACAGCTTCATTTATACTTACCTTGGGAGGGATATCTTCAGTATAGAGAAGCTCAAAAATCCCCATTCTTAAAATATTTCTATCTATAACTGCTATTCTGTGTAGTTCCCAATTCTTGGCATATTTAGAGATTACTTTATCTAAATCAGGGAGGCGAGAGATTATGCCTCTTACTAAAAATTCAGCAAACTCCTGATGAGAAGGAGGAACTTTATTTTGAGAAAAATAATCAGAGAGGGCCTCTTGGGCAGATACCTTTGAGATTTCTATTTGATAAAGAATCTTAAGAGAAGACCTCCGTGCTTCACTCCGCAAGCCCATCTTATTAAAAGAACTATTTCTACTTAAAATCTATAAAATGAGTTTTACTCTTAACTAAAAAAGAATATCTTTATTTACACTGGTTGAGCAAATCTATAACTTCTAAAACTGAGAGAGCTGATTCTCTTCCTCTATTACCCTGCTTTAGGCCGGCTCTCTCTAAAGCTTGCTCTTGGGTATCAGCAGTAATTATCCCTAAGATAAGAGGAACCCCACTCTCTAAGGAGATATTATTCAAAGCTCGAAAAACTGAAGAAGTTACATACTCAAAATGAGGAGTATCTCCTCTAATTATTGCTCCCAAACAGATAAGTCCATCGTATTTCTTAGAAGAAGAAAGTCTGGAGGCTACTACCGGCATCTCATAAGCTCCAGGAACCCAGAATAAGGAGATATTCTTATCTTCTACTCCACATTTCTGAAGAGTATCCAGACAGCCTTCCACAAGCTGTTTAGTAACAGCCTCATTAAAACTAGAAGCAACAATTGCAATCTTTCTTCCTTCACCTTCAAAAGAACCTCTTACCTGTCTCATTTCTCCTCCCTTTCTCTTATGTTTCTGGTAACTTAACATCCTATAAAACTTTACACCTCATAATACAGAAAGCAAGGTTTTAA
>CAZSAI010000095.1:0-4591 GCA_964604895.1 uncultured Planctomycetia bacterium
ATTTTACATTATTGTTTAAAGTGATATTGTAACATTTGTTATTTAAGAAAGAGAGTCACTCTTTTGTTGTCCTTTTCGATTATTACCCTATCTTCTTTGATATCTAAGATTTTAGCTCCTTCTATTTCTTCACCTATTTTAAGAGTTTGATTATTTATAATAGCTAAAGGTAATTCTTTGCTGTAAAGAATTCCTGAAAGAGTAAGGGAGATAGGAGCCTCTTTCTGAGGGGTTTGTCTTTGGGGCAGAGGAGGTTTTGCTTCTTGAGGAGAAGGGCTTAAGAGAATCTCTTTTTCTTTTTGTTTTTCTGGCAACTTAATCTCTTTCTTAGGTAGGTAGTTAATGAGAAGATAGCCTGCTCCTACTAAGAAAATTAAAACTATTCCTAGTTTTAGAAAATTCTTCTTAGGAGGCAAATTTTTACTAGGTTTTGGCTCCGCTTTTTTTAAAGCTTCGTAAATTATACTCATCTAAGTTCTTCTATACATAATTTTATTAGCCCTTCCTCAATTACCCTTTTATTTTTTGCGAATCCAGCCAAGAGAGCTCTATCGCAAAGAATATTTATGAGCCGAGGTATCCCCTTAGAGAATTCGTAGATATATTCAAAACAGCCGGGGCTAAATTTTAGATTAAAAGCTCCTGCTAACTCTAGGCGAAAATTTATATACTTTTCTACCTCTTCCTTCTCTAAAGGAAGGATATGATAACTTACTGAAATTCTTTGTTTTATTTGACGAAGAGAACTCAACTCCAATTTTTCTCTTAACTCTGGTTGACCTACCAAGATGATTTGTAAGAGTTTATATTTTTCCGTTTCTAAGTTAGAGAGTAGTCTTATTTGTTCTAACTGTCGAGCAGTTAAATCTTGGGCTTCATCAATTATAAGAATGGCGTTAGATTGTTGAGAGGCGCTTTCTATTAAGAGTTGATTTAAGGAGTAGACCATATCTAATTTGGAGAATCTTTTAAGTTTTATCCCAAAGTCTTCCACAATAGCTCTCAGGAGTTGAGAGGGACTGAAGTAAGGGTTAAGGATTAAGGAGGTTTTAAACTCAGGAGGCAATTCTTTAAGTAAAACTTTGCAGAGTGTGGTTTTGCCTGTTCCTACTTCTCCTGTAAGAAGAATTAGACCTTTCCTTTCTTTTATCCCATATATAAGAGTAGAAAGAGCTTCCTGATGGTGTTTACTTTTAAAGAAAAGGCTACTATCAGCAGTAACAGTAAAAGGAGCCTCCTTTAGGCCATAATACTCTAAATACATCTTTAATATAATTTTTTCTAATTTTATTTTAGCAGGAAATTGAGAAAAATCCAGAGTTTTAAAGAAGAAGTTTTTAGAAGAATAACTTAGGCTACTACGGTAAAATTTGACAATAATCATTTAGTAGGTTAAAATAAATTGCTTTATGGAAGATAGATTGAGTAAAATAATATCTTTATGTAAAAGGAGAGGTTTTGTGTTTCCCTGCTGTGATATTTATGGAGGGCTTTCAGCTATTTGGGATTATGGACCCTTAGGGGCAATTTTAAAGAAGAATATAAAAGATGCCTGGTGGAGAACTTATGTAGAGAGAAGAGAAGACATAGTAGGCTTAGATAGTGCTATTATTATGAGCGAGCCAGTATTTCTAGCTTCAGGCCATTTAGAAAGTTTTACTGATTTATTGATAGATTGTAAGTTTTGTAAGAAGAGATTTAAAGAAGAGGATTTAAAAAGGCAAAAAGATAAATTTTTCTGTCCGGAATGTGGAGCTGAAGTTAAAGAGGTTAAGCCCCGCCGATTTAACCTTATGGTAAAAACCTACTTAGGCGCAGTAGAGGAGTCTTCCAAGCCAGTTTATCTTAGACCTGAGACGGCTCAAGGTATATTTACTAATTTTAAGAATGTTTTAGATACAATGCACAAAAAGATACCTTTTGGGATTGCTCAGATTGGTAAGGCCTTCAGGAATGAGATAACTACCAAGACTTTTATTTTTAGAACTAGGGAATTTGAACAAATGGAGATAGAATATTTTGTAAAACCCCAAGATGCCCAAGAGTATTATAATTATTGGATTGAAGAGAGAAAGCGGTGGTATATTGAGGAGCTGGGGATTAGTTCTCAGAATTTAAGAGTAAGAGAACATTCTAAAGAGGAACTTGCTCATTATGCTCAGGCTTGTTCAGATATAGAGTTTAACTTTCCTTTTTACCCAGATAAAGATAAAGAGGGCTGGCGAGAGCTTGAAGGTATTGCTAATAGGAGAGATTTTGACCTTTCTTCCCATGCCAAGGTGAGTAGGCAAGATCTTTCTTATTTTGACCAGGAAAAAGGAGAAAAGTTTATTCCTTATGTAATTGAGCCTTCTGCAGGGGTAGATAGAACTTTTCTGGCTTTAATCTGCGATGCTTATTATGAAGAAGAGGTAAAGGGTAAAGTTAGAGTGGTGCTTAAGCTAGATAAGCGGGTCTCTCCCTATAAAATTGCAGTATTTCCTCTACTTAAGAACAGAGGAGAACTTGTAGAGTTAGCAAGAAAAATTTACAAGGAACTTATAAGAGAGTTTAGCTCTATTTACGATGATACCGCAGCTATTGGAAAACTCTATAGACGTCAAGATGAGATAGGTACACCTTTTTGTGTAACAGTAGACCCTCAAACTTTGGAAGATGGTAAGGTTACTGTAAGAGATAGAGATACTATGGCTCAAGAAAGAGTCTCAAAAGAGGGGATTTTAGAATATTTTAGGGAGAAATTCTCTTATAGTTAAGAATTACTATAAAGAGAGACTGCTAAGAATAAACAAAAGGAGGAGTGAAAATGGCTAAAGCGTCAAAAAGAAAAGGTTCTCAGAAAAAACTGGTTTATTTTTTTGCTAAAGGAAAGGCAGAGGGCAGTTCCAAGATGAAAGAGCTTTTAGGAGGCAAAGGTGCAAATTTAGCTGAGATGTGTAGGATAGGACTTCCTGTGCCTCCAGGTTTTACTATAACTACTGAGGTCTGTAAATTGTATTATGAGAATGGCAAAACTTATCCTAAGAGATTAAAGGAGGAGGTAGAGAGCGCTTTGGAGAGGCTTGAGAGAGAGACTGGAAAAAAATTTGGGAGCAGAGACAACCCCTTATTAGTTTCGGTTCGTTCTGGAGCTGCTGTTTCTATGCCGGGTATGATGGATACAATCTTAAACTTAGGGTTAAATTATGAAGTTTTAGAAGGACTTATAAGGCTGACTGACAATCCTCGTTTTGTCTGGGATGCTTATCGTAGATTCATCCAAATGTTTGGGGATGTGGCTATGAAAGTTCCTAAAGAGGCTTTTGAGTACCAATTGGAAGAAGTAAAGAGAAAGATAGCTAAAAGGAGGGGGGTTAAAGAGGCAGATCAGCTTAAGCAGGAAGCTTTAAATAGAGTGGTACCAGATACGGATTTAGATGTAGAAGACTTAAAAGAGCTGGTGAGAAGATATAAAGGAGTCTATAAAAAATATACCAAGAAAGAATTTCCTCAAAACCCCCAGACTCAACTTTGGGAAGCAATTAGAGCTGTATTTGAGTCTTGGAATAACCCCCGGGCTATAGCCTATCGGCAGATTCATAATATAAAAGGCCTTTTGGGGACAGCGGTAAATATCCAGACTATGGTTTTTGGAAATATGGGAGAAGATTCGGGAACTGGTGTAGGTTTTACTCGCAACCCTTCCACAGGAGAAAATAGTCTTTACGGAGAGTTCTTAATGAATGCTCAAGGTGAAGATGTAGTGGCTGGTATTAGAACTCCTTTACCTATAAGTGAGCTTAAAAAGAAGAATAAAGAGATTTATTCTCAGCTTCTTCAGATAAGAAGTAAATTAGAGAAGCATTATAAAGATATGCAGGATTTTGAGTTTACAATTGAGAGAGGAAAGTTATATATGCTTCAGACAAGGGTGGGTAAGCGTACGGCCCAAGCTGCTGTGAAAATAGCAGTAGATATGGTGAAAGAAGGTCTTATTAGTAAGAAAATCGCTCTTCTGAGAGTAGCTCCTTCTCAATTAGACCAGCTTCTTCATCCTATGTTTGATCCTAAAGAGGAAGAACTGGCTCAGAGAGATGGGAGGGTTTTATCAAAGACAGGTCTGCCAGCTTCGCCAGGAGCAGCAGTAGGTCAGGCTGTTTTTACTGCTAAGGATGCTGAAGAGCAGAAAGCCCAAGGTAGGGATGTAATTTTGTGTAGACTAGAGACTTCCCCTGAAGATATCCGGGGTATGCATGCAGCTAAAGGTATTCTTACAGCCCGAGGAGGAATGACCTGTATTGCCCAAGACTCTTTGGTTCTTCTCTCAGAGGGGTTTTTTACTGTTCAGAAGGTATTTGAGAAGTTTAAAAAAGGTGAAAGGCTTTTCATTCTTTCTTATGATACAAGAAAATCTAAATTTGTCTGGAGGGAGATTATTGCTTGTGGAAGAAGAAAATCAGCTGTAGTTAAAATAATTCCTTCTCAAACCGGAAGAAGTCAGTATGACTATCTTCGGGTAACACCTGATCATAAGTTTTTTACTTGTAAGGGGCCAGAGTTAATTAAAAAACCTGTTGAAGAAATAATTGAGCAAGGAGAATATGTTGCGATT
>CAZSAI010000096.1:0-4543 GCA_964604895.1 uncultured Planctomycetia bacterium
TGGTTGAGTCCTTGCCTATACTCCATAACATTGCTACTTTTCTAAACTCAGCATAAGCCTCTCTAATAATATAGATACTTTGATTTTCTAACCTCTCTAAATGCTCCATATTGCTCCTTCCCTTGAGAAATCTAATATAATAGCTCGATAAAAATTTACCTTACCACCTTCTCTTTATAATCTGAATTTTTTAGCTCTTCCCAAAGCTTCTTAAACTGATTATATTCGGCCTCTTTTCTCTTAAGAAAGTCATATACAAGTCTAGCCTTCTCTTGTAATCCTTTCGGGGTAAGCATATATTTTATCCTCTTAAGTCTCTGAGAAGATTTACTGAATCTTACTACTTTAATAAAACCTTTTTTTACAAGTTCTTTTAAAAGATAGTTAGTCTTTCCTAAAGAGATACCTAAAGACAAAGAAAGTTCTCTTTGGGTAAGCTGGGGATTATGGGAGATGCCCTGAAGGAGGGCTAAAACCTCTTCTTTCTCTCTTAAACTTTGTTCATTCATTGAACATATATTTTATCTTAAAAAAAATCACTGTCAATCTTTTTGATAGAAAAAATTATTTTTTACTCTAAAAAGGGGGGTAATTCTCCATTATGAAGCATATCTTTATTAGAAATTAAGTGTTAAAGAGACCTCTTTCTCCTTGGTATATCTCCTCTAATATAGAATCTATTCTATAGGTAAGAGCCCAGGAAGGATAATCTTTCATAAATTTGGAATTGTTAGTTATCCACCAGATATGGTCTCCTCTGCGAGGAGTATCTATATAACGGTATTTAAGTTTTTTTCTGTTAATCTTCTCTATCAGTTCAATCGCCTCTAATATAGAAATGTTAGAAAACCTTCCTCCACCAAGGTTATACACCTCCCCGCATTTAGGACTAAGATAGAAATGATAAAAAGCATTAGCTAAGTCATAAGAATGAATATTATCTCTTACCTGCTTTCCCTTATAGCCATAGATTGTATACTCTCTCCCTCTAACCACACACCTTACTAGATAAGACAAAAAACCATGGAGCTCTGCTCCCTGATGAGAAGGCCCGGTGATGCATCCTAACCTGAAAGAAACAGTCTTTAGACCGAAGTATCTTCCATATTCTTGAACTAATATATCCGCAGAAAGCTTACTTGCTCCAAAAAGACTATGAAGAGAAGCGTCTATGTAAAAAGATTCCTCTATTCCTTGATAATAAGGATGTGACTGAGGTAGCTCGTATCTTTTCTCAAGCTCTTGAAACTCTAAACTATTTACTCTGTCTCCATAAACTTTATTAGTAGAAGTAAAAATAAATACAGCTTGGGGAGAGTATTTTCTGAAATTCTCAAGAAGCAGCAATGTAGCATAGGCATTCACTTCAAAATCTAATAAGGGCGCCTCTTTTGCCCAATCATGGGAAGGTTGAGAAGCTGTATGAATTATCAAATCAAATTTATACTCTTTGAATAACTTTTCTAAATTTAATTTATCTCTTATATCTAAATCAAAGTGAAGATAATCTTCTGTCTCCTCAAGAAGCTTTTTTTTGTTTCTTTGAATTGAGGCCTCTTCGCCAAAAAAGAATCTACGCATATCATTATCTATTCCAATTATTTTGAAACCTTTTTCAGAAAAAAATCTTACACATTCCGAACCCACTAAACCACAAGAACCAGTAATTAACACTGACTTCTTCATTCTCTAAAGAATTCTTTAATTTTATCTATCACATAGGAAATCTCTTTCTCCTTTAAAAAAGGATGAATGGGCAGACAAAGAAGATTTAAAATAGCCTCCTTTGTATTTTGCAATAGTCCTCTTTTTTTAAATCTTTTGAATGCCTCCATCTCATAGATAGCCTTAGGATAATATACTCGGGCCTCCACCCCGTGATAATTAAGAAACTCTAAGAGGCTGTCTCTTATTTTTCTGGAGGAAAGCTTTATTGGATAAAGATGATAAACAGGGCTTTGTTCTTTAAAAGAAGGAAGAGTTATCTCTTTTATTTGAGATAAAGCCTTATCATATATTTTAGCAACCCTTCTTCTTAGACTATTAAATCTATCTACATACTTAAGTTTGGCTAAAAGTATTCCTGCTTGGAGTGTATCTAGACGGGTGTTATAACCTAAAAGATGGGCATCGTATTTTTTGAATTGGCCATGATTTCTTAAAGCTCCACAAGTAGAAGCAATCTTTTTATCATTGGTAGCAATTAACCCCCCATCTCCCCATGCTCCTAAGTTTTTGGAAGGGAAAAAACTAAATGCTCCTGTATCCCCAAAAGAGCCAAGCTTCTTACCTCTAAACTCTGCACCAAAAGCCTGAGCACAATCTTCTACTACAAATAACTTATATTTTTTAGCAATCTTTAGAATCTTAGCCATATTACAAGAAAAACCATAAAGATGGACAGGCAAAATCCCTACAGTATCGCTATTAACAACTTCTTCTATCTTGAGAGGGTCAATTGTAAAAGTAAAAGGCTCAATATCTACAAAACGAGGCTTAGCCCCAGCTCTTAAGATAGCCTCAGTTGTAGCTAAAAAGGTAAAAGCGGGGGTGATAATCTCATCATTCTTATCAAAAAATTCCTTACCTTTAATCTTAAGAGCTAAGCTCCTTAAAGAAATTAGAATAGCATCAGTGCCTGAATTTACCCCTACCGCATATTTTACTCTCAGATAATTTGCTATCTTCTCTTCAAATTCTCTTACTTTTCCTCCTAATATCCAATCTTGAGTATAAATTATTTCCCTAATTTGATTCTCAATATCTTTCTTTAAAAATCCATATTCTCTCTTTAAATCCAAAAGAGGTATTTTCTTTATTTTTCCAGCCACTTTTCTCATTTGAAACAAAAGTGTTTGAATCAGTTTTGTTTCAATTTTTCTTTAAAGTAGGCTATGGTCTTTATAAGCCCTTCCTCAAGGCTAACTTCTGGATGCCAGCCCAAAATAGTCTCAGCCTTACTAATATCCGGTCTTCTTCTATGAGGGTCATCTTTAGGTAAAGAAAGAAATTTAATCTTAGAAGATGAATTAGTAAGCTCTATAATTTTCTGAGCTAGCTTAATAATCTCAAATTCTTGAGGATTACCTAAATTAAGAGGCTCTTCATAATCACTCTCCATAAGAGCTAAAATCCCTCTTATTAAATCCTCAATATAACAAAAAGAACGAGTCTGTCTCCCACTCCCATATACAGTTAAATCCTCTCCTTTTAAAGCCTGCACAATAAAGTTAGAAACTACTCTTCCATCGTCTATCTTCATATTGGGGCCAAAGGTATTAAAAATACGAGCAACTCTTACTTTTAAATTATGTTGGCTCTTATAAGCATAGGTTAAAGCTTCAGCAGCTCTTTTTGACTCATCGTAGCAAGAACGAGGGCCAATAATATTTACATTTCCCCAATATTCCTCAGTCTGAGGATGAACTTGAGGATCTCCATAGACTTCTGAGGTAGAAGCCAAAAAAAACTTAGCACCTTTAGCCTTAGTAATCCCTAAACAATTGTAGGTACCTAACAACCCACTCTTTAAGGTCTTTATAGGATAGTTAAGGTAGTATTTAGGGGAGGCTAAAGAGGCGAAATGTAAAACCCACTCTATATCTTCTTCTAAATATAAAGGCTCAGAGATATCATGTTCAATTAATTTAAAATTGGACTTACCTAAAAGAGGGGTTATATTTTCTCTTGAGCCAGTAATAAAATTATCTACGCAGATAACAAAATCCCCTCTCTCTATAAAGCCTTTACATAAATGAGAGCCAATAAAGCCACACCCTCCACTAATTAAAATATTCATCTCTTACCAAAACTCTTCCTAAACCAATCCACAGTTCTTCTTAAGCCTTCAAAAAAATCTATGTGGGGATGCCAACCTAAGAATTTCTCTGCCTTAGATATATCAGCATGAGTCTTTCGCACATCTCCAGGCCGAGGAGAAAGATACTTAGGAGAGGTATCTACACCAATTATTCCTTTAAGGCTCTTAAATAGATAATTAACAGAATAAGGCTTACCAGAAGCTATATTAAAAATCTCCCCAGCTATTCCTTCTCTTACTAAAGCCAAGATGTTTGCCTCTACTACATTTTCTATATAAGTGAAATCTCTCTCTTGCTCTCCATCCCCATAAATAGGGGGAGACTCTCTCTTTAGAAGAGAGGTTATAAACTTAGGAACAACCACTGCGTATTGATTCTCTAAAGATTGTCTAGGACCAAACACATTAAAGTATCTTAAAGAAACTACCTCTAGACCATAAAGTTTACTGAATAAATAACCATAATATTCTCCAAAGAGCTTAGTAGCTGCATAAGGAGAAATGGGAGAAGGTAAATCTTCCTCTTTCTCAGGAAACTCAAATCTTTCTCCATAAACAGAACTGGAAGAAGCATAGACTATTCTTTTTATCCCCTTTTCTTTAGCTATCAAAAAAAGCTTTAAACTACCAGTAACATTTACCTCATTGTATCTTAAGGGCTGGCTGACCGACTTAGGAACGCTTCTTAAAGCTGCCTGATGAGAAACAAAATCTACCCCTTCT
>CAZSAI010000097.1:0-4436 GCA_964604895.1 uncultured Planctomycetia bacterium
TGGCTGAATAAAGAACCTTCAGTTCAGTTTCTGCCAGTTTTTGGGCCAGAACAGGAAGCTATGCCTGCCAGGATAGAATTAAGATATAAGCGTCTAATAGAGAGGTATAAACGAGGCTTTAATAGATTCCGTTTTCTATACGAGAGAATTTTACCTGAACATATCTTTAAGCAATTAGAAAGTTTAAGAGAAAAGGCTCCAGAGGAGTTTAATCTTTCTCTAGAGACTTGGGTGGAGATTGTCTATTCCTTCCTTTTAGCTTATAAGTTTAATACCCAGTTTAATCACCAGGATATAGTAGAGGCTTTTGTTTCTCTCTATTGGGCTCGGGTAGCCAGTTTTATCAAAAAGATAGAGGATTTTAGGTCTCTGCAAATTGAACTAAGAAAAAAAATTGAGAGAAAGAAAAAAGCAAGAAGTCCTCTATTTAGAGTAGAACCTTTGGTTTATAGAGTAGTAAAACAGTCGATTGAAGAGCAGACAGAGGAGTTTATTCGCAAGAGGCATTCCTTGGTTGCTTGCTGGAAAAAAGAAGCAGAGTCCCGCGAGCCTTATTTGCTTAAGATAGGTTGTTGGGAATTTGTTCCTGGCGTGGAATTGGTTGTTGATCAGGAGAAAACACGCAGAGACGGTAAGGTTGTACATGCTGCAGAGATTTATAGATGTTTGCTCGAACGCTGTAGAAGAAATTTTGTCCGCTTTATTGAGAAACTCGGTCTTTCTTTAGATAATTCTTTTGAAGAGATTACTCAGGGAATAAAAGCGCATATGCAAAAATTAGAAAAGAACTTGGACAGGTTACTTCTTGGTGGCCGACTCCAGAATATAGAGGCAGTAAAAAAAATAACTGAGGTTATCTTTTCTTATATTTCTCCTAAGAGAATATTAGGGTTAAGTCAGCGAACTTGCTTAAATATTTTAAGACGATTTCCTCCCACAAATTTAATTCTGGGATTTAATTGCCAAGATTTAGATTCTCTTTATGAAAAGTTGTGCAGAGAGTATGGCTACGGTTATGAGGACATTTTGGCTTTAGCTAACTGGACAGAAGAAGAGGATTATAAAGATGAAATATTCATATGGATGAGAGAGCATTTGACCTCAAAGGACTTTGTGAGTAAAGAAATTAGGCCCTCGATTGTAGATCATACTATTGAACCCTTACGCTCTGTTGTAGAGATGAAGGAACAGACTGGTTTTCCGCGTCTGGTAGCAAGAGTGGTAGTGAGCACTTTACCAAAAGGAATGGGCGGAGAATTTCCCAAAATAAGATACCTAACTACTATTGTCAAGAATATCGTGGAGCTAGAAAGATTTTCTGCTGTCTGGAGCAAATTTAGAAGAGGACCTGATTTTATAGAAAAAGTTCTTAATTCAATTGAAGGACACCAGGGAGGCAAGACAGCTTTAAGTGCCCACAATATATTCGAAAACGGAAATCAAAGAGAAGTGTTGAGATGTTTAAAGAAAGTGGCTTCTAGTTTGGAAACAGAACCTCGGTTGAGAGAGCTTTCTCAAGTCTTAGGAGATTTACTCTTCGGTTACTTCTGTTGCTTTACTCTTCCTGATGGAAGCTTTATTCCTTGCTCCCTATGGAGCTGGGCTAGCCACAGCTTTAAAGGTTTTACAGGAGTGCCTACCTCCTCTCTTCTCCATGTAGAAAGAGATTGGGCCTCCAGAGAATTTTTAATTGAGTATCTTAAGGCAGCAGGTTTAGGAAATGAGAAGAGTGTAGAAGAGGAAATAGTTGAACTAATGGGAGAGGGAAAGGAATCTATAGATTTAGCAAAACATTTAGGTCTCCTTACCTTTGATACAGAGGAGTTTTTAGCTACCGAAAACAGAAGACTTACGGCACAACCACCTGCAGGAAGATTAATAAGACTTAATGAAGGAAAACCTATTCTGGAGCCGATAAAGGAGCATTGGTGGGAGTCAAAATATGTTTTTAATCCAGGCGTATTTAGAGTAAAAGAGATAATTTATATTATCTATCGAGCAGTAGGGGAGGATGGCGTTTCTCGCTTAGGGTTGGCTTGGACAAAAGATGGGGTTTATATCGAAGGAAGATGCCCTTTTCCTATATTCTGGCCTCAAGAAAATTATGAAAGTAAAGGCTGTGAAGACCCTCGGATTGAAATCTTTGGAAATGTAATCTCTATGCTTTATACAGCGGTAAGTGGGGAGGGTTATCAAATAGCTTTGGCTACAATCTCGATAAAGGATTTCTTAAAAGCGATAGAGAATTCCTCAGAGGAGAATTGGAAAGATGTTTGGAGAGATGTCTGGAGGCGGTGGGGATTGCCATATCCATATTTTCCTAACAAAGATGCTGTATTTTTGCCTGAAAGATTTCAAGGTCAATATGTCCTATTTCATCGTGTTCATCCAGCTATTTGTATGTCTTCAAATTCTACATTTGAATGTCCCTGGCCAAAAGAATTTAAGATATTAACTCCGCCTCGGGCAGGAATGGGTTGGTTTGGTCAGAGATTGGGTGAGGGCACAAACCTTTTAAAGACAAAATTTGGCTGGCTGCATATTATTCATGGTGCAGACTGGCAGAATGTTTATAGATTAGGAGTAAGATTAACTGATTTTAAAGACCCCACCCACGAACTTTATTTCTCTCCCAATCCTATTTTGGAGCCAGAGACCGAATATGAGATAGGAGCTGATAGCTCTAAGTACTTCATTCCTAATGTGGTGTTTACTTGCGGGGCTATACCCCTTATGGATAAAGAGATATTAGATGAGAATGATGAAATTTTAGTTTATTACGGCGCTGCTGATACTGTTATCTGTGTAGCTAAAGGGAAAATTGGTGAGCTTATCCCTGAAGAAGTGCGCAATCGTATATTGAAATCACACTCCAATCCATCTGAGACTAACCACTGCAATGATGATCTGGATTGTGGAGAGGAAAATCAGCTGAGACCTTTTGAGGAAATATTCGAGGAGTATAAACAGAGAAACTTTCGATACCTACTAGCTGGGGAGAGCGGGAAACAGAGATTAGAACAAAGGATAAGGTTTGTATTAGAGAATGCCCAGAGGATTCCGGAGGCTGTAAAAAGCAAATTCAGAGATAAGGCAATAAAAAGCATTGTTATTTATGGAAGTTATCTTTTTTCTGAGGAACCCCAGGATATAGATATGCTTATAGTTACTGAAGGAGAAAGGGATTCTAAACTTGAAGAGGATTTTATTCTTGTGGAGGAGATGTTTTCTAATGAGAAAGCAATGCCTCTAAACAGAAGAGCCCACTTTATCTTAATAGGCTATCCCAACTTATTAAAATCAAGAGGTACGGAAAATTTTAGATACATTGTGGCTGGCTACTACAATGGGATAGTTATTTTCGGAGTAGACCCTTATACCTTTTTTGAACCAGCCTTGGGGATTAAAGATGGTTTAGAATACGTAGACTTTGTTTTAGATGGAGCCAAAAGAGAAGTAGAAGATTTACAATTTTTACTTGTGACAGCTCCTATGGTAACCACTGAAGAAGAAAGAAGAGAGGCCAGTTTAGTTGTTGAGAGGATAGAAGAAAGAGTAACTGAGGCAGTAGCAATACTTAGGCATATTGCTAAAGATGTGGGAATGGAAGACGTAATTAGGGCGTTGGATTTAATAGAACAAAGATACACACAGCATCAGCTTCAACCACAGGAATATTACCAGAAGGTGCGTGGCATATATACAGAGATTTTGAATAAGGAAGGGTTTGCCCTCTTTTCTAAACCTTCCGAGCCTACCTCTACAGAAGACGCCTTACCGCTTATGCCTGAACAGGAGCAGATTCGGCAAAAGCTACTAGATAAATATATAGGGAAACCAGTGGAAGGAGATGCCAAAAGAATTGTTGAGTTGTTACAATTGATTCCTTGGGAGGATAAGAGTGAGTATGAAAAATGGGGTATTGACAGATTCAGAAGGTATATTTTGACTGGAAAGGATGAAAGTGGTAATAAAGTCTATATTATGGTCTATAGAGATAAAGGGATTGTTCAGGGATATATATTTGCTATTAAAAGCAGTATATTGAATGCCGCTACTATATATCAAATAGCTGTGAGTAAAGATTATCAGAGAAAAGGTATCGGTACTGCCTTAACTAGAGTCTTATTGGATAAACTAAAAATAGAGGGTATAGAAAGAGTTTTTGTTGAAAGGCCGACTACTGCCTCCCTGCCTATTTGCAAAAAATTTGGATTCTGTCTTTACGATAAGAGGAAATATCCGATATTAGTTTTACATTTAAAAGATTGGGAAATAATTAAAAAAGTTGTAGCTGGGCGAAGAGGAACCGTTACCAGTTCCGTGGCTGGTGGGGCCTCTTGGCCTGCCCCCTATAATAATTCTTTAAGACCTTTTGCTAGGGACTCCTCTAATTCAGAAGAAGGTCTAAAGAAAAGGGTAGATATTATAAAAGG
>CAZSAI010000098.1:0-1523 GCA_964604895.1 uncultured Planctomycetia bacterium
TCTAAGTCTCTCTCAAATAACTACCAGCTATTTAAAACCAATATTTCTGCCTCTTTCTTCCACTTCTTAACTCTGAGGCAGACTTCTTTAATAAAAGTAAATTCCTAAAATTTCTAAAATTTTTTAACTAAACACAAGAAAACTCTACCTCCTCTTCCTCTACCAATACGACAAAACCTCTCCAAATTTATAACAAAATCTCCTCAAATTTATAACAAAATTTATTGCTATAGCAATTGAAAATGTTAACTTTTATTTTTAGATTAAGGTTTTTATTAAGAAAGGGGGTTCATTAAGAACTTGCTTCTTTAAAAAATTATTTTCTCGGCTAATAAATTCTATCTTAACCTTTTTAGGCTCTTATACTTTTCAAGTAAACTAAACTTTAGTTTTATTTTTCAGCTTGAGGCAGTTTTAAGATAAGTGGGCATCTTCCAGTAATCAGCCTTCGTGGACAGTGCCCTAAGAGATAGGTTAAAAAATCCGCAAAATAGTTTAGGTCATCAGAGGAGATAGCTTTCTTAAATTTTTAATTTTTTTCTCTTAAAAAATAATTAGGATAAAGAAAAAAAGGTAAATCTCTTTCTTTTAAACCTTCAATAAGGAAAGTAGCTGATACTACTCCGTAAAAAGGAGGCTCAATTTTTAAAAACTTCTCAAAAATCCTGTCTACAACCCACTCGTAATTTCCTCCTCCTACTCCGTGGATAAAGACCCTGTCTCTATAAAGAAGCCTCAGAAAAAGAGTAAGAGTATAGGCTGGGGAATATATCTTAAAAGATAAAGAACTTAGCCCTAAATCTCTCCGGTATAACCTTGCTCTCTTCTTCTCTCTTACCAGCCAAAAGGAAAGTTCAGCTTCTTCTAACTTAGGGAAAGGGAAATTTTTAAACCTTACTTGAAATTCTTTTTTGTACTCATCTAAGGCTGAGTTAAAAAATATCTGTAAAGTTATTTAGATTTTTATAGATAACTTAAACAGTTCTTTAAATTCTTTTCTCCTTAAAAGAGAACTCAAGAAAAGATAATCAGCCTTAATATCTAAAAATTCTAATAAGCTCTTGGCTAAGACTTCTTTTAAAAATTTTTCTTTAAGATTTTTGAAGAGGATACCTTTAAACAGGAGAAAGTTTTTCTTAAGGTGAGGAAAATCTCTCAAATTTTGTTCTACCCTCCAGAAAAAATCTCTAAAAAAACCTCTTGAGGGTGTGGGGTATTCATCTAAGGCTTCCTCGGTATCTATGAACTTAATTGTACCAATCTCCCCTCTAGTTGGGACTCTAATAATTATTCTTATGCGGTCAGTATCTACAAAGACAAATTTCTTATTAATATCTTGAGAATCTAAGAATAAGAATTTTGAGGCTACTCCTAAATTAAAGAAATAAGGCTGATGAGCAGTAAAACCCTTTTTAAAGAAAGCTAACTTCTTAAAAACTTCTTCTAGAGAAGGTAAGATAAGAAAACCTTCACAAGGAGGTTTGAGGAGTTTTTTCTTCATAAAAGAGAGGTTAAATCTTTTA
>CAZSAI010000098.1:1623-4351 GCA_964604895.1 uncultured Planctomycetia bacterium
TCTTTTATATAATCTAAAACGAACCTGTTTTGGGGATTATCTATAAATTGAGATTTATAAGCTCTTAATAGCCTTTAATTTTTTCTGGTATTGAGAGCTTACATCTACTAAGAAACTAATTTCGGGCAAGGTTCTTAAATGTGAGCAAAAGTAATAGAATAGATAAAAAGGTTCTCCTTTAAGGCCTATCTTGGTAAAATTAGCAGAGAAACGGGCCGACTCAGTAATTTTAGCTGTAGCATATGGTCAGGGTGGCAATCTCTAAAGTAAGGAGAGAATAAAATATCCGGCTTAAATATCCTTATCTTTTCAGCTAAACTCAAGCGGGCAGACTTTGTATCCAACAGGAACCTGTTTTCCAAACCTAAATTTACCCTCTCATCTATTCCCAAAATCTGAGAAGCTTTTTTAGTTTCTTTTCTTCTTCTTTCTTCTTCGCCAAAAGGAGTGGGCTCTTCGGAAGTTAAATCTACCACAAATACTTTGTGACCGGCTTCTTTAAGTCCAACTAAAGTGGCCCCTGTTCCTAATTCTACATCATCAGGATAAGGGCTTCCAAAAAGGAACCTCCTTCTCATAAAGCTTTCTCCTAAATTTAGAAATTATATTAAGGTAATAAAGAAACCTATTTTGAGGATTATCTAAGCCATCTAAGAACTCTTTAGCTGGCTTAAAATACAAAGCTTCAATAGGTAGCTCTTTAAAAGAAATACCCAATCTTACAGCTTCAAGAGGAATTTCTAAAGCTAAACCGTAACTTTTCTCTTCTAAAGAAGTTCTCCTCAAAAACTTCTCTCCATAGGCTCTAAAACCACAAAAAGGATCAGTAAATCTAACATTGAAAAGTTCCTTCAAGAGAAAACTTATATACCTATTAATTAACAACCTTTCTCTGGGAATACTTAAATAATTATTTATTCTTATATAACGAGAACCTAAAACAAGCTGATATTCCTCTAAGGCTTCCAAGAACCTAGAAATCCATCTAGGATTATGTTGTAAATCGGCATCAAGAGTAAGAATTTTTCTATAGTTATTCTTCAAAGCAAAATCAAAACCTAAAAGAAGAGCCTCACCATAACCCCTTCTTTTCTCCTGAGTCAACACATAAGTATTTAAATTCTTAAATTTAGAGAGAATAACACCGCTCTTATCAGTAGACCCATCATTTACAAATAAAACATCTTCCCAATAATAAGTCCTTAGGTTCTCATAGAATTGAACTAAAGTCTTCTCTTCATTATACACAGGCACTATTACTAAGCTTTCTCTCTCCATAACTTCAACTTTTTCTTAATTCCTTAGGTGAAAGATTAACTACCTCCTCAGGCTGCATTAAGATGAGATACTGGGGAAAAGGGAAAGATGCTTCGGGATGAAACAAAGCTATTCTCTGACCCCGAACATTCCTAATCAGTCTTTTAGATATCCTCTCAATAACTTTTTTATCCCACTCTTTTATAATCTCTTTCTCTATCTTATCTTTCTCTATAATCTTAGCTTTTCCTTTTATGCAAAAACCTAAAAACCTCTTCTCATCCACAGCAGTTATAGTTATAGTAGGGTCTTTCTTAAGATTACTAAGGGTCCTTCTCCGGTATAGGTCAATAATATAAATATTGCCTTCTTTATCTATATTAGCTATACCTTTAATTGAAGAGTGAATTTTCTTATTCTCATCAAGCGTTGAGACTATAACAAAGCTCTGTCTCTTTAGGAAATTTATTACCGATTGAGAAAGTCTCATACTATTTAAATATTGTATCTAAAACCATCATAAAAATAAAACCAATTATTAAACCGGCTGTAGCAATCTTGCCAAAACCTTCCCGATGAGTCTCAGGGATTATCTCTGCACTTATAACATAAACCATAGCTCCAGCTGCAAATGATAAAGTTAAAGCTAAAACTTTAGAAAATAAAACTACTAAAGTTACTCCTAATAATCCTCCTAAAGGCTCCACTAAACCGGTAAGAGTAGCTATATAAAAGCTGAATCCCTTGGAATAACCTTGGGTTCTCAAAGGCAAAGCTACTGCTGTGCCCTCGGGAATATTCTGAAGACCAATCCCTATAGCTAAAGCCAAAGCCTTTCCCAGCTGACCAGTACCAAAACCTACCCCTACACTTAAGCCTTCAGGAAAATTATGAATAGCAATTGCTAAAATAAAAAGAAAAACCCTTCGTAAATGAGAAGATGAGCCCTCTTTACCTTTCAAAAAATGCTGATGAGGGATTAACTTATCCGAAAATCTTAAGAACAAAGCTCCTAATAAAAAGCCAAAACTTACTTGATAAATATCTCCTTTCTCTAAAGCTGGCAGAAGTAAACTAAAAAAAGAAGCAGAAAGCATTATCCCTGCGGAAAAACCTAATAAGAGGGAATAAAGTTTTTTACTTACAGATTTAAGAAAAAATACAGGAAGTGCTCCTAAAGAGGTTGCTAATCCAGCCAAAAGAGAGGCTATAAAACCTAAAAGAATTATCTTCATTACTTAGAAGAACAGCTGGAACAGACACAGAAGTAATGCACTGGAGCCATAATAATAGCCACATCTACATCAATGATGACCTGACGGTGAGTGGAGGAAACCTTTATATTGGCAATGATGCGGAATGGCGAGATAACGGAACCAACATTATTTACACTCCCGACTCATTAGATGTTGATGGCTACTCATACTTTGACGGGGCTAGAATGGACGCCAATCTTAATCTTAATAATTAC
>CAZSAI010000099.1:0-4331 GCA_964604895.1 uncultured Planctomycetia bacterium
AATTATAAAGAGCAGAAGCTTTGGAAGTTAAAAAAGCAGGTTTAAGACCCAAAGAATTTAGAAAAGAAAAAACCTCTTCTACATCTCTGGATTTTACCACAAAAAAAGTAAGCTTATCAGCTAAGTAAGAATAATCCCAGTAAGCCTCTTCCAAAGAGAAAGCTAAATTCTTAGAAATTACTTCTCGAAGTTTTTCTTTATTTTTTTGTACCTCCTTTTTTAACGAAAGAGATTTAATAAAAACTGGACAAATCAAAGTAACAGCTACATCTGAAGGAGGCTTTTTATATTTAGAAATAAAATCTTGCTTATCTTTAATATAAGAGATAAGAAAACGATTTCCCTTCTTTACTATTTCTATAGCCTTCAAATTATTATCTTTAACTACTAAACTTATTAGCTTCTTCATGCTCTTCCTAAGATTTTTTTAAGTCTTAAAATATCTTGTTGAGTATACTCTCTCCGATTATTAATAGGGTTTCTCCTCGGAGGAGGAAAAATCTTCTTCTTCTCATACCTAAAGAGAGTCTGCTTAGAAATCCCTAGAAGTTGGGCTGCTTCTTTAGTATTATAAAGTTTTCCTTTCATCTTTTTTCCTCTTTCCTTTTCAGAAATATACTCAATACTACTCAATGATTATCAAAGATTAACTAAAATTATCATAGTATATAATATATATACTGTCAATATTTTTTTCAACCTTTATATTTTAACTTTACATTTTACTTCCGAAGTTATATGTCAAGTTATATCTCAGAATATCTTAATGAGGGAAAGAGAAAAACTTAGTCCCCAAGGCCTAATTCAAGCAGAGGAACAAAATGTTATTTAAAAAGATCAATTAAAGTATGGGGGCAAATTTGACTGTAAGGGCAGTAATTGCAAGCTTGGTAGGTAGGTTGAGGGCTAAACTCTCTCTCTCTTAGGCCTTTCTCTACTTTCTTAATCTTCTCTACCAACTTAGGAAAATCCTCTTTCTTTTTTTTGGCTCTTCCTATTAAGCCTGATTCTAAAAAATGAAGCTCCACCCTTTTAGGTAAAACCCCAAAACAGCGATAATAACTAAAAGCATAGAGCCCCATCTGCAGACTCTCAGAAGCCCTTCTATCTGCCTCCTCTTGAGTAGTAATTGAGGAAGATTTAAAATCTATAATTACCGCTTCTCCATCTTCCAGATCAATTCTATCCCACCTACCTTTAATTATTACATTGTCAAGAGAAAAATGAAACTCCTTCTCTACCTCATAAGGGATTTTACCTTCCTTTTCCTGGCGTTCATAAAATCTTTTTAGGGTCTCCTTCCCCTCTTGGAGTCTTAAATCTTCATGTTCTCTACTTATAAATCCCTCTGACCGCCAAGAATTCAAGAACACCTCAATCAATTCATCTAAACTTATTCTTCTGCCTGCTTTTTTTGCTTCATTATATTTCTGGACAGCTGAATGAAGAGCGCTCCCATAGATTACTGAATGATGCTGAATAATAGGAACTCTTAAAATATGGACAAACTTATATTTAAGGGGACAAGTCAAGTAATCATCAATTTGATAATAACTTAAAGAGAGGGGCCTCTGGGGGGGTATTTTTTCTAAAATAAACTGGGGACTTATCTCCTCCTTAGCTTTAGCCTCTATATCTTTAAAAGGCTCTCTCTTTAAAGGAGTTATTACTTTAGGAAGATCTAAAGCTTCGTATACAAATCTACTTATCTTTCTAAGTCTTTTTCCTCCATAATCCTGAGAGGCAGTTAAAATAGCTTCTTCTTTTGCTCGAGTCAAAGCTACATAAAAAAGCCTTCTCTCCTCTTGAATATGGTAATCCCCCGCGGGTAAAATATCTTTATAAAGCTCTTTAGGAAGCTCAATTGACCTTGACCTCCTCGGCCAGGGAAACTTCCCTTCAACTAATCCTACTATAAAAACTGTCCTAAACTCTAAACCTTTAGCTTTATGGACAGTTAAGACATTTACCGCATCTACATCCAAGCCTGCTTCCTCTATTTCTGGAGACTCTCCTGCCTCAATTATCATATCTAAGTAATTTATAAAATAGTGAAGTCTGCTCTCCTTGGTAAGTTGCTCATACTCTCTTATACTCTCAAAGAATTTAGCAATATTTCTTATCTTTTGCTCAGCCTCTAAAGTTTCTTCTTTAAGAAAAGAAGTAAGTAGTCCCTTCTGAGTAAGCCAAAGATAAAGGAGTCTACCCGTAGATTCTTTAGAAGATAATTCTATATAGTATTCTAAGTCCTTAAGGAGTTGGTTTACCTTATCTATTGTTTCTTCGGTCAAGGAGAAATCTTCTTTAAAATTTTGTAGATTCTTAAGAACATAGTAAAGAGAACGGTTAGTTGAAGAAGCATAATTAGCAAAAGAAAGTAAATCTAAAGGCTGTATTTTATAAAGTTCTTCCATAAAATAATAAAGGCTCAGGGAATCAAAAGGATTAGCTATCAATTTTAAGAAAGTAATACAGAGACGAACTTCCTTCTGCTGGAAAAGGCCTCTATTACCTGAAAATCTCCAAGGTATCCCTAAAATATTCAATGCTCTTAAGAAAGGGTCAGCGTCGTTATTTGACCTCACTAAAATTGCAAAATCTTTATATTTATAACCTTGCTCATCTACCTTCTCTTTTATGATTGAAGCTACTGTGTCTGCTTCTTGGCTGTAATGCCCAAAATAGCAGAATTTAACAGGGATTATCTCTTTTTCTTCTGAGGGTTTAAGTTTTTTATCAATCCTGGCTTGGATTTCTAACCGATCAGGATTATTATGCTGGATTAACTTATAGGCTACATCAAGAATTGCTTTCTGAGAGCGATAATTTATATTTATACTTATTTTTTTAGCTTGGGGATAGAAGTTCATAAAATTTAAAATATTGCTGAAAGCAGCTCCTCTAAATCTATAGATAGCCTGGTCATCATCACAAACTACCATAATATTCTTATGAGAATTTGCCAATTCCTTAAGAATCATAAGTTGAGAGAAATTTGTATCTTGAAATTCATCCACTAAGATATATTTAAAACCCTCTTGATATTTCTTAAGAATTGAAGGATGTTCTCTAAGAAGCTTTAAGGCTAAATATACTAAGTTTGAGAAGTCAAGCTTTCCTTCCTGAATTTGTAATTCCATATATTTTTTATAACAGTAGGCTATCTCGATTTGCCTTTCCTTCTCCTCTTTCTCAGCTGGGCTATTTTCAGGCAAGCTTTGGGCATAATCTATATATTCTTTAGAACTTACATCTTCATCTCTTGCCCTATTAAAGACATCTAAAAAAGATTCTATAAATTTAACAGGAGAACTTAATGGTCTATATTTCTTAAGAGGGAACTCAAAGAGATGTTCTCGAAAAAATACCACTGCTTGTTCTGAGGTTAGAATTTCAAAATCAGGGTCTAACCCAATTTCTAATGCATTTTCTCTTAAAATCCTATCCCCAAAGGAGTGAAAAGTAGAAACCCAAACATCTACAAAACCGTAAGGTACCAACACATCTATTCTTTCTTGCATCTGGTTTGCTGCTTTATCAGTAAAAGTCAAAGCTAAAATTTCTGAAGGAGAGGCTTTCTTAGTAGCAATAAGATAAGCTACTCTTTTAGTAATTATCTCAGTTTTGCCTGTACCTGCTCCAGCAATTACTAAGAGAGGTCCTTGAGTGTAAGTTACTGCTTCCCTCTGTTGAGGATTTAAGCCTTTTAATAAATCCATCTTCCTTTTATATCTTCTCTTTATAGATTTATGACTATGTTAATTTTATCTTGACAATCTTCTTATTTCAAGTATACTTTTCCTAAACTTTATTAAAGAAATGAGTAAAAAGTGTTTTTTCTGCGGAAAAAAAGCTTCTACTGGCTCTTCAATACAAAGAAGGGGCCTTGCCAAGAAAAAAGGCGGGGTAGGGAAAAAAGTTACTGGTATTTCTAAAAGAAAATTTAAGCCCAATCTTCAAAAAGTAAGAGCCCAAATAGAGGGAAAAATAAGAAAAGTTCTTGCCTGTAGTAAATGCATTAAAAAAGGTAAAGTAAAAAAGCCTCTTCTTTCTAAACCCACCTAATTTTTCCCAATAGCCTCTCTAGTAAAGTTTACAATAAAAGCAACCCTTTAATATAAAACACAGCTTAAAAGAATTCTCAATTTTCAATTCTCAATTTTTCAATGAATTTTCAATAAATAATTTTTAATTAGAAAAGAATATATAAGATTTAATATAGAATTTTAGTAGAAGGAAAGAACAGATTTTTAACAAGAAAAGCTTTAGCCCAAAAATTAAATATAACAATTTTAATTGCTATAGCAATAAATTTTGTTATATTTTAAAAA
>CAZSAI010000100.1:0-4284 GCA_964604895.1 uncultured Planctomycetia bacterium
TATGCTGAGTTTAGAAAAGTAGCAATGTTATGGAGTATAGGCAAGGACTCAACCACTCTTCTTTATCTTATAAGGAAGGCTTTTTTTGGTAAGATACCTTTTCCTGTAGTTCATATTGATACAAGCTTCAAATTTAAAGAGATTTATCAATTCAGGGATAAGTATGCCAAGGAGTGGGGTCTTAATTTAATAATAGCTAAAAATGAAGAAGCTTTAAAGAGAGGAGTAGGCCCCGATAAAGGAAAATTTAATTGTTGTACAGAGCTTAAAACTAATGCTTTAAAGCAGGCGATTAATAAATATGGGTTTCGAGCTTTATATTTGGCAATAAGAAGAGATGAGCATGGGATTCGCGCCAAAGAGAGAACTTTCTGTTTTCCGCAGGGTAGCCTGGTATATGGCGAAGAAGTGAAGCCGATAGAGAAACTAAGAGAAGGTGATTTAGTTTACACCCATCTTGGTTCATTAAGAGAAGTTAAAGGAGTATCCTCCAGATATTACAAAGGAAAACTTTTATGTATCACTCCTAGTTATGGTATGCCTATTCGTATGACCCCTAATCATGTAATATTAGCTAAGGTGAGGACTCAGGTTAAAAAAATAGTTCATGTAACCACCAAAGGTTTTGATGGTAAAATTCGCCAAGTTAAACTTCCTATTGAGGGGAAGAGGAGGATTGCTTGGGTTAAAGCTTCGGAATTAAAAGTGGGTGATTATCTGTTAATTCCTAAATTAGCAAAGAAACCTCAAGATCATCATAATTCACCCAAATTTATTCATATCGATAAGGTTATAGGAAAACATCCTGGGTTGGTAAAGAATAAGAAGAAACTATCTTGGAAGTCCGCTCATAGTTCCTCGTCTTTAATTAGAAGGTCCTTACCTATAACAGCTGATATGATGAGAGTTATCGGTTATTATGTCGCTGAGGGGAGTGTCAATCCCTCAGGCAATCAGTTCGAATTTGGGTTCGGGAAGGAAGAAGAAAGTTTCGCTACCGATATAATAGAGGTAATTAATAAATATTTTGGAATTAAAGGGAATGTTAGAAGGGGCAATTCTTGGATACGGGTTCAATATAGTTCTAAAACTCTTATGCTGCTTTTTCATTATCTCTGTGGAAGAGGAGCACGAAATAAAAAATTTCCCTATTTTTTCACTAAGTTGACTAATATTCAACTCCGTGAGTTAGTGAGAGGATGTTGGTTAGGTGATGGCTCTAAAGAGAGATACTCCACTACTTCTTTGATTTTAGCCCATCAAATGAGAATGGCGATGTTGAGGTTAGGTATATTAACTTCTATTAAAACTTTTTCGGATGGAAGATACGCACTTAGTATAGCTGGCGTAAGTAAAGAGAAATTTAAAAATCTTTTTGGTTTTGAATGTGAAATTCCATACATTAACAGATATAAAAAAATTGTTAAAGAGGTAAGCGAACTTCATTCTACATCTTTGTCTTTTGCTGAATTTGGTCACTCCAGATGCGGAGGTTTTTGGGTGCCTGTAGATAAGATTGAACTCATAGATTACGAAGGTCCTGTGTATGACCTTTGCGTTGATGGGCATAGCTCTTATTTAGTAGAGGGAATAGCGGTGCATAATTCACCCCGGGATGAAGATTTTGAGTGGGATTATAAGAATCAGCCTCCAGAGTTGTGGGATCAATTTAAGACCAAATCTCGGGAAGAAGAACATATTAGAGTTCATCCTATGCTGGGTTGGCGAGAGATAGATATCTGGGAGTATATAAGAAAAGAAAAAATCCCTATTGTTTCTTTGTACTTTGCTAAAGAGGGAAGACGTTACAGAAGTATCGGTTGTGAGTGTTGCTGTAATCCCATTGAATCTGAGGCCGATAGTTTAGATAAGATAGTTGAGGAGTTAAGAATCTCTAAAGTTTCGGAAAGAAGCGGCCGTGCACAGGATAAGGAAGACGCTTACACTATGCAGCGTCTCAGATCGCTTGGATATATGTAATAATGAATGATTGAGAGAAAACAATGTTAGAATTATCTCTAGGTGTAATGATTAGCATTGTTATAATTGCTTTTTTGTGTGAATATATGGATTCAACTTTAGGTATGGGGTATGGAACGACCCTTACTCCTGTGCTTTTGCTTTTTGGCTTTGGCCCAATGCAAATTGTCCCGGTAATTTTGTTGTCAGAGCTGATTTCTGGATTCCTTGCAGGTTTTTTTCATCACCGTGAAGGAAATGTAAATTTTAAACCTAAGACAACAAATATTTCTATAATTTTAAGAAAACTAAAATCATTAGGATATATTGAAAGTTTCAGAAGGGGGATTCCTTTGCATCTAAAAGTTGTCTTACTTTTGGCAGTTTGCAGTATTATTGGTGCGGTAGTAGCGGTTTTTGTTGCAGTTAGTATTCCCAAACTCTGGCTAAAACTTTATATCGGCTGTTTGGTTCTTTCAATGGGGATAATTATCATTGTTTGTCTTAATAAGGAATTTAATTTCTCCTGGCGGAAGATTACTATCTTAGGTTTAATTGCTTCTTTTAATAAGGGGATAAGTGGCGGAGGTTATGGACCGGTAGTAACTGGTGGACAGATTTTATCAGGGGTAGAGAGCAAAAGTGCTGTGGGAATTACATCTTTAGCCGAGGGTTTAACCTGTTTAGTGGGGGTGATTACTTACATACTTGTTTCAAAAAATCCTCTTGATTGGAGGCTGGCGCCTTTTATTATTATTGGCGCTACAGCTTCAGTTCCCTTTTGCGCTAAAAGCGTAAAGAGGATAAGCGAAAAGAGATTAAAATTAGCAATAGCTATACTTACTATAGTTCTGGGCATATTTACTATTATAAAAACTTTAAAAAGTGCTTAAACTGTAATGGATGACTCTAACCTAAAATTTGTAATTGTAGGACACGTTGACCATGGTAAATCTACGCTTATCGGTAGGCTCCTTTATGATACGGATTCGTTGCCGCCTGATAAGATTGAGGAGATAAAAAAAACCTCTAAAGAATTGGGAAGAGAGACTGAGTTTGCTTATCTTCTTGACCACTTAGAAGAAGAACGCACTCAAGGCATCACCATAGATACTACCCAAGTATTCTTTAAGACAAAAAAAAGAGAGTATGTAATAATTGATGCTCCAGGACATGTTGAGTTTGTTAAGAATATGATTACTGGAGCCTCCCAAGCTGAGGCAGGGGTTTTAATAGTAGATGTAAAAGAAGGGCTTAAAGAGCAAACACGCCGGCATAGTTTCTTTCTTTCTTTATTAGGGATTAAGCAGATTATTGTGGTTTTGAATAAGATGGATTTAGTGGCCTATAGTAAAGAGCGATTTGAGGAAGTTAAAAGAGAACTGGAAAGTTTCTTTAGCTCTTTAGGGTTTATCCCTTTAAATTATATCCCTATATCTGCCTATAGAGGAGATAATATCTCTAAGAAATCTGATAAACTAAACTGGTTTGAAGGCCCTACTTTTTTGGAGAGTTTAGATGCTTTAAAATGTAAAGGTTCTAAAGAGAAAGAGCCTTTAATCTTACCCGTCCAAGATGTTTATAAAATTCAAGATAAAAGAATAGCTGTAGGAAGGATTGAAGCAGGAAGATTGAAGGTAGCTGATTTAGTTAAGATTTTGCCTTCAGGCCTAAACACTAAGATTTTATCTATTGAGAAGTTTAAAGAGAGACCTCAAGAGGCTGTAGCAGGAGAAAGCATAGGTTTTACTCTTCAAGAGGATGTGTTTATAGAAAGAGGGAATGTAGTTTGTTCTCCTTTAAATGGTCCTTCTTTTACAGATAATTTTTCAGCAATTATTTTTTGGTTCTCTAAAAATGAATTCTCCAAAGAAAAACGCCTAGAGATAAGATGTGCCACCCAGAAGAGTACTTGTAAGATAGAGAGGATAAGAGAGAGAATAGATTCATCAACTTTAAATGTAATTGAAGAAGATGCTGAAGTTTTAAAGAATCTGGAGGTAGCTAAGGTAGATATAAAGACCAAGAAGCCCTTAGCTCTTAAGAATTTCTCGGAGGTGGAAGAGTTAGGAAGATTTGTTTTGAGTCAAGAGGGCAATATCTGTGCAGGAGGCATTATTACTTCAGTATAGAGATGCAAAAGATAAATCTTTCTGAGCAGATAATAGAAGATATTATAAAGATAATTACTAACTACAAAGAGGTTGAGAAGATTGTGATTTTTGGCTCAAGAGCTACTAATAATTCTAAAAATACCTCGGATATAGATATTGCTATCTTTGCTAAAAACTGGACAGATAAAGACTTAAATATAGTAAAGTTTAA
>CAZSAI010000101.1:0-1588 GCA_964604895.1 uncultured Planctomycetia bacterium
TCCAAGGCAAATATTGAGGCTGATGAACTGAAACAATCATAATTCAACTCTCTCCACAAATATAGGATTAGTAATTAAATGCAAACCTTTTGCTTTTATCTCCAGCCGATAATAAGATTTAGGTCTTCTTAAATTATAATCATAGAAAGATACAAAAAAAGGAACCTCAACTTGAATTTCTTTTATTATCTTACCATTTTTTATTATTTTTAAGTTCACTTTTTTAATTTTCTCTTTTAGGGAGCTAGCTTTAATATTTATAGCTACCTGCCTTTTTCCTCTTAAAACTTCTCCTAATCTTGCCTTTTGAGCTAAATCACTAACTAAAGAAAAATCTTCTAATAGAAAATCTAAACTATTTATCCCTCTTATCACATAAAACCTTCCCTTCTTAAGAGCCTCTAAAACAGAAGCTTTATCTTTCCTCTTTGCTAGAACAACTGTTTGTAAATCTCTTATTGCTCGAGATAAATCTCCTCTCTCAAAGCTTAACCCTCCAATCGCCCAGGCAGGGTTGTCTCTAATATCCCTACAATATTCTAGAAGCACTCTATCCCAAGCTCCTCCTGGTCTACCTATCTCCTTATAACCATCATAAAACACACAAAAACCACTATAACCTTGAGTATGTAAAAATTCCTCTACACAAGACTTACTCTCAAAATGTATCCCCCTAAACTTTCCCCTAGTCTCAGCCTCAGGTTCAGCCCAAAAAACAAGACCTCCTTTATCTCTCACATAATTAATAAACTCCTGATAAGGTTTTATCTCTAAATCCCCATCATATTGGGTGTACCTTAAATTCACAAATGGCCAATTATTTATAAAAAACAAAACTCCTAATCCCATACAGAGGAAACCAGAAAACTTAAAAGCTGGAGAAGACTTCCCCCAAACCCTTCCTTGAAAATCTTTGTACTTATACCTTTTCTTTCTTATTAAAATGAACCCAGCCCCCATCAATAATACTGGCCAAAGTTTATAAAAAGAAAAATTCTTAACTAAACCTCTAAAGTTGCCTATAATAGGAAGGTATTTATAATCCTTCTCTTTCAAGCCTAAGACTAAAAGATGCTTATGCCAATTATACATCCTAAGATTACCTCTTAAGGGAGAACCTTCCCAGTAATAAAAGGGAGCTACCTCTAAACCTTCAATCAAAACAAGATTAGGAAACTCCTTTCTAAGCCTTCTAATATCTTGAAGGTAGTTATGGAGTCCATATTTAAACACTGAGCTATCTTCTAACTTCTTTTTAATTACATTCCTCAAAGGCCAAAGTCCATACTCCCATTTAAGAAGAGCTTTATCAGTAAAGATTACTCCTCCAATCCCTTCTTCTTTGGCAATCTTAGCAATCTCTGATAAAGAATACTGGCCCTCACTTATATTTGAATTTATATGAAATATAACTCTTAAAGGTATAAATTCCTCACTTTGAGCTTCTAAAGAAAAGATAGTTAATAAAAAATAAAAAAATAAAACTCTCTTAAGAGTGCTCATTACTTAACAAACTCTTATAGATTCTGTCTATTTTCTCAACCATCTTTTGAGAAGAAAAATTCTCTCTTACCCAATTCTGGCCTGC
>CAZSAI010000101.1:1688-4263 GCA_964604895.1 uncultured Planctomycetia bacterium
AGAAAGAATCTCTAACACATTCTGCCTCCATCCCAAAAATAAAACTTTTTTCTCTATACCCAGCTCTTTAGCCCTCCTTATTAACCTCCCCAACTGAGCCCCCTCTCCAACTACTAAAAATTTAGCCTTAGCAAACTTCTTAAGGATATAAGGAATAGCCTCAATAAAATAGATAGGACCTTTTACTAACTCAAGCCGGGAAACCATACCCACAAGTGTCTCCTCTAAATCAAAACCTAATTCCTTCCTGAGTTTCTCTTTTGCCTCTTCCCTAACCTCTAAAATTTCTCCAATTTCAATCCCTGAAGGAACAACTGTAATATCAAATTCACTTTTTTTAATCCCCAAAGATAAAAAATCTCTTTTTTCCAAGTCAGTCAAGGCAATTATCCTGTCAGTAAAAAATCCGCCTAACTTTTCTAAAAAAATAAATAACCTGCTTATTAAAGGATTAAAGTATCCATAAAATATATGCCCATGTGGCATATAAATGGTTTTAGCTCTACTTGCTAACTTGGCTGATATTCTTCCTAAGAAACCTGCTTTGGAAGTATGAGTATGTATAATATCGAATTTCTCTTTTTTAAAAATGAGATAAAGAAGAATAAAAGCAATAAAATCAAAAAAAGGATTAATCTCTCTTCTTAAGAAGGGTATTTTTATAATATTGTTTTTAAAATCTTCCAGAAATTTTTGGTTTTTCAGAGTTAAATTCTTACTCTTGCCTATAATAAGTTTTACCTCATAAATATTCTTATCCAAACCCTGAGAAAGTATCCTCACTATATCTGAAGAGCCAGCCCAATCCATTCGAGTAATTACCTGAGCTAACTTTATTTTTTTCATCATATTTGTAACAACCCAATTTCCTTATTCACTTTTGAGTTTTAGACTTTAACTTTCTAATATCTATATAACTCTGTGCATCTTACACATACTGGAAATATTCTCTTCTCTTTTAGAAATTTTCTGAAGGCGACTGCTTTTTGGCTATTCCAGGCTTGAGTAAAACCAACCTCCTTAACATTTCCAAAAGAATAGGAAAAATTAAGACAAGGCCTTATCTCTCCATCAGGAAAAATGTAGGCTACAATCCAAGGACTCAGGCACCGAGGCTTATACTCTGAAGGAAGATAGGAAGGATTATTATAATATTCTCTTAACCCCCTCAAAGATAAATTAGGATAGAAATCTACGCTAAAAGGATATTTCTTACTTAAAATCTCTCTTATTTTCTCATAAAGTTCATCTACATTTATCTGTGGCTCAAAAACAAAACCTTCCCAATCTTGAGAGGAAAAATTAAGTTCTTTATCAATGACCTTTTGTTTTTCTATCAAATCCCTACCTAAGAATATCAGGTTATGAAAAGTTAATGAATCAGCACCTATCTCATAAGCTACTTCTATTAACCCTTCAAGATGTTGATAATTATACTTAGTAATAGTACACTGAAGGTTAACTAAAGGTTTCTTGCGTTTTCTTTCTTTCTTTAGTTCTCTAACTTTTTTAAGACCAGATGTAATTATGTTGAACAAACCAGGCATACCTCTAATTTCATCATGAAGACTTTCTTTTCCATCTAAAGAGACATTAAGTTCATCTAAGCCTGCATCTACAATCTCTTTAGCATATTGGGTAAGCAAAGCTCCGTTGGAAATCATCAAACAGTGCATCCCTCTTGCCTTAATATATTTTATAAGTTCAAGAGAGTCCCTATATAGAAGAGGCTCCCCTCCAAAGAGGGTTATGTTAGGCTTAAACTTGGCTAACTCATCTATTAATCTTTTATATTGAGAAAAATCTAACTCTTGCTTGAGAAAATCTTTATTCATTTTTTTAGTAACTCCACTTTCTCCCCATTGCCCACACATCTTACAGCGAAGGTTACACCTATGGGTTAAAAATAAAGTTACTGCCTCAGGAAAATAAGCCTTCCCTTCTCCAAAATAATAAGAAGAATATCCCTTAAGCCTTCTTATAAAGACCTTGAAGCCATACAGAGGCTGTCTTAAGAACTTTCCCAAAAACCTTTTTAAATTCCTCCTCTGCATCTGAAACAAAATTGTTTGAACCTCTTTTGTTCCATTTTTGGGACAAAAGTGTTTGAATCAATTTTGTACCAGTCGATAGAGGGTAGCCCGCCCTATCCCTAAAATGTTGGCAATCTCATAAATAGTATATCCTCTAGACTTCAACTGCTCTATAATATATCTAATTCCTTCTTTACTCTGGGGACTATTTAATTTCAAATTGCCTTTTTTAATTTCTTCTATTTTCTTCTCTAATTCAAAATAGGAATAGAAAGGATTTCTTCTTTTAAAAAACATTTTTAAAGCACCCTTTTTAAGCCAAGAAGTAAACTCTTTATAGAAGGTTTTTATTGCTCCCTTATTCTCTAAGATATTCTCATATTTAAGAGAACTACTACCTCCAATAAGCTCTTTATAAATCTTTCGTGCTTCTCCTCTATCTAAAGCTAATATATCCAAAATAAATCCTGGATTCAACAAAGAAGACTTTATAGGCTTTATATAAGGCTGAAGAGAAAACCATTTATATTCAAAAATATTCT
>CAZSAI010000102.1:0-4234 GCA_964604895.1 uncultured Planctomycetia bacterium
GGGGTGGGTGAGGGGACTTGAACCCCCGACAACCTGAGCCACAGTCAGGTGCTCTCGCCAACTGAGCTACACCCACCTTTTTAAAAATTCGGCTTCCAAACTTTAAAATTTAAAAGAGCCAGAGTTATTCTTTTTTATCTTCTTTCTCCTCTTCTTCAGAGGTAAATATTGATTTCAGGGTTTTTCCGGTTTCTTTTATTATATCTACTGCTCTCTCTGGCGTTTTTAATACTTCTCCTATTGCCTTAGTGGTTACCTCTACAGCTTTTTCAGTCGTTTCTTTACTTGCCTCTGTTACTTTTTTTATTGCCTGTTTTCCTATATAAGTTATAGGAGGGGCTTTTATTTTAGATTTAACTTGGTTTTTTATTATCGAGAAGTCTAAGGAGGGATTATCAAAATTAGTTTTTATCAGAAAGCTCAGAGTAGGGATTCCTTCAGAATTTTTAAATAGAGTTAACATCCCCTTTAATAAAGATGTTTTATCTTCCTCCTCTATCTCTTTAAATTTGTATTCTAAAAGCCTAAGAAGGCAGTCTACATCCAAGTTATTATTGACTGACTTAAAATTAGCCTTCAGAGAAAGAATTGCTTTCTCTATACCTAGATTTTGGGGTCTCCAGAAAGGTGGATAGTATTTAGCAAAGGCAGTATAAGGAATCTCCTTGATTTTCAATTGGGCATCCATTGATTTCTTCTCGAAGTTAATAAAGCCTTTAAAAGTTAAATCATCTGGAATAAATATTTTTTCTATCTTTAAGTCTGAGGTGATATCAAAAAAGATGTCCGAAGATAAAGGGTAGCTTAAGTTATTGATTCCTCCCTTTAAGATTAAGAAGACCTTAAAATCTTCGTCGTAGAAACCTATCTTTATCTTGTTTAAAATTAATTTCTTTATGAAGAACCTAAATCTTTTTTTTCTGGATGAGAGTGGAATCTTTTGAGAGGGTGAGATTGGGGTTGGCTTTTTCAATCTCTGGATATCTATTTTTCTAGAAGTAACTCCTACAGGTATAATTAAAGTATTATTTTTTTTGGTTATAGTCAAATTTGCGTCTTCTATTTTTAGATTATCGAAAGCCAATCTTAGTTTTAGTAGATAAAGAGGATTAAGAGAGATTTCCAAAAGTTTAAAATCTAAGTTATCTGTATATAGATTCTCTATCTTTAGACCCAATAAGGGTTTAAAGCTTACTTTTTGGATATTTACCTTTTTTTTAGCAACTTCCTCTATTTTCTTGGTAAGAAAACCTCTCCCTTTTATATTTATAAGTCCCCATAGAGAGAAATAGACTACTAAAAGTAGACTTATTAATATAAGGATAATTTTAAGTAATGTTTTCATCTAACTCTGCCTTTCTTTTTTCTTGCGCCCGGGGTGAGTCGAACACCCAACCTCTTGGTTCGTAGCCAAGCACTCTATCCAATTGAGCTACGGGCGCAGTAGATGCTAAAAAGCCCAAATCTTCTATTGGTAGGGATTTTATCACGAATTAGAAGGGTTCTCAAGTAAATATTGGAGAAATTTAGAGAGGGTAAAAATTATTCAAGGAATTTCTCTCTTACTTTTTTAAAATAGTGATTCACAAATTTCTCAGCATTTTTTTCTTCAATATCCAAAATTTCAACTCCTACTAAAAACCCTTTTCTCTCATCTACAAATTCAGCCCAGACCACCGAGGCTTTCATTTTTACCGGTTCTAACTCCTCAGGTATAAAATACTCAATTAGAAGAACCTGACCCTTCTTCCACTTATAGTCAGAGAAAAAGCAGATGCCAATTATACTAAAATTTTGTGAGACAGCTTTTATCTTTTTGGCAATTTCAGGAAGGGGTTTTATTTCTAAAATATCTTCTGTCTCAAATCTTACAAACCTTCTTTTATTTTCCATAGTTAAAAGTTTCTTGAGCTTATTTACTCTTTTTTGCTTCCTTAAGAAGTTTGTATTCTATAGAATCTACTAAGGCAATCCAGGAAGCCTCAATTATATTTTCAGATACTCCAATAGTTGTCCAGGATTCTTCTTCATCTTGAGATTCAATTAGAACTCTTACTTTAGCAGCAGTGCCTCTTTCTTCATCTAAAACCCTAACTTTAAAATCAGAAAGATGCATTGAGGAGAGCTGAGGATAAAACTCTATAAGAGCCTCTCTTAAAGCATTGTCTAAAGCATTCACCGGGCCATCTCCTTCTGAAACAGTATAGCGAAGTTTTCCTTGTACTTTTAGTTTTATAGTTGCCTCAGAAGCAATATTAGAGTTTTCTCTTTTTTCTACAATCACTCTGAAACCCAAGAGTTGAAAAAACTTTTTATATTTTTTAAATTCCTTTTCTAATATTAATCTAAAAGAAGCATCAGCAACTTCAAATTGATAGCCTTCCTTTTCTAACCTCTGCAAAAGCTTATGTAATTTGGAGGCTTTGGGGGATTTCTTTTCTAATTCATAGGAAAGTTCTTTGGCAGCCATAACTATGGAAGTTTTTCCTGATAGTTCTGAGATAAGGAATCTACGTTGATTGCCTACCAGATTGGGTTCTATATGTTCATAAGCTTTTGGGTTTTTAGCTACCGCATTTATGTGAACTCCTCCTTTGTGGGCAAAAGCACTTCTTCCTACAAAAGGATGGTTATCCATATGCTTGGTGTTACTTACTTCACTAATAAAGTGAGATAGTTCAGTTAATTTCTTTAGTCTTTCATCAGAGATTACATTTATATTAAGTTTTAGCTTAAGGATAGGGATAATTATTGTTAAGTCAGCATTTCCACATCTTTCACCATAACCGTTGAATGTTCCTTGAACTTGAGTGAACCCTTCCTCTATTGCAGTTATGGAATTAGCTACAGCCAATCCGCAATCATTGTGAGTATGAATGCCTAAAGATACAGAAATATTATTCTTGATTTCTTCTATAATTCTTCTTAATTGGGAAGTCAAAGTTCCACCATTAGTATCACAGAGAATTATTGTTTGAGCTCCTGCTTCTTGAGCTACTTGGAGAGTTTTTAAGGCGTATTCAGGATTAGCTTTATAACCATCAAAGAAGTGTTCAGCATCGTAAAAGACATCTCTTCCTTTTTTCTTAAGAAAACTTATTGAATCGTATATCATTCTTAAGTTTTCCTCTAAGGATGTTCTTAGTATTTCTTTTATGTGGAGATCCCAGCTTTTGCCGAAGATAGTCACATATTCAGTCTCTGCCTTAAGAAGGCTTAAGAGATTTTTATCTTTGGAAGCAGAAGTTGTAGGATAAAGAGTTGAGCCGAAAGCTACAAGTTTTGCTCTTTTTAATTTATGTTTTTTAAAATAGTTGAAAAATTCTTTTTCTTTTGGAGAAGAGTAAGGCCAACCTCCTTCTATAAAGTGAATCCCGAATTCATCCAATTTTTTAGCAATGCGGATTTTATCTTTTAAAGAATAAGCAATTCCTTCAGTTTGAGCCCCATCTCTTAAAGTAGTGTCATATAAATAAACCTGTTTTTTCATTTTTTATCCAAGCCAAAAGCTTTATGAAGAACTTTTACTGCAAGTTTACCTTGTTTTTTTCTAATCACGCAAGATATGCTTATCTCGGAAGTTGAAATCATCTCAATATTTATTTTTGCCTTAGCTAAGGCTCTAAACATAGTATGAGCTACTCCAGAGTGAGCCTTCATCCCTATGCCTACGATTGAGACTTTAGCTATATCTTCATCATAGAGAACAGAATCTGCTCCAATTTTTTTAGCAACTTTTTTAGTAGCTTCAAGAGCTTTATGTGCTTGGGTTTTTTCTACTGTAAAAGAAATATCAGTAATCCTCTGGTGGCTTACATTTTGGACAATCATATCTATATTTATATTCCGAGAGGAGAGTTCTTCAAATATTTTAGCAGCCATCCCCGGTTTATCTGGAACTTCACAGATAGTAATTTTTGCTTCTTTTTCAGTTAAGGTTATCCCTCTTACTACAGGTTCTTCTATCGATGGCTTTCTTTCCATAATAACTGTTCCCTCCTTGTTAGAAAAACTGGAACGCACCACTAACTTTACATTATATTTTTTAGCAACCTCTACTGCCCGAGTTTGCATTACTTGGGCTCCTCTTGAGGCTAATTCTAACATCTCATCGAAACTTATGCAATCAAGTTTTTTTGCTTCTTTTACAATTCGAGGGTCGGCAGTAAATATCCCTTCTACATCAGTATATATTTCACAGATATCTGCTTTTAGTACTTTTGCAATTGCCACA
>CAZSAI010000103.1:0-4180 GCA_964604895.1 uncultured Planctomycetia bacterium
GGATTTATATTCCGGGGGCTCAGGCCCCTTTAGTCTCTTCCGTCTATATGTGTGCTATCCCAGCTATTGTGGCGGGAGTAAAACAAATAGTTTTGGCCTCTCCTCCTACTTTCAGAGGCTCTATCAATCCTTATGTTTTAGCTACAGCCTCTCTTCTTAAAATAAAAAATATCTATAAAGTAGGAGGGGCTCAAGCTATAGCTTCCTTAGCTTTTGGTACCGAAACTATACCTAAGGTAGATAAGATAGTTGGTCCAGGAAATGAGTACGTAACTGAAGCTAAAAGACAAGTCTTTGGAATAGTAGACATTGATATGCTAGCTGGACCTAGTGAGCTTCTAATTGTTGCAGGAAGAAAAGCCAACCCCGAATATATAATAAAAGATTTGGAAGCCCAGATAGAGCATACCTCAGCAATAGGAATAATTATTACTTTAAGTAAAACCCTTGCTAAGCAGTTGAGAAAAGTTAATATCCCTCGAGCTTATCTTATAGAGGCTAATAATTTAGAGGAGGCTGTAGATTTAGTAAATAGATTCTCTCCGGAACATCTGGAACTTATGCTGAAAAACTGGAGGTCTTTTGTTAAAAAATTAAGAAATGCTCCAGCTGTATTCTTAGGTGATTATTCTCCCGTAGCTTTAGGAGATTATATTGCCGGGCCAAGTCACGTCCTTCCTACCGGAGGAACTGCGCGTTTTTTCTCTGGACTTTCAGTTTATGATTTTCTAAAAAGAATTCATTTGATTTCTTACTCTAAGAAGGCCTTTGTAAAAGATAGTCAAGCTTTAGAAAAGATAGCCGATTTGGAAAATATGAAAAAGCATATAGAGAGTATAAAGATAAGGTTTAAATGATACTGTTAACTCAAGATGAAAAAATGAAACCCATCTATCAGAGTGAAAGAGCCTAAGTTAAGAATTTTCAATTACTAATTTTAAATTTTCAATGAATTTTCAATGAATAAATTTTCAGTTTAAAAATTAAATAATTAAAAATTAAAAACTTATATGTATTTACTTTACATTATAAGCAATATTACTATAAACTTACGCACCTACGCATTTTCGCTCTTACGCTCCCCCTCTTTAATAAAGGGGCTAAATAATTAAGAAAGGAAGGAAGATGAGAAAAGTAAAAATAAAAAGAAAAACAAAAGAAACGAATATAGCCTTAGAATTAAACATAGATGGTAAAGGTAAATATAGGATTTCTACAGGGATACCTTTTCTGGACCATATGTTATCTTTATTTTCTAAACATGGTTTATTTGACTTAAATTTAAGGGCTAAGGGAGACTTAGAAGTAGATTTACATCATACCAATGAAGATATAGGAATAGTTTTAGGAGAAGCTTTTAGAAAAGCTTTGAAAAACAAAAAGGGTATAAGAAGGTTTGGGTGGGCTTTTGTAGTGTTGGATGAAGCAAAGGTAAGAGTGGTATTAGATTTAAGTGGGAGAGCTTATTTAGAAATAACCCCTAAAAACATAAGAATTCCTTTGCAGGGATACAGCTTTAAACACTTTAAGGATTTTATGAGAGCATTTGTAAATAATGCTTTAATTACTTTACATATAGATATTCTGGGAGGAGAAGACCTTCATCATATATTGGAGTGCTCCTTTAAAGCTTTAGGTCTGGCTTTGGATGAGGCCACTCTATTAGATAAAAGAAAAAAGGGGCTTCCTACTACTAAAGGGAAGCTATGAGAATTATTCCCGCTATAGATTTAATGGATTCAGAAGTAGTAAGACTTACTAAAGGCGAGCCCCAATCTAAGAAGATTTATTCTTCTGAAGCTTTAGAAGTAGCTAAGATTTGGAAATCTCAAGGTGCTAAGGACTTACATATAATAGATTTAGACAAAGCTCTAGGAAGAGGTAGCAATTTAGAAGTGATAAAAGAAATTATTAGAAAAGTAAAGATAGATACAGAGGTAGGAGGGGGAATAAGAGACTATAACTATGCTAAAAAACTTATAAATATAGGAGCTAAGAGAATAATTCTAAGTACAAAAGTATTAGAAGATAAAAGTTTTTTGAAAAGGATGATTAGAAATTTTAAAGATTTTTTGATGGTAAGTCTCGATATAAAAAAAAATAGACTTGCTTACAAGGGTTGGCAAGCAACTCTTTCTTTAGAGTTTCCCCCACTAATTAAGGAACTCCAAGATTTGGGGCTTAGATGGTTAATATATACTGACATTTTAAGAGATGGAACCTTAAAAGGGTTAAACTTAAAAGAAATTGAAAAAATAAGGAAGCTTACTTCAATGAACTTAATAGTTTCAGGTGGAGTGGGAAGTTTAGAAGACTTAAAGAGGATTAAGAATCTAGGGGTTTGGGGGGTTATAGTGGGAAAAGCCTTATATGAGAAGAAATTTACTCTTAAAGAAGCCTTAAGTTGCATTGGTAATTAGGATATAATGAAAAAAAGATTGATTAAAAAAAGAAAGAGGCTTCCTAAGTTAAAATACGATGCCTCTGGACTTATCCCGGCTATAGTTCAAGATTATAAAACAAAAGAAGTTCTTATGCTTGCTTATATGAATAAAGAATCTCTTAAGATAACTTTAAAAGAAGGGAAGACTTGCTTCTACTCTCGCTCTAGAAAAGTACTTTGGAGGAAGGGTCAGACCTCTGGAAATATTCAAAAGGTTAAGAGAATATATTATGATTGCGACAAAGATACTCTTTTAATAGAAGTAAACCAGAAGGGTTATGCTTGTCATACTGGAAATAAGACTTGTTTCTTTAGAAGATTAAAATAAAAAAGAATGCAGTTGATAAAGCCTAATTTAAAAAAATTTCTGAGGTTAGCTGAGAAATTTAATGTAATTGGGCTTTCTTTAGAATTAAGTGAAGATTTTATAAGCCCTATTCAGCTTTATTCAAAAATAAAAGATAAAAGTTATAGTTTTCTTTTAGAATCAGTGGAAGGAGAAGAAAAGATCTCCAGATTTTCCTTTGTGGGATTTGAGCCCCTCTATATATTTAAAAGTAAAAAAAATAAGATAGAGATTAAAGATTGTTTACTTAGAAAAACCTATAACTTCAATACCTTAACTGATCCTTTGGAAGAATTGAAAAATTTAATAAAGAAATTTAAGGTATTTTTTGATGAGAAACTAAGGTTTGAGGGTGGATTCGTAGGTTATCTAGGATATGATAATGTTCGTTTCTTTGAGCCTATACTTAATGTAGATTCAAGAATTTCTTCTGCTGAAAGTATATTTATCTTTTGTAAGTATCTATCTGCTTTTGACCATAAAGAAAAAAAATTACATCTTACATCTTTTGTGGTTCTCCCTTCAGAAATTAGAAAGAATAAATTAAAGAAAGTGTACATTCAAGAGAAAAGAAAACTTCTGAATTTAGTGGAAAGACTTTCTAAAAATATAAAACTCTCACCCCTTACTTTTAATAGGAAGAAGATAAATTATAAATCAAATTTTTCTAAAAAAGAATTTATGCAAAAGGTGAGAGCTGCCAAAGAATATATAAAAAAGGGTGATATTATACAAGTTGTTATTTCTCAAAGACTTAGCGTTAATTATAATAAAGACCCTTTCAATATTTATAGACACCTTCGGATTTTGAACCCTTCTGCTTATATGTATTATCTTAATTTTAAAGATTTAAAAATTATTGGTTCTTCTCCAGAAATGCTCCTTAGATGCGAAAATAAGGTATTGATTAGCCGTCCTATTGCTGGTACTCGACCCCGAGGAAAAACAGAGGAAGAGGAGTATAGTTTAGAAAAAGAGCTTTTAAATGATCCTAAAGAGAAGGCAGAACATATTATGCTTGTGGATTTAGGAAGAAATGATTTAGGTCGAGTTTCTTACAAAGGAAGAGTAGAAGTACCTATTTTTATGAGAGTTGAGAAATTTTCTCATGTAATGCACTTAGTAAGTGAAGTAAAGGCTATCTTAGATAAAAAAAGAAACCAGTTTGATGCTTTAAGAGCTTGTTTTCCTGCAGGCACAGTAACTGGAGCTCCTAAAATAAGAGCAATGCAAATAATTGATGAGTTAGAAAAACAACCTAGAAAGATTTATGCAGGATGTGTAGGATATTTTTCATTTACAGGAAACTTGGATACAGCTATAATTATTCGGACTATTATATTGAGAAAAAATAAGGCCTATATTCAGGCAGGAGCAGGGATTGTTTTAGA
>CAZSAI010000104.1:0-4172 GCA_964604895.1 uncultured Planctomycetia bacterium
TTTCCTATTATTGGAAAAATTTAGAAATTATGTTAAAATGATAAAAATCGAATTTTCTCTTTTTTTGGGCCTGTATGTGGGAGGATGGTTATTTTTCTTTTTTCTTGTTTGGTTAAAAGAAAAATTATCTTTTAGGTTAGAGAGGTTTAGTATGAAGAAAAAATTCTTGAGGGAGTGTAGTGTTTGTACTTATACTTATTTTCTAAGTTTTGACTATCCTCTAAGTAGATGTCCTTTATGTGGGAGTTTGAATAAGACTTCTTCTAAAGATAAAGCCAAAGAAGAGTAATTTTTAAGATGATTACTAAGATAGGGATTGTTGCTGGAGAAATTTGGCATTATTTGGATAAGCATAGAGATGTAAAACTTTCTGAGCTTTTTTCTAACTTAGAGCATTCTAAGGAGATTATTCTTATGAGTGTAGGCTGGCTAGCTAGAGAAGGCCATGTTATTTTAGAGGAGGAGGATTGCGACTTTAAAGTCTCTTTAAGGAGGTAGGATGAAGAAGGCCATAGCCTTAGTAATTGTATGGGGAATTACTATAATGATTGCACTTCTGGCTATAGGAGCAATATACCTTATGGGGAATCAAGCTTTTATAGCTGAACATAAGATAAGAAGAATTCAGGCTTATTATACAGCCAAGGCAGGAGTTATTCACGCTTTAGAAGAATTAAGAAAAGGTAGAAACCCCCATAATACTTCTATCACTTTAAATAATATGCAGGCAGATATTACGGTAACTCCTGGAAGCCGTTATCCAGGATGCAAGACTGTTTCTGTAACTGTAGATTATTCTCGCTGATTTTTTTCTTCTTGTCTTGCCTTAATGTTTCCTCAAGATCCCAAGATATAGTATATTATTAAACTTACTACTATATATAAGTTTTTTGATAAAAATTATATTATTTTATACTTGACAAAACTAAATATAAATATTTAAATAAAAAAGTAAGTTTAAATAAACTTATGAAAAGAAAAGTAGTCTCCTCCTTATTAAGTGTAGAAGAGTTGGCTGATTATTTAGGTCTTAAAAGACAGACTATCTACAATTGGCTGAGTAAAGGAAAAATTACTGGGATTAAGATTGGGAAAGTCTGGCGATTTGAGAAAAAAGAGATAGATAATTGGCTTAAGGAATGTAAAAAGAAGAAATGAAAAAGAGAAGATTAGGAATTTATGTAGACTCAGAAGGGATAGCTTTGGCTGAGGCCGAAGGTAAAAACTTATCTTCTTCAACTTTCCTTTCTTTTTCTTCTCTTTTAGAAGAGAGGGAAGGTTCTGAAGAGCTTAGCTCAGCCCTTAAGATGGAAGCTTTGCTTCAGAAAGGTTTAAGGGAGGTTAAGACAGAGTTGAAAGAAGCTTATGTAGGTTTTAGTGAAAAAGAGTCAATTTTTAGGTTATTGGAGCTTCCTTATATGAGTAAGAAGGAGTTAAAGTTAGCCCTACCTTTAGAGATAGAGAAATATATCCCTTTTAAAATAGAAGAGGTGGCTTGGGATTATAAAGAGAAGAAACTCACCAAGGAGAAAAAGATTAAAATCGCTTTTTTTGGAATGAAGGAGAGTTTTTTAGAGGAGATGCGTAAAATCTTCTCTAATGTAGGAGTGGAGATAAAATATATAGATAGTAGTTCTTTTTCTCTGGTAAGTTTTCTTATTTCTACAAATAGAATCTCTAAAAAATATAAGAATTTTGCTTTCTTTTCCTTCTCTGATAATGAGGCAGAGATAAGTATATTCAGCGAGAATTTTCCTTATTTTTTAAGATATATAAAATTTCCCCTAAATTATCAGGGAGAGCCTGATTTTAAAAAAGTTGGAGATGAACTTAAGATAACTTTTGAGTATTATCGTCGAGAAGTAGGAAGTAAGAGCTTGGAGAAACTTTTTATTTTAGGGAAGAAAAACCTTTTGAGTCTTTGTTTGGAAGAGTTAAAGGATTTAGATATTCCTTTGGAGCCAATTAACTTAGAGGAGATTCTTGTTGATAAGAGGATATCTACTCTTCAGGAGCTTAAAGCTTATTCTTTAGCTTTAAGAGACTACCAGCCTACTTTTTTAGCTTTTGATATTTTAAAAGAGAAGGAAGAAAGGGGTTTAGTTAAAGAGGAAGTTTTTAAAGTCCCAGCTCCTGAAGAGGTTCCTTGGAATTTCAAACCAGTGGTGTTATTGTTAATTCTTGGTGTTCTCTCTTTAGGAGGAATCTTATTTATTGAGAATAAAAAAGAGACTGCTAAAACTTTAGAGCTTGAGAGGATAAAGAGGGAAGCTAAGAGGTATCCTTTTAAGATAGAGTCCCTATCTTTAGAAAACCTTAAGGAAAAAGAGGAGAAATTAAAAAAAGCTCTTGGTGAGATAAAAAAGAATTTAGAGAAGATTCCTAAAGACAATTATTCTTTAGTAAAGCTGATAGGAGATAACGCCACCGAAGGTATGTGGTTAAAGGAGATTAGATTTAGGAGGGAAGAAGACTTAAATAAGATACATTTGAGTCTCCAGGGATATACATATTGGGGAGATATTCAAAAAGAGAGGGAGAGCTTAAATAAATTTGTAGATATCCTTAAAAATTCAAATATTTTAAAAAGTAAGCATCTAGAAGTAAATATAAGAAATATTGAGCAGCAAGAATTAGAAGATTATAATGTTACTTTTTTTGAATTAGAGGTTAAATAATGGAAGTTCTTAAAAAATATAAGAATATTTTAATGTTTTTGGGAGTATTCTTAGGAATTATTTTTCTTTTATATAAGGTTTATAATTTCTATGAGTTAAGATTAGAGAGCTTTGAGCAAGAGATAAGAAATTTAGGAGAAAAGACAGAGTTAGCTAAGAATATATCTTCCTATGAGGCTAAATTATTAGGAGCCAAAGAAAAATTTCTGCCTTTGGATTCTTATGCTTTTATTAGATTAATAAATGAGAAGCTTAGCCAGCTAAATTTAAAGGTGGTCTCAATAAGACCTCGAGAGGTATTTTTGCCTCAAGAGAAGAGAATAGTTATTCCTCTTACTCTAACTTTGAACTTGAGAGGGAGTTTTGAAGATTTGCTTAGTTTCTTGAAGAGAATTGATGAGGAGGAAACCCTTATTACTATTTCAGAGTTAGAGATAAAGGGAGAAGGTGCTTTGGATATAAAGCTAAATATAGTGGGCTTAGCTTTGGAGGGATTGGGGTTATGAGGAAGTTTTTTCTGGGTTTCTTTTTTGTTTTTTTAAATTTAACCTTTTTTTGTTTTGCTAAAGACCCTTTTAAGAAACTTTTGCCTGAGAGAGTAAAACCCAAAGAGAACTATAAAAGAGAATATACTGAGGAGAAAATCGAGGCTTTAAGGGAAGTAGAGATTCAAGGGGTTTTCTGGGATGTTTCTCCTCCTCAGGCTATAATAAATGGAGAGGTTTATAAAGAGGGAGATCTTCTTGAAGAGATAGGAGCTGAAATAACCCAGATAGAGAAGAGCAAAGTTACAATTATCTATAAAGGCAGGGTTTTTATTCTTTCTCCTAAGAAAAAAAAGGAGGAATAATGAGGTTAAATTTAATTTTGTTAATAAGTATAGTTTTTCTTTTATTTTTTTCTCCCCCAGAGTTTTTAAGAGCTGATTCTTCAGATAACATTTATGGGGAGTATTTACTTTCGGTTTCTAAGAAGAAGATTTCTATGGATTTAGAAGGAGCATCCTTAGTAGATGTTTTGAAGGTTCTTTCTCAACAGACAGGCCTAAATTTTGTCTCTTCGGAAGCAGTCAAAGACAGAACCCTTACTCTGTATTTGGAGAAGGTTCCCCTGAGAGAGGCGTTAGATACAATTTTTAAGGCTAATAATTTAACTTATGAGTTTTATCCTGAGAGTAATATATTTATTGTAAAAGAGATGGGCAAGCCTACAATTGAGCTTAAAACTAAAGTGTATCATCTAAAATATGCCCGAGTTAAATCTTCCCGATTATATAAAGAGATAGACAAGGCTATGGAGAGAGAAGAGACTACCGCCGGTACAGAGGAAGAAGAGGGCGTTTCTGGTGAGGAAGAAGAGGGGATTTTGGAGGCGGTTAAAAAGGTTCTTTCTGAATATGGCAGGGTAGTAGAAGACCCAAGGACAAATTCTTTGATAGTTACAGATGTACCTTCTCAATTTCCAATGATTGATGAGGTGGTTAACTCTTTGGAT
>CAZSAI010000105.1:0-4158 GCA_964604895.1 uncultured Planctomycetia bacterium
ATGAAAAAGTTCCTATTTATCTGTTAGAAGTAATGAGAGATTGGCAGAGAAGATTAGAGAAGCTGGAGAAAGAGAACGCAATTTTAAGAGAAAAGGTAGAAGCCTTAGAATTAACTATGAAGAAGATTCACAGAGGTTATTAAGGTTTTATAAATTTGAAAAGGATAAGACTTAATACTTTATTAAGGTAAAAAATAAAGAGAAGTAAGGGTAATGGGATTAGAGAAAAGGGAATTGAAGGATTCTTTAGTTAAGAGTCTAGTTTCCGAAGGCCTTATCACTCAGGAGCAGGCAGTAACTTTAGAGATAGAAAAAGAAAGGAGTCAAGCCACTTTAGCTGAGTCTATAAGAACCTTAGGGCTTATGGATGAAGAAACTTTAATAAATTTTTTATCTAGTAAACTCCATATAGAAACCTTTTCTTTAAAGGATTTTATTCCAGCTAAAGAGGTTTTAGGATTAGTACCGGTTGAGTTTGTAACTAAGTTCAGAATTATTCCTCTTCAGCGAGAAGGAGATATTTTGAAGGTAGGCTTATCTGACCCTTTCAAATTGGAGCCTTTAGAAGAGCTGCGTTTTCATACTGGATTGTTTATTAAACCTTGCCTTGTTAATAAAGATAGTTTAGATTCATTTATTAAGACATTCTTTGCTTCTTCGCAAGAGGCTCGATTAGAAGAAGTAAAGCCTGAGGAAGAGAAGCCTTCAGTAATAAAACTGGTAGATTTATTGATTGCTGAAGCAGTGAATTTAAGAGCTTCAGATATCCATATTGAGCCCCGAGGAGATAAGGTAAGTATCCGATTTAGGATTGATGGGGTTCTTCATCCTTTTAAAGCCCCTCCGCGTTATCTTTATAATGCCATAATTGCCCGGTTGAAAATTATGGCAAATTTAGATATTGCTGAGAGGAGGCGTCCTCAAGACGGAGGATTTCAGGTTCAAGTCTCGGACAGAGCTATTGATGTGAGAGTCTCGGTTATCCCTTTAGTAGAAGGAGAAAGTATTGTTTTAAGACTCTTGGAGAGAGAGAGAGGCCTTTTGTCTCTTGAGGAATTAGGTTTTTCTGAGGAAAACTTAACTAAATACAGACACTTTTTAAGACAGACTGCAGGAATAATTTTAGTTACAGGCCCTACTGGTTCAGGAAAATCAACCACTCTATATGCCTCCCTTTTAGAGATAAGAAGTGTGGAAAAGAACATAATTACTATTGAGGACCCTGTAGAGTACCATTTAGATTTTGCTAAACAAATTCAAGTTAATCCTTCCATAGGACTTACTTTTGCTTCAGGGCTTCGTTCAATTTTAAGACATGACCCTGATATTGTAATGGTGGGTGAGATTAGAGATAGAGAAACAGCTCAGATTGCTATTCAAGCAAGTCTAACTGGGCACCTAGTCTTATCAACCCTTCATACTAACGATGCTCCTTCAGCAGTAACAAGACTTATAGATATGGGTCTTGAGCCATTTTTGGTGGCTTCTTCTTTAAAAGGGGTTGTAGCTCAGAGATTAGTCAGGGTTTTATGCTCCAGTTGTAAAAGAGAAAAGAAAATCTCCCTAAGCCAATTAAGGAAATCTCTTAACTTAGAACCAGCCATTTCTGATGAACAGCTAAGTATTTTTGAGCCTTCAGGCTGTCAGGAATGTAGTCGGACAGGTTTTAAGGGAAGAGTAGCTATATTTGAGGTATTAGAGCTTGACTCTAGCTTCGATAACCTAATTGTAGAGAAAGCCTCTTCAGATGAGATTAGAGCCTGTGCTCGGAAGAGGGGATTTAGAACCTTGAAAGAAGATGGCTTCTTAAAAATAGTAGAAGCTAAGACCTCTCTTCAGGAAGTCTTAAGAGTATTGGGAGAATGATTTTTACAGCTAAGTATCAAGTATCTCCTGTAAGGTATCAGGTAGATAAAATTTTATATCCTCTCTTCAGAATTATTTTACTTTCCCTCATTTGCCTACTTTTTATTTGTTTAGAGATATATTCTGAACAAGCCTCCTCTTCTAACTATGAGATTGAGTTTATAAGTGGAGGAACCAGTTTAGGTTTTCCTTCTTCTAGCCGGATTCATCTTACTTACTTTGTTATCGGAGAACAGCTTTCAATTCCTATAGAAGTTACAAGTACTCAAAGAGTAATTAATTTTGGTTGGGGTTATTACTGGCCTCACTTGGAAGGAGGGATAATCTATGAGATAGCTGAACTTCATGCAAGAACTCATCTGAGCGGTTTTGAAATTCCTCCTTCAGTATGGCAGAAAGATAATGACCCTTATTTTTATTGGACGGTGCTTATTAGCCCCCCTACTTTGATAAAAGGGTTTAGTTTCTCTTTAGATAACCTTCCTGATAAGGAGTTAGATACAGAATTTTCTTTTTATCAGTATCCTCAAGATAGCCTCTCTGATGGAAAGCATACCTTTTATGTAGCCCCTTATGTAGGAGGAGAGGTTTGGGGAGAGCCTCTAGGTTTTGAGATTTGGGTAGATACTAGTTCTCCTTCTATAACTGAGTTAACCCCAGCTTCTTCAGAGCTTATTTCCCAAAGTTTTGTGGAGGTAAGTTGTAAGGTAGAAGATTTACATTCAGGTCTTAACTTAAGTAGTTTACAGTTTTTCCTAAATGGAGAAAAGGTTGCTGGAGAGTTTGAGAAGGATAAAAATATTTATTTCTATAAGGGAGATTTGCCAGATGGAGAAAATACAGTGTTGATAAAAGCAGAAGATAATGTAGGAAACCAAGTTACCAAGGCTTGGAGCTTTATTGTAGATACCAAGCCTCCCCAAGGTAGTATAGTAATAAATAATGACGATCCTACCACCAATTCTTCTTATGTTACTCTAAAGATTATGGCTTCGGATGAGGTAAGTGGAATAAAGTATATGTATATATCTAATGATGGTGTCTTTGATACTGAGATGGATAATCCTTTTGAGTTTAGGACTCTAATAGAGAATTGGCTTCTGAAAGAGCCGGATATATCTGGCAAGAAAACAGTTTATATTAAATTTGAAGATTATGCAGGAAATGTATCTTCTGTATTCTCTGATGATATTGACTTAGTAGTATTGATTCCTGATACTCGAATAATAAGCGGACCTGAGAGTTTAACTTCTGAGAGAGAAGCTACATTTTATTATCAGGCCTCACATAAAGAGTGCTTGTTTAGTTACTCCTTAGATGGTTCTGAGTGGTCTCCATGGGAGAAAAAAGATAGTGTAAGTTTCTCTGACTTAGATTCAGGAGCTCACTTATTCAAAGTTAAAGCTGGTTTAGATATAGATGGAGACGGGTTAATTTCTCTAGATGAGGAAGATCCCACCCCTGCTCAGTGGACTTGGACTGTGAGAGAGGAGACCTTTATAGAAAAACTTCAAAGGATACTTTTCTTTAGAAGAAGATAGCTCCAATAGGGATAATAAGAGGACTGCCTCTAAAACCTATGTAAGATGTAAGAGCGTAAGAGCGAAAGTGCGGAAGTGCGAAAGAGCAAAAGTCTACAATAAAGCGAAACTTTACAATAAAAGCAATGCTTATAATGTAAACTTATGCTTTGAGACTAAAACTACCTTAATCTTAAAATATAACAAATTTTATTGCTATAGCAACAAAATTTGTTAACATTTGAGGAATATAGTGAATAAATATTGGGGACGGGCTTGAGATATCTGCCATAAATCGGTTGTCTCTATAATTTTGATACAAGATATAAGAGCGAGAGTGCGTAAGAGCGTAAGTGTGTAAGATATAAGTGCGAAAGGACTGAGGTAATAGAGAAAAAGGCTTAGCAAGAATTTCAATTTTTAATTTCTATTGAATTTCTAATTCTTTAATTTTTAATTGAAAATTGTATCATTGATAATTGAATGAAAATTGAAAATTAAAAATTGAAAATTTTCCTTCAGGATACAGGATTTATTTTAGAAGTTGTATCAATTTTAGGGTAATCTAATAAGACCTTTAATTTGACAAAATACTTCGGAAGTTATATGTAAAGTTATATGTCTAGTTATGAGTATTTTTCTAGAAAAATTAGTTTTACCTTAATAGAGATTCTAATTGCGATAGGGATTTTTGTTGCGGTAATAACTATTGTAGGGACAATTTTTAGAGGCGCCCTTCTTTCTTATCAAGAGGCTCAAGTTTTAGCTCAGA
>CAZSAI010000106.1:0-4124 GCA_964604895.1 uncultured Planctomycetia bacterium
TAACTACTCCTCTTATTAATATCCCCGGGTGCCCACCTCATCCTGACTGGTTCTTGGGAACAATTTCAGTTTTACTCTTAGAAAGAAACTTAGAATTAGATGATTTGCTAAGACCTAAATTATTCTTTTCTCAACTGATCCATGAGAATTGTCCCCGAAGAGCTGAATTTGACAAAGGAAAGTTTGCAAAAAATCTTTCTGAAGAAGGCTGTCTATATCAGCTTGGCTGTAAGGGCCATTTTACCTATGGGGATTGCCCCTTGAGAGAATGGAATGAGGGGATTAACTGGTGCGTAAAAGCAGGCTCACCCTGCTTAGGATGCACTGAACCAGGTTTTCCTGATTTTAACTCTCCTTTTTATGAAAAGATAAAATTAGGCACTTTAAAAGAATGCATAGATACGAATTTAAGATAGACCCAATAACTCGAATAGAAGGACATCTAGGGATTGAGGTCTTGGCAGAAAAAAATCAAGTCATAGAGGCAAAAACCTCTGGTACTCTTTTTAGAGGCTTAGAACTTATCTTAAAAAATAGAGACCCTCGAGATGGGCCTCGTCTTAGTCAAAGAATCTGTGGGGTCTGTCCTGCTTCCCATGCTAAGGCTTCAAGCTTAGCCTTAGATAAAGCGGTGGGAGTTTCAGAGAAAATCCCTAAAAATGCTAAGATTATAAGAGCTCTGATCTTAGGGGCTAACTTTTTACAATCTCATATCTTACATTTTTATCACTTGGCTATATTAGACTATGTAGATATCTCTAAAGTAGTAGGGAAAATAGCTCCTTTTAGTCCTTCTTATAAAGGAGATTATCGGTTACCTCCAAAACTTAATCAAGACCTTTCTCAACATTATCTGAAGGCTCTGGAAGTAAGAAGAGAAGCCCATAAGATGCTGGCTATATTTGGAGGAAAGATGCCCCACAATATCGGAATAATTGCTGGAGGAGTAACCGAGAAACCTACCGAAGAAAAAATCACTAACTTTTTATGGCGACTTAATAATATTAAAGAGTTTATAGAAAATATATATCTTCCGGATATCTTGGTGCTAGCAAAATACTATAATGACTACTTCAGGCTTGGAAGAGGCTATCAAAGATTCTTAGCTTACGGGGGCTTAAATTTGGGGGAAGAGATGCTCTTTGAAAGAGGTGTATTAGAGAAAGATAAGCTTCTGGGTCTTTGCTTAGAAGAAATTACTGAGAACCTAAAATATGCCTGGTATGAAGAAGAAAACAACTCTCTTTTTAATTCTCAAACTAAACCTTCTTTGGATAAAAAACAAGCTTACTCTTTTATTAAATCTCCCCGTTACCAAGGAAAGCCTTTCCAAGTAGGTCCTTTAGCAAGAATTCTTATTAATTACCGTAAAGGAAAACCAAAAACTAAAAAATTAGTAGATGAGCTCTTGGCTGAGCTTAACTTAGAACTTAAGGACTTCTCTTCTATCTTAGGAAGACACCTAGCTAGAGCCTTAGAGGCTAAACTTGTTGTTGAAGCTATGGCTGAGGCTGTCTTAAAACTAAACCCTGATGAGCCAGTAGCCAGCTCTTATACTATTCCTGAAGAGGCCCAGGCAGAAGGTCTAACTGAAGCCCCTCGAGGAAGTTTAGGCCACTGGATAGTTATTAAAGAGAAAAAAATAAAAAACTATCAAGTGATTACTCCTACTGCCTGGAATGCTTCTCCTAAAGATGAGAAAGAAAATCCTGGACCAATGGAAAAAGCTTTAATAGGCTTAAAGATAAAGGATAAAGAAAATCCTTTTGAAGTAGTCCGCCTTGTTCGTTCATTTGACCCCTGCCTGGCTTGTGCGGTTCACTTAATTACTCCTAAAGGGAAAAAAATTGGGGAGTTTAGAGTTGCATAAAAAGATTCTAATCTTAGGGATTGGAAATATTCTTTATAGAGACGAAGGAATAGGCTCTCACATTATAAAAGAGTTAAAAAAAATAACTTTACCTTCAAATATAGAAGTTGTAGATGGAGGAGTAGCTAGTCTAGATATTCTTTTATCCTTAGAAAAAATAGATAAACTAATCATTATTGATGCTATAAAATTAGGAAAAACTCCTGGGACAATCTACAAACTAAAATATAAGGATTTAACTCCTGAAATAGAACTTAAAAATCTCTCTTTACATCAACTTAATTTATTAGATGCACTCTCTTTAGCTAAAAATATAGGAATGCTTCCTCCGGAAGTTTTAATCTTAGGGGTTGAACCTCAAAAGGTAAGAATGGGCCTAAATCTAAGCCCTAAAGTAAAAGAAAAAATTCCTCACTTAATAGAAGAAATTCTAAAAGAATGTAGTTTACCTATAGAACTAAACACCTAATATGCTAATAACCCAAAGAAAACCTAAAGAAGAAATCTTAGAGTACCTAAAGAAAGAAGAAAATATCTTTATCTTAGCCTGTGGGGGCTGTGCGGAGGCTTGTGAAAGTGCCTCCGCTAAAGAAATAAAAGAAATAGAGAAAGAAATTAAAGAAGCTAAAAAAAACATCACTCTAACTTTAAAGATTGATTTTCTCTGCAATAAAGCCCTCTTAACTACAAAGCTTATAAACTATATAGAGAAGATAAAAAACTCAGACTCTATTTTAGTCCTTTCCTGTGGAATCGGAGTTCAGGCTCTCTCTAAATTAATAGATAAACCTCTCCATCCAGGTCTTAACACAATCTATATGGGAGGCTTTCAAGGATTATGGCCATCTGAAGAAAAATGCCAGGAATGTGGAAATTGTCTTTTAGAATTCACTGGAGGAATATGCCCAGTTACTTCCTGTAGTAAATCCCTCCTTAATGGACCTTGTGGAGGAGCAAAAGATGGAAAATGTGAAGTGGACAAGGAAAGAGAGTGTGGCTGGCAGTTAATTTATGAAAAGCTAAAGAGGCTTAATAAATTAGAAATCTTAGAAAAATTTATTCCTGCCCGAGATTATAATAACATGCTTCCTTCTAAAGAGATATTGAGGCTTCCCTTTTATGATATCGAAAAATAACTCCAATAGGAAGCCTTTAGGAAGGTTTTTGAAGTTTTGCACATTCTACAGTATTCTTCAAGAGAAATGTTGTGGTTAAAGGTCCTACTCCTCCAGGCACAGGACTTATATAAGAACAAATCTGTTTAGCTTTATCAAACTCTACATCTCCTACAATCTTAGTCTTAGGTTTTCCTTTCTCATCTAAAAGAGGTTTTCCTTCTCTATCTAAGAGAGGGATTCTATTTATACCTATATCTACAACAATAGCTCCTTCTCTTATCATAGAAGCCTCAATTAGGTGAGGTTTTCCTACAGCTACAATAAGAATTTCGGCTCTTTTAGTATGAAAAGAAAGCTCTTTAGTAGCAATATGACAAACCGTAACTGTAGGAGAAGCAAGTTGGGATTGAAGAAGAAGTAAAGCCAGGGGTTTTCCCACAATTTCACTATGTCCTACAATTACTGTCTCTTTTCCTTTTAAATCCTGACCAGTAGATTTTAAGAGCTCCACTGCCGCCCAAGCAGTAGGAGGAGAAATCTTATTATTACCGTAAAGAAGCCTTCCCATATTCAGAGGATGAATACTCTCCACATCCTTTAGAGGAGAAATTTTAACTTGAGCTTCTCTGGGATTTAAATGAGAAGGTAGAGGCATCTGTAAGATTATTCCAGTAATTTTTTCATCATTATTAAGCTCTTCAATAAAACTTATAAGTTCTTCTTGGCTAATTTGAGAACTAAGTTCCTTAATTTCATAACCGATCCCTATCTCTTGGGAAGCTTTCCTCTGCTGTTTCAAATAAAGACGAGAGGCTGGATTTTCACCTACCTGAACTGCTACTAGAAATGGAGGTTTTCCTTCCTTCCTTAATTCTTCAACTTCTTTCTTAAGTTCCTCTTTAATCTTCTGGGCTATAGCGCTTCCTTCCAATAGTCTTGCTGGCATACTTACTCCTTTCTCTAACCTCCAAACCTATTTAGGATTTAAGATTTTATTGTAAACCTTCTTTAATACTTCTTCTTTAATTTCAATTACTTCTTTTCTCCAGCTCTCTATCTTACTCTTTACTTTCTCATTTAGTTCCTTATCCTTTAGACTCTTTAGATTTATCTCTACATTTAAAACTGCAGAATTA
>CAZSAI010000107.1:0-4100 GCA_964604895.1 uncultured Planctomycetia bacterium
CCTGTTTTACCAGATAGATGGGCCTCAAAGGGTTTCATTTTAAGTTAATAGGCTCGTTACTTTAGACTACCTACTTAACCTCTAAACTTTCTTTTATTTTCTTCTCAAACCTTAATAATTCTTGCTTCAACTTCCTTCCCAAAGAATAACCTCCGATATCTCTACTGTTTTTTACTACTCTATGACAAGGTATAAAAAAAGGAAAAGGGTTCTTGCTAAGAGCTCTTCCTACTGCTCGAAAAGCCTTAGGTTTTCCTATCTTTTTAGCTATCCATTTATAACTACGTACCTCTCCTAAGGGAATACTCATAACACACCTAAGAACCTTCTTCTCAAAGTCAGTAAAGCTTTCTATTTTCTTTACCTTCTTCATCTCCCAAAATACCTCTTACCTAAAATAAGTCATTTTTTTTCTCAATAATAGATGATACTTATGAGCAAACCTATGGGCCTCATCCCTTATCCTTTGAATGAGAGTTAGGGCTGGAGAATTCTTACTTAACTTCAAAGGTTTGCTTTGATAAGGAAACCAAATTTCTTCATTCTTCTTAGAGATACCTATTACCGAAAGATTCCTCAATATTTTTACTTCTCTAAATTTCTGAGAAGCCAAATTAACCTGGACCAGACCTCCATCAACTATTACTAGATCAGGAATTTGCTTTTTTTCAAGAATCTCTCTCATCCTTCTTTCTAAAACTTCTGAGATTCTATCTAAATCGTTCTTTGCATTCTTCTTTATTTTATACCGCCGATATTCAGACTTTAAAGGAAGGGCTTCCTTAAAAACCACTATAGAACCTACTGCTTCTCTATCCTGAAGATTAGAGATATCTAGGGCTTCTATCCTCCAGGGGATTTTCTTAAGCCCTAAGACTTCCTTAAGAGAAACTAACTGGGTAAACTCTTTAGTGCTCCCATAAAGAGATGCTAGAGCAGAGAGTCTATCTCGGATTAAAGAAGCCTCCTCAAACTTAAAAGCCTGGGAAAGCCCCTCCATCTCTTCTCTCAAAGTCTCTATCAATTCTCTCCTTCTTCCTTCCAAAATCAGAGAAAGCATTCTTATATTCTTTAGATATTCCTCTTTAGAAATCTTTCCTATGCAAGGACCTGGGCAAAGCAAAAGATGATAATATAGACATTCTCTCTTAGGCAACTTAAGACAACTTCTAAAAGGAAAAATCTTCCTTACAAATTCTAAAGCCTTCTTAAGGAGTTTAACTTGGGGAAAAGGGCCAAAGTAAGTAAAGCCTTCCCTTTTCCTCCGGGTTATCCTTACCCGAGGAAAATCCTCCTTACTTATCTCAACCCAAGGAAAAGTTTTATCATCTCTTAGAAGAATATTGTATTTAGGTTTTTCTTCTTTTATCAAGGCATTTTCTAAAATAAGAGCTTTGGCTTCGGAATCACAAACTATAAAATCTATATCTGCAACATCTCTTAGAAGAAAATCTTTATTTAAGGAAAGTCTGCCTCTCCGAAAATGATTAGCTACTCTCTTTCTTAAAGAAGAGGCCTTCCCAATATAAAGGGCTCTTGCCTTCTTATCTTTCATAATATATACCCCTGGAAGCTGAGGCAATTCTTTTATCTTTTCTCGGATACCCATCTCAAAATCTTTATTAAAGGCTCTATCTTTAAAATATAGCTTAAAATAAGAAAAGAAAAAACAGCTATAATTAAACTTAACAATATCTTAGCTAAAGGATTTATATCCATAAATATAAAACAAAATTTAGATAAACCCACACTAATAAGACTTACCCCTAATAACTTAGCTATAGGAAGACCTATCCCTCCAATAGTGCCTACTTTCTTTTGAAGAGACCAAAAAAGTAAAAGAAATCCTCCTCCTGCCGAAATACTACTTGCTAAGGCTAAACCTCCTACCTTAAGAGGCCTCATTAATATTATACTCAAGATAAAGTTAATTAACAAAGTAAAAGTAGATATTTTTGCAGGGGTCTTAGTATCCTTTAAAGAATAAAAAGCACTTATCAGAAGTCGAGAAGAAGCAAAGAAAAAAAGTCCTACTGAATAGAAAAACAAAGTAGAAGAGGTAATAACTACCGAGTATGTATCAAAAGCCCCTCTTTTAAAGATTATCTCTACTAAAGGAGAAGAAAAAAACAAAAAAAACACACTGAAAGGAATCATAAATAAAGAAAGATTCTTAAAGGAAAAAGAAAGAGCTGATTTAAAATCTTGCAGTCTATCCTCAGCACTAAGACTAGCAAGCCCTGGAAGAACTGCTCTAGAAATACTTAAACTAAAAAGAGCCAAGGGAAATTGAATTAACCTGTTGGAGTAATAAATAGCAGCTACGGCACCTTGGCCTACTATCTGAGAAAAAGAAGCTAAAAAAGTATCTAAAAATACATTTATATGATAAACTGCCACTGACCAGATTCTGGGCAAAGAAAGTTTACCCATTCTAATAATAGCTTTATCAAGGAAGGCTTTTTTAATATTAAGAGTTAAGCTAATATATTTTTTTGAAGCCAAAAAATTCCAAAGAAATTGGAGAATCCCAGCTAAGATTACAAAATAAGAAAGCACATATACCGGTTCTTCCTTAAAGAAGGATAATGAAAGGATTCCTAAGATAACAGTAAGGTTGAGAATTAAAGGAGAAAAAGAAGGGACAAAAAAATTCCCTTTAGTATAAAGAATGCCTCCTAAATTAGCAGAAAGCCCTATAAAAAGAAGATAAGAAAATACTATCTTAGTAAGTCTTTCGGTCAGCTCAAATTTTTCGGGCTGAAGGAGAAATCCAGGAGCAGTCAATATTACTATAAACTTAGCAAAAGTTATCCCTAATACCACCACTCCCAAAAGAAGAACAAAAGAAGTGATAAAAAGACTTCCAGCTACTCGAGAAAAATTCTTATCTTTGTACTCAGAGATAACAGGGATAACTACCGAATCTACCGCGCCTTCACCTAAGAGGGATCTAAATATATTAGGGAGTCTAAAGGCAACTAAGAAGGCCTCTATCAAAAAAGAGGTGCCAAAAAATCTAGCTATTAATACATCTCTAAAAAATCCAAGAATCCTGGAGACCAAGGTCCCTGAGGAGATAATAAAAGTATTCTTAATTATTTTCTTAAAAAACCTTGACATTTTCTAAATTTTTGATTTAATTTTCTAACCTAAGCTTTCTAAAAAAGGAGTAAAAATGCCTCAAAGAAAATCAGCTTTAAAAAGATTAAGGGCTGACAAAAAAAGAAGACTCAGGAATTTAGCCATAAAAAATAAGATTAAACAAGCTACAAAAAAACTCCTTCGGGCAATAAAAGAAAAAAATATAGAAGAAGCTCAAAAAGCTCAATCCCTTCTTTACAAAGCCTTAGACAAAGCTGCAGCTAAAAAATATATCCACAAAAATAAAGCTGCTAGAAAGAAATCCCGCTTATCTAAAAAACTAAGAGCTCTGCAAGGTTAGTCTTATAATTAAAAGCTCTAAAGCTAACTGAGGAGAAATTTTTCCTTCTTTTATTAATCTTTCCATCTCAAATATATATCTAAGATTTCTCTCCTTAAAAATCCTGGAAGAGTAATCTACAAATATTTTAATCATCATACCTAAAATCTGCAGAGAAATTCTCTCCTTTCTTCCTCTCTTAAGAAGATAAGAAAGGATAAGTAAAGCCCGGGGAGTAAATCCTTTCTTTAAGGCCCCTTCTAAATCTCTAAGAGAAAAATCCTTAATAAAAGCCTTCCCTATTTTATAGGGGGGGCTAAGCTTAAAAAGAAACGAGAAAAAACTGTCTTCTTGAAGTCTTTCCCTCTCTTCTAAAGATACATCAAAATCAAATATTAAAAAATCTTCAAATTTTCTTTTTTTTATAATGTCCTTAAAATAATTTTTTACATCTAGAGAAAGATTTTCTGAATTTCGAAAGATAAATATCCTTCTTTGGAAAGAAAGATTATTCATCTCTCTTTGAAGCTCTGTAAGGATTAACTCTGAAGAAGAGAGGTTGATAAGAATTGGGGAAGGTACTCTTTGGGAAATAAAAGACTTAATCTTATCAATCTGGGCTTTTTTAGAATGGAAATCTTTACCTAAAACTACAAATACATTCTTTTCTTTTACC
>CAZSAI010000108.1:0-4085 GCA_964604895.1 uncultured Planctomycetia bacterium
TTCAGAAGGGTAAATTCTTTTTTTCAGAAATTCCTTTCCATCATTCAGATGTTTTTAAAAATTTAGAAATAGTAACTTCCGAACTTAGTCGCCTTAGAGAATATCTTCAATCTAAAGGATTTTTTACTTCTGAAGTTTTTTCTTCTCTTTTTACTTGCGGTAGGAATGAACAGGTTTTCTTAGATAGACTTTCTAAAAGTTTAGCTTGTCCAGTTATTTTTTTAGAGCCTAAAAATAATATCCATCTTGAGGAGAATTTAGCTTTTGAGCCTGAGTTAGTGCTTCTTTTGGGGACCGGCTTAGGTTTTTTCCAGTCTGAGTTATTGAGGATTAACTTTTTTAAAGAGAAGGCTCAAAAAGAGAAGCTTAAAATCTTGAAAAGAAGATTTCAGAAGTTAGGGCTAAGTCTGGGGATATTTATTTTTATTGGACTTTTTGTAGGAAGTATTTTTCTTATTAAAAACATTTTTAAGAATATTCAAATTCTTAGAGCTAAAGAGAAGATTTCTAAAGAGATGTTACCTATCTATAAAAATTTGATTTCTCAAAGAAAAACCCTAACACAGTATATTGAGCCATTAGAGAAAAAGCTATATCAGAATAAATCCTTAATAGAAGTAATAGATGTGATAGGTAATTCTTTAGGAGAACTTGAGCTAATTAGTTTTAACTTCTCAGCAGAAGACTCTAAAATAGAGGTTCTTCTTAAGGCTAAGAATTATGAGGAGGTGTCAAGTTTCCTTAGGAAATTAAGGAAAACTGGCTATTTTAAGGAGATTAAACCTTTATCTTCTTATCTTCAGCGAGAGGGAAAAGAAGAATTTATTTATTTTAGAATAAGAGCCTTTGGAAACTAAGATGTCTGTTAAATCTAAAACAATAGTTGCATTAAATATTGGTGGGGCTGTTGTTTTGATTCTTCTAGCTTTTATAAATTCAAACTTAGAGAGAAAGATTCAAAGCTATACAGTCCAAGTAAAAGAGCCGGTTACTAAAAACAAATTAGAAGAACTAAGGAAAGAAATTTGGGTTTTAAAGAGAAAGTTTAAAGGTTTAACAGAGGTTTTTCAGCTTCAAAAAGAGGAAGAGATTTTAGACCCTGAGATATTTTTTGCTCAGAAGATTAACAGTCTCAGGAAACAGCTTTTAAGAAAAGCTGAGGCAAAAGGGATAAATCCTCCTCAGATGGAAGTGCCTAAAAGTCTTCCTCCTCAAGAGGAGATACCTTACTATCTTGCTCAGTTAGAGAACTTAGAGAGAGCAATAGACTTAGGTTTAAGTTCTAATATAGACTTTGAAAGTGTGAAGATATTAGAGCCGATTTCTTTAGGAGGTCTAAGACAGTTAAGTATGGAGTTAGGATTTAGAACAGAAGGTAGTGCTTTTTCTAAATACCTTCTTCTTCTTGCAGAGAATAAACCTTTTCTTGATATAGACTATTTAGAGTTTAAAACTGAAGCAGGAATAGAGGGGGTTATTAAAATTTCTAAAATCTTAGTAAATAAAGAAGTGTTTAATTTAGTCTCTCAACAGATTCACGGGTTTGATTACGGAAGAAAGATTTTAATAGGAGAAGAATTAAAAGAAAGATTCTTGAGAAATAAGATTTTTGTTGAGAAGAAAGAGATTTTAGCCCCGCTTAAAAAGGCTGAGCCTCTTTCTCCTGAGGTTCAGAGGTTTTTCTATAGAGGTATTGGAATTTTGCAAGGTGAGAGGGTAGCAGCTTTAGAGGATAGTTTAAAAGGTGAGGTGTTATTTTTGACTATAGGAGAGAAAATAGAAGATTTTGAAGTTAAAGAGTTTAGTGATACTCAACTTATTTTGGAAAATATCAAGACTTCTAAGGAATTAATATTAAAGAGGCAATAGATAAAAAAACAAATTTTTAGTAACTAATAATAAAAGGAGGCAAGATATGAGATTTTTTAAAGTAGGAGTATTAGCTTTTATTTTTTCTCTTATTTTTTCTGTAAGCTATACTCAATCCGAGCTAAAATCTCTTGAAGAGGCTTATTTAAAAGGAGATTATACATTTGTAGTAAATAAGAGTAGAAAGATTTTGAAAGAAGATGTTAATAGTCCCCTTGTTTTAGATTATTTCAACAAAGCCTTAAAAGCAAACCAACTGCTTAGGAGAGCCAGGAAATATTTGAGTTCTGGAAACTATCAAGAAGCTTTAATATTGTTATCTCAACTTAAGAATGAGTCTCCCAAAGCTTCTTATTTAGACAAACTTATAAAAAATGCTTCTAAGAAGAGAGAAGCTCAAGCTTATAAAGAGAGAGTTTCTGAGTTCAATAGTTTATACTCCCAAATAAAATCTCTAATAAAAGACAGGAAGTTTTCTCTGGCTCAAGCTAAATATAGTTATCTTGAAGAGAATTTTTCTGGCGAGAAAGCATTTTCCGAAAGACTTTGCAGTCTCAGAGAAAAGTTGAATAGAGAATTAGCCAAAGAGGAGGAAAGAAAAAGAAAGAAGGACTTTACCCTTAGATTAAATGAGGCTAAGAAATTGATTTCTCAAGGAAATTATGCTTTAGCCAAGGATTTTTTAACAAACTTACTTAGAGATTACCCTAATCAGAAAAAAGCTTCTTCCCTTCTTAAATATGTGGAGAAAAAGCTTAAGAGAAGTAAAGCCACTCTTCAAGCTAAAGAGGTTTCTTTTAAAAAGACTTTTCCAGGAGTAAGTAAACAGAAAGAAATAGAAGCCTTAAGCAAAAAAATTTCTTTAATTAGAGAAGCAGAAAAATTTATTCAATCTGAGAATTATAGAAAGGCTTATTTTGTTCTCAGGGAACTTTCCATAATTTATCCCCGGGATGAGAAAATTAAGAATCTTTTGAGCCAAACTGAAACTAAATTAGAAGAGGAGGAGACCAGAAAGAAGAGAGAACTTCAGGAAAGAAGAGATTTAATTAGCAAGATAAAGAAGCTTATTAAAGAGGAGGATTTTAGCCAAGCTCAAGAGGCCCTTAAGATTTTTAGCTCAAAATATCCTCAGGACAGAGACTTAGAGAAATTAGCTTATCTTCTCAGAGAGAGGAAAGAACAAGCCAAAAGGAGAGAAGAGGCTATAAAAGAAAAACTTTTTAGAGAAAGGCTCTCTTCTAGCTTGGCTTCTTGCAAAAAAGAAGTTTTAAGTTCCATAAAAGAGAAGAATTATTCTCAAGCAAGGGCTCTCTTAGGGGATTTAGAGGAGAAATACCCTCACCAGAAGCATGTGTTAAATTTTGTAAGCTCAATGAGGTTGAAAATTAGGGAATTAGAGACTAAAGAGGAGAAAGAAAAATTAGCTAAAGAGAAAAAACTTTCCCTTTCCAAGACTCAGAAAGAGGTTCCTTCACTTTCCAAAAAGAAGCCAGTCCCAGCTCTTTCTCAGAAGAGAGTTACACAAGCTTCTTTAAAAGGAGAGCCTTCTTTGGATAAAGAAGCTCTCTTAGAGCAGGCAAGAAACCTTATAGTTTTGGAAGAGTATGAGGAGGCAGAAAAACTTCTGATGGGTCTGAAAGCAGATTACCCTGATGATAAAGAGATAGATTCTCTTATTCATTATGTAGGGCTTAAGCTAACTTCTAAATCTCCTAAGAGGAGATGGGAGGATAAGGCAAAGTATCAGCCTCAAGAAGAAAAATTCTCCCATGACTTTTCTGAGGGTGTTGAGACTCCTCAGGCATTTTCAAAGAAAGATAAAGAGAAAGAAGATGAGGAGAAGATAGAGAAGATAAGAGAGCTTTATTATCAAGGGCTAAAATTCTATAAACAAGGTCGCTACAGACAGGCAATCGAATCCTTTAGGCAAGTAATAAGACTTGAAGGAAATCCCCGGATTTATTATACTCCTTCTGCTCGTAAACTAATTAAGAAAGCTGAAGAGAAATTATATAAGGAGTCCAGAAAGAATGCTTTATTGGAAGAGGAGATTTCAGACAGAGAGATGCTTGAAGAGGTTTCAAAATCTGCTACCCCTCCTTATCTTGAGCCTCTTAAAAAAGAAGTTGAATCTAAACTTATTTCTTTAGTAGAGATTCCCGAGATTAGGAGGAAGCTAAATAAGAAGATAAATTTGGATTTTGATAATGTAA
>CAZSAI010000109.1:0-2908 GCA_964604895.1 uncultured Planctomycetia bacterium
TGCTTTAGTAATTATTTGTCGAGACTGTCTCCTCCTAAAAGGTTCAATCCTTATAACAAGCAAAGTATCTACTAAAATCTGATAGTATTCTTTTATAGTCTTGGCATCTACACCACAATCACGTGCAATGTTGGAATAATTAGTAAGTTCCCCATGAGAATACCCAAATGCTTCTAGAAATCTTGAGAAGGCAGGAACATTCCGTGTTAAGCCTTCAGCCAGAATTTCTTCTTTTAAGTAATCCTCGACATAAGCTTTTTGTGACATCTTGTAATTATCCTGTAAGTAATGATCTGGTATTAACCCGCGATTTAAAACCTGTAATAAGTTAAATTTTTTAAGTTCAGGTGTGGTAAAGGGAAACATTTCATAGTGCCAAGCTCTTCCTCCTAGTAAGTTGATGTGGCTTCTCTTCAATTTTCTTGCACTAGAGCCACAGAGAATAAAACTCAACGATTTATTCTCTATAAGCCAATGAACTTCATCTAATATCTGGGGTACTTTCTGGACTTCATCAAGTATTATCGGTCTCCTTAGAAGTTCCTTAGGTTTTGCTAATAGTTGTTCTCTTAACAATGAAGGCCTTTTCGCCATTTCAAAAAACAAATCTGTTTTTAAGAAGTCATACACTAAGCTCTTAGGAAAGCGAGCCTTTAAATAAGTAGTCTTTCCTGTCTTTCTTGGGCCCCACAAAAATGCAGACTGCCGTTTAGGGAGAGTTATATCTAATATCCGCTTGATTATTTTCATCAGGAATATCCTCCATTTTAGTTTTACCAATTAGTAGTGTACTCCATAAAAGTAAAAATGTCAATATTTATTATTTTTATTATTTTCCAGAGTTTCTCCAGTTTTAAGGTGGGGAATAGGTAAGATTTTCTCTCTCAGATACTTATTAAGGCTTAGCCTTGATAATCTCGATTCTTTAATTTGGAAAGGTACTCCTCAACTGCTTTTATATTTGTATAATCACGCTTTCGGTAGTTAGCCTTAGCAAGCTCTAGATAATACTTAGCCTTATGGTAGTTGCCTTCTTGATAAAATATAAAACCAAGACGAGAAGCAACTTCAGAGTTTAATTTTCCTTCATTGCCCTCTCTAATCTCTAATACTTTCAGAAAATAAAACTTACTCTTATCTATTTCATTTATGTCAAAATAGCATTTACCAAGTTGTTCGTAAACTAGCACATGAATTTTTATAGGATAATTTCTATCTAGGCATCTAGTAAAATGGATAATTGCCCTCTCGTATCGATGACTAACCATTTCTCCTAGCCCTAACCAATAATTCCAAAAGAAAGGCCAATTCCTCAAGTTAAAGATTGTTAATATGTACCTCAAAAACATAAGGTTTTTGCTAAGGGATTTTAAAACTCTGGATTGCCTGTAAAATTTTTATTACACGATATATAAATTTTTGCCATTTATTTTTAGGATCAGGGTTAAGAGGATTCCTTCCTCCTATCCCCATCCTTCCACCTTCTGCTCGAAGGAGCTTATTATCTACGTATCCTACTCGAGGCTTATAGGTACTTATCCGAGGCTTAGTCTTGATACCCAAGAGTACCTATCGCATCTATCCTCATTTGATCTCTTCTTTGTTATCTACCTCAAAATATCCCCTTCGCTATTCTCTAAAGAACTTATACTGGGGATTATCTCTTTCTATTAAATCCCTAATAATATCAACAAATTTAGTAGCTGTCCTAAGTGCACTCTTGACTTCAGTCCTAGAGATAGAAATACTTACTTCGTAAGTAAAGATATTTCTTTTTCTGCGCATTCTATCAAAGTGTTGAACAATATTTTTATATTTCTCCCCTAGAAAAAAAGTTGTAAATTCTACGACTGTCTTATGTTGATAACCATCCGCCGGCCGAAATCCTTTAAAAAGCATTAAGGCTCTCCCAGCATGAAGCATAGCTGTATAAGCAACAGTAAATGCCACTCCTTCATCTATCTTTAGATTTGCTTCAGCTACTCTTAACTCCTTATATGCCCTTGCTATCAGGTTTTCTATACTTTTAAAATTTAATCTTTGGGGTTTTAATAAACCTCTTTTTAGAATGTTCTTTTATGAAGAGCTCAAATCTCATTCTCTCCTCCAATTAAAAAAATTTTGGGGCTTACCAAAACCTCTTCTATAAAAGGGTCTTTCTGTTTCTTCTTCTTTTGAAAATCTATCCTTGAATATACACTATAATTGATTTCTCTTCTTAGTTTCTTCTCCAACTCATTTAGCTTTTTAATAAGGCTGGACTCACTGAAACTGCCAATTATAAACAAATCAATATCACTTGCTGGACTATCTTGCTTTTTAGCGTAGGAACCATAAATAAAAGCAATTTCTATGCCTTTTATCTTTGAAAGAGCCTTTTTCAGAAGGGCCTGAATCCCTATGGTCTTAAATACTATTGTTTTAAATTCCTCATATAAAGGATAGGACTTATTTAAAGAATAGTATACAAGATTGCCTTTCTTATAAGATACGAAAATACCTATTTCTTTTAAGGTAATTAATTCCTTACGGAGAATCGAAACAGGGATATTAAGCTCACGCTCTAGCTCACGAAGGTAATAGGAGCTGTTGGGGTTTGTGAAATACAATCTAAATAAGGCTTTACGAGCCTTTGACTTGAAAACTTTCGTTATATCCATAAGATAGATATTAGCATTGTAACCCTTATGTGTTACAATTGTAATATATTTATATTACAATGTCAAGGGCTATTTCTCTCTCTCCCAACCTATCTCCCCTTTTTCTACTTTCCTTCCTTTTTCCACCTCGTAGGTGCACCCTTCTCCAACCGGGAACAATAGTGTTTGAAACAATATTGTTCCACTTCCTCTGAGGCTTAGCCTGGATATAATTAGATAGGAAAGCTTATTAAGAAGGTGGTTCCTTC
>CAZSAI010000109.1:3008-4085 GCA_964604895.1 uncultured Planctomycetia bacterium
AGGCTTAGCCTGGATATAATTAGATAGGAAAGCTTATTAAGAAGGTGGTTCCTTCTTTGGGCTTACTTTTAACTCTTATATCTGCTTTATGGTTTTTTATTATCCCATAGGTAATAGCTAAACCTAGGCCTATACCTTTGTCTTTCTTGGAATAGAAAGGGTCAAAGATATGGGCTAGGTCTTGTTTGGAGATTCCTTTGCCAGTATCAGAGATAGTAATAGTAAGTTGGCCAGGTTTAGAATCTAGGGCTATAGTAAGACTGCCTCCTTTCTCCATAGCATCTATAGCATTAAGAAGGATGTTTAAGAGGGCTTGTTTTAGTTGGTGGGTATCTAGCATAATAGGAGGAATGTCTTTACTGGTATAGAGTTTTTTAAGGCAGATATTATGTTTAGAGAGTTGGGGTTCTACTAGTTCTAGGGTCTCATCTAGGAGGTTAGCTATATTATAGGGGCTAAGTTTAAGAGGTTTGGGGCAGGAGAAATCTAAGAGTTGTTGAAGAATAGAATGGATTCTATCCAGTTCTGAAGGGACTATTTTGGTGAATTTCTTTATAAATTCAGGGTCTTTATATCTTTCTTCTAGGAAGCTGGTAAAGGTTCTGATTGAGGTTAGAGGGTTTTTTATCTCATGGGCAAGGCTTGAGGCTAGGCTACCAGCTGCTGCTAGGCGTTCAGCTTGGAGGAGTCTCTGTTGGGTGGTTTGGAGTTCTTCTTGGAGTTGGCTGGTTCTGGATAGAAGAAACTTTTCAGCTTTACGTTGGAGGTAGATATAGATAAAAGGGCCAAGGGTGGCAAGGAGCACACAAACTCCTAAAGGAACTATCCACCAATTCGCACCAAATACCCTAGAAAAATATTCTCTCCCCTAAAATCCTAATCCAAAAGGGATTCCTAATACTAAGGTATAGACTACGCTGAAGATACCTACTCTGGTAAATACCACATTTATATCCATTAGATGACATCTAATAATGGCATAACCTAATATAAAAGTATGAATTGAAACCAGAAGATTTCCATAGGGGGGGGGTATAAGTATCTTATAGGAAAGAAGATAATTTGTTGAACCACCAA
>CAZSAI010000110.1:0-3941 GCA_964604895.1 uncultured Planctomycetia bacterium
AAGAAAATTGGTCTATGATTATTTTTGGTCTCATTATTTGCGTCTTTTTTTTGCAAGAATTGGGAAACCTTACTGCTTTAAATGTAAGGTTCCTATAAATGCTCAAGGTTCGCAAGAGATTATAAATAAAGTTCTAGAATATCCTCAAGGTTGTAGAATTTATATCTTGGCTCCTCTTATAAGAGGAAAGAAGGGAAAATTTAAAGAGCTTTTTCAACGTTTAAGGAAAGATGGGTTTGCAAGAATAAGGATAGATAAGAGAATTTACAATTTAGAAGAAGAGATAGATTTAGCTCGGTATAAATTACATAATATAGAGGTGGTAATAGATAGAGTAATCTTACGTCCTCAAGAAAAAGAAAGAATCTCCTCCTCAGTAGAACTGGCTTTAAAAATAGGTAAAGGAGAATTAATCATATTTAGAGAAGATGTTAATAAAGAGGAGTTTTTTAGTAGTAAATTCCTTTGTCCTAGATGTAAGAGAGGTTTCCCTGAGCTTGAGCCTCGGACTTTTTCTTTTAATTCTCCCTATGGGGCTTGTCCTGTTTGTAACGGTTTAGGTAGGAAATTGGAATTTGATGTAGACTTGATTATTCCTGATAAGAAGAAAAGTTTAAGAGAGGGAGCAATTGAAGTTTGGAGAAGGGGAGGAAGAGGTTATATCCTTTATTATCGAAGTCTTTTGAGAGAATTAGCTCAGGAGTTAGGTTTTAGTTTAGATACACCTTTTTATAAACTTCCCAGAAGGATTCAGAAAATTATTCTTTACGGCTCCGAGGTAGAAGTTTGGGGGAAGCCTTTTGAGGGGGTCATTCCTCATCTAGAAAGAATATTTGAAGAAAGCGAAAGTGATTATTTAAAGAGCGAAGTTTCTAAATTTATGAGCAAAAAACCTTGCCCGGAATGCGGAGGCTTAAGGCTTAGAAAAGAGAGTCTATCAGTTTATGTGAGAGATAAGAATATTGGAGATATTCTGAAAATGTCTGTAGGAGAAGCTTTAGATTTTTTTGACAGCCTCCAGCTTAACCCTCAAGAAGAGGTGATTGCTCAGGTTTTGATAAAAGAGATAAAGAAGAGACTTACTTTTTGCAAAGAGGTGGGTTTAGCATATTTGACTTTAGATAGGTTAAGCTCTACTCTTTCGGGAGGAGAGGCTCAGAGGATAAGGTTAGCTACCCAGGTAGGTTCAGCTTTATCAGGGGTTATCTATATATTAGATGAGCCAACTATAGGTCTACATCCCCGGGATATTGAGAAGTTAATAAATATTTTTAGGAAGTTGAGGGATTTAGGTAATACTGTAATTGTGATTGAACATGATGAAAGAATAATAAAAAGTTCGGATTGGATTATAGATTTAGGTCCAGGCGCAGGCAAGGAAGGAGGTTTTATAGTCTATAATGGTCCCACCTCCAACATAACCGAGGCTAAGTCTCTCACCGCTTCATACTTAAGAGAGGAGAAAACTATACCTCTTCCTTTAAAGAGAAGAGATTATAAAAATTGTCCTTATCTTTCTATAAAAGGAGCTCGTCAATATAACCTTAAAAATATAAATGTAAAAATCCCTTTGGGGGTTTTTGTTTGTGTTACGGGGGTTTCGGGTTCAGGAAAGTCTACTTTGGTGGAGGAGATTCTTTATAAAGGGATTGCTCGACATCTTTATGGCTCAAAAGAACCTCCAGGAGACCACGATAACATTGAAGGTAAAGAACTTATAGATAAGGTTATAATAGTAGATCAGTCTCCTATTGGTAGAACCCCCCGCTCTAACCCTGCTACCTATACCGGAGTCTTTACCTATATAAGAGAACTTTACAGTTCTCTTCCAGAAGCTAAGACTCGGGGTTTTAAGCCTGGCAGATTCAGTTTTAACGTAAAAGGGGGAAGATGCGAGGCTTGTGAAGGAGATGGCTTAAAGAAGATAGATATGCATTTTTTACCTTCAGTTTATGTGAAGTGTGAAGTCTGTCAAGGCAGAAGATTCAACGAGCAAACATTGGAGGTTAAATTTAAGGGTGCTTCAATTGCTGATGTTTTAGAGATGTCTGTAAACGAAGCTGTAAGGATTTTTGAGAATATTCCCCAAATTAGAGGTATCCTTAAGACTCTTCAGGATGTAGGCTTAGGTTATATTGAATTAGGCCAGTCCGCTACTACCCTTTCAGGAGGAGAAGCTCAAAGAGTAAAACTTTCTAAATACTTAAGAAAGAGGTCTACAGGTAGAACCCTCTATATTTTGGATGAGCCTACAACTGGACTTCATTTTGAAGATATAAGAAAACTTCTTGAGGTTCTTCAGCGCTTAGTAGATAAAGGCAATACTGTCTTAGTAATTGAGCATAATTTAGAAGTTATAAAGTGTGCAGATTATATAATCGACTTGGGTCCAGAAGGAGGAGAAGAAGGTGGTTATTTAATAGCTTCGGGCTCTCCGGAAGAAGTAGCAAGGGTGAATACTTCTTATACTGGAAGGTTTCTCAGAGAGAAGCTGAAAGAGGAGATTTTTAATATATGAGGAAGTTTATATTTTTTATTTTAACATTTTGGAGTGGATTTTTTTTATTCAACCTTAGAGCTTTGGCTACCGAGGAGGAGGATTTCTATACCGCGTCTAAAGCTTTTAGTGAAGGTTTTTATGATGCTTCTCTTAAACTTTTTGAGTCTTTTGTAGATAATTATCCTCAAAGCTCTAAGAGAGAAGAAGCAGAATTATTTATAGGCAAAAGCTTATACTATAAGAAAGATTTTGATAAAGCCAGTAAAGTCTTCTTAAATCTTTCCCAGAAAGGTTCTTCTCCTCAAGTAATTAGTGAGGCCCTCTATTGGTTAGGAGAGATTGCTTTTCAAGCAAAGAGGTATCCTCAAGCTTTGAGTTTTTTTAATCGTTTAATAGAGGAATTTCCTGATTCTTCATTCTTTTTTTGGTCTAAGTATTCTTTGGGATTTTGCTTCTTGAAACAGAAAGATTTAGAATCGGCTCAAAAAATATTTGAAGAAATTTTAGCTAAATGTAAAAATGAAGAAGTAAGAGAGAAGGTTTTCTTTTCTTTAGCAAAAATTTACTATAGAAAGAAAAATTACTTTAAACTTAAAGAACTATGTTCTTCTTGGCTAGAAGAGTTTCCTCAAACTCTTCATAAAGATTATATCTATTATTATTGGGGAGAGGTTGAATACGTTCTTAAGAATTACTCTTCAGCTATTAATTATTATAAACAAGCTTTGGAAAATATAAATCAAGAGTCCTTAAGGGATGATATTCGTCAAAGCTTAGGCTGGAGTTTCTTAGAAAATGGCAGAATTCTTGAGGCAGAGAGTTATTTTTCTCAGATTGATTCCCAAGAGCTTAAAACTTATTCTTTTGGTTTTTTATACTATAAAAAGAAAGAATACGGAAAGGCTTATACCTATTTTGATAAATTGATAAGAGACTATCCACAGAGTTCCCTGGCGATGAGAGCCTATTTAGGGAAGGCAGATTGTTTGTATAATTTAGGGAGGATTAATGATGCCATTTCCTTATACCAGGCTCTTTTAAGGAAAGAGCCAGAGATAGAGAAAAAGATATTAGAAGAAATATATTATAACTTAGGTTGGTGTTATCTTAAAATTGCTGAATATAAGAAAGCAATAGATACTTTTAAGAAGCTTACAACTTCTCCTCAAGAGATAGTAAAAATAAGTGCCCAGATAAATATTGCTGATGTTTATCAACAAGTGGGTAATTTTAGAAAAGCAATTCAGGCCTATAAGAAAGTTTTAGAGGATTTTCCTAATAATCTTTATTCGGATTATATTCAATTTCAAATTGGACTTTGTTTATTAAAAGAAAAGGATTTTGAAGCAAGTATTATTAGTTTTGAAAATTTATTTAAAAGTTTCCCTAATTCTCAATTAATCCCTGAGGTAAGATAATATATTGATTTAGCTCAAAGTGA
>CAZSAI010000111.1:0-3838 GCA_964604895.1 uncultured Planctomycetia bacterium
GGAAACTTTATCTTTAAGAAGTCCGGAAATAAATATAGTCTGTCCATTTTTAAGAAACAACTGAGTTTCTGTAGTCCGTTTAGTAAAAGCAGGAAGAGTATATTGCACAGAGCCCACCTCAGGAATAAATGCAACCGCATCTAAAGAATTATCTGGATCAAGCTCACTAACTTCGGAGCGTAAATTTAAAGCTATATCGGCATCCTTTATAACAGGACTAATATTCAATTTTATTCCATACTCTTTGTATTCAACCTTCTGCTCTCCCCCCTCATAAGTAAGAATAGGTACCTCTCCCCCTACTAAAAAGGAGGCTTCTTTTCCTGACAAACAAAGAAGCTTTGGTCGAGCAAGGATTTTCCCCTTCCCTTCCTTTTCCCACATCCGCACAGTAGCCTCCAAAGCCCCCCTTGTCCAATCCACTATTCTCATAATCTCATAGGGTTTACCTCCTAACCCAGCAGATTTATTAGCTATGCTCTCAGTAAACTTTAAAGAACTAGACCAATCAACTCCTAATTGATCAATTATCTCCTTAGAGAGCTCTAATATCTCTACATTAATCTGAACTAAGTCTTTTTCCTCTTTAACTTTAAGAAAATTTGTAATATTAGCAGAATATTTTTCTATAGCCTTATTAACCTTGTCTAAATCTTGCTGAGCTATTTCTCCCTCCAAAATTATCTTACTATTCAAAGTATCTTTTTTAACTACCACTTCCTCTATTTTTAACCGCTTATGAATAAGTTCAGAGATTCTCTCTCGTAGGCTATCCAAATCCTCACTTAATACAGTAACCTCAAATAGCCTTTTGCCACTCTTAGTCCACACTTCCACCTGAGTAAACCCTGGCTGTTTTCCTAAAAATTCTATTTTATTAGGATAAACTTTCACTACATCTAAAATTTCTGGTTTTCTAATAAATATCTTCTTAGGAGAAAAAACTTTTACTGTAATGATCTGCCCTACCACTCCTTCGTAGGATTCTTCTAAAGCAAGAGTATAATTACACAGAAATAAAAAGGAAAGTATAAAAAGCCACATTTTTTTTATTTTAAATTTCGAATCTCTCATCTCTTTTCTATTATGACTGAGGTTTTCTCAGTACCTTTATATACCTCCACAGTTTCAGGAGGTGGGGGAGGAGAAGACACAACCTGTTTTATTCCCAAAAGTTTCTCCCATAGTTTATCCATAGTAATTGGCTCTTGAGTAACAGCTACTTTCTCATCCAAAGGAGAACGTAAAAGTAACCTTATTTTCCCAATCTCCATAGCGTAAGTAAGCAAAGAAGCTTCCTCTGGAGATAAAGCTATAGTTATAGTAGTAGGGGTTCTTTCTTTGCTCTCTTTAGAAAAAGTTAAAGCCTCAGTTTTTGAACCCACTGCTAGCACTAAAACATTCTGAAACATAGGAACTACCATATTCTGAGTAAAAGTTTTTCCTTTTTCACCCTGCACAGGGATCTGAAAATTTCCTATAATATCTACATGATCACCTGGAGTTATCATCCCTTCTATCGAAGAAATTTTATCTACAGGAATAGTTATAGCTCTCTTTCCTTCAGGGGTTCGCAAAGAAAGGGTCTTCTCCGAACCCGGGATAAAAAGCAAAGAAGCAGTTATCTGCTGACCTTTTATTATATCTCTTTTAGCTACCTTGCCTACTACAGAGTCTATAGAGCTAAGGGCCTCCGGCTCTAGACGGTCAGAAGGGATTCTTCTCAAATCTAACATATTAGAAGAAATTTTTGTTCTAGCTGGAATATCTCTCTTAGCTATAACTACTTCTACAATTCCTCTTCTCTTAGCAAGCTCTATGAGTCTTTGTCTCTCAGATTGCACATAAGAATGAACTAAAAATACCGCAGTCAAAGCTAAAATTATTCCTACAATAAAATATATTCTTCTCTTCTCCATTTTTTATCTTAATAAATCTTCATTAATTACAACTTTTGCTTTCTCTTTAGCTAAATTTACTAACTCTTCAATTTTTCTATTTTCTTTATCTATTTTTAAAGCTCTCCTTATATCCTCTTTAATCTCTGATAAGGGGGTAATCTTTCCTTCTTTTTTATCCTCTACTTTAACTATATAGAATTTTCCATCTTCTCCTTTAAATATGCTGGAGACTTCTCCTTTATCTAAAGCTGAGACTACTTCCCAAAACTTCTTAAATTTTACTTTTGGGTCAGGCTTTAAATACCCTAAGTCTCCTCCCTTACTTTTAGAGTCAGCCACTGAGTATTGAGTGGCTAAAAAAGCGAAGTCTTCTCCTTGAAGAAGACGGATGTATAAATCTTTAGCTTGAGACTTATTATTAACCACAATCTCTCTTACCTTTATCTCCTCTGGGCTCTTAAAAAATTGCTTATTTTGATTATAGAACTCCTCTATCTCTGCCTCAGTAACTATAATATCAGCAACTTCCCGTTGAATAAGTCTTTGAGCCAAAAGAGTTTGTTTATAATTCTCTACAGCTTCTCTAAAATCTTTCTCTTTATCCAAACCTCGAAGCCTGGCTTCTTCAGCTAAGAGAGCAGTTCTTACTAACTCATTAAGAGCTCTTCTTTTAAAATCATAATTATTAACATCCACTCCCTGTTCTTTAGCTAAAGGCTCAAGCGCCTTTAGTCTTTTCTCAAAATCCTCTAAACCAATTCGCCAATCATTTACTTGAGCCAGAAGCGGACCTGAAATCTCTATCTCTGAAGAAGTAGGCTCCTCTTTCTTCTTAAAGGTTAGGTTTTGGCAAGCTGAGAGTAAAAACATAAAACAAACACTCACTATTAATCCCCACATTTTCTTCATATCACAACCTCCCTTCTCTTTAAGAAAATTTTATCCAGAATATCCAAAAAAATCAAGCTTTTTTATTTAAAAATTATCCTTTTCTCTTCTCTTCTACATAAATAGAATTTCCGAAACTCTTTGCAAGATTCTTAAGCTCCGTTCCTATGCTGGATACCTCTCCTATGTGTTTAAAATCTCTATACTGGTTAGTAACTATCCCAATAGCAATTGAGACTATGGAAAATTTTTTTTCTTTTCCTAAACGGTCTCTGCTTATAATAAAACTTTTTTTTCTATCCTCCTCATCATAAAACAAAGGTGCTTGCTCATCAAACCTTTCTACAATTTCCCCAGCTATCTCTCTTGCTCTTTGAGGCTGAGTAATTACCACAAAATCATCTCCTCCAATATGACCTATAAAATCATATTCACTCCCCTTCTTATGGAGAGCTTCTATTATTATCCGGGCAGTAGCCTTTATTAACTCATCACCCCTCTCAAATCCATAGTAGTCATTAAAAGCTTTAAACTTATTCAAATCCAAGTATAAAACAGCGAATTTCTCTCCTCTGTCCAGTCTTCTTTGAATCTCATTCATTATAGAAACATTTCCTGGGAGCCGAGTCAGAGGATTAGCATCTAAGTCTCTCTGAGACCGCTTAAGAACCATCTTCACTCGGGCCAAAAGCTCTTGAGGCTCAAAAGGCTTAACCACATAATCATCTGCTCCTGCCTCAAGGCCCTCTACTTTATCTTTAGTCTCACTCTTCCCGGTAAGCATAATTATAGGAAGATGCAAAAATAAAGAATCCTCTCTTATCTCTCTACAAACTTCCACTCCGTTTTTCTTAGGCATCTTGCAATCCAGAATAACCAAATCAGGCTTCTCTTTCTTTATTAACTCTAAAGCTTCTTCTCCGTCGGAAGCCTCTATTACTTTATACTCCTCCTCAAGTATACTTCTAACTATGTCTCTCACAAAAAACTCATCATCTACTATAAGAATCTTTTCTCCAGCCATATTATTAATTATTTTGAGTCAGGGG
>CAZSAI010000112.1:0-3796 GCA_964604895.1 uncultured Planctomycetia bacterium
TCAGGTTTTAGGGTATAATATGGAGAAAGAAGGGTTGATAAAGAATTACACTATAATTGCTGGACAGGTTTTTACAGGTTTGGCTAGTTTGCAAACTGCTCACTATTTAAGAGGCGCATTTTCTGCAGAGAAGAGTTTTCTGAGTAGAGCAGGAAGATTTTTAGCAGGGAGTAAAGTAGAAGGGTTGAAGAAAAATACTATATATAACCTTGGTTGGGGTACAGCAGGAGCTTTATCTGCTTATCTTATTGGTAAGCAGAGAGGATTAATAAAGAATAAATGGGATACTGCTTTAGTTCTTTTTGGTGGTTTTACCGGTGGGATATTTGCAAGAAATAATCCTTCTCTATTCTTAGTTCCTTTAGAGATAGGAGGAGAAAGTCTTCTTTGGTATTCTTTAGGAAAAGGAGCTTGGGAGCCTCTAATTACTTCAGTTGAGGCAAAACTTAATCCCCGCAAGACTTGGGAAGGTTGGGCTTATCATTCTCGACCTCATTTATTTGATAGATACGATAAAAAAGATTATATAGAAGATATAAGGCAACTTTCCCCAGAACAAAGAGAAACAGTTCTTAAGCATTTAGGAAATAACCCTCAAGCAGAGCGTTTTAGAGAACTTTTAGGCAAAAAAACGCTTACTCCAAAAGAAATTGAGGAGTTAAGGACTTTACATTATAAGTTAGGTTTAGTAGATAAAGGTGGTTATTTAATTAACCCTGAGACTGGCAAGTATGTTAAAGTAGTAAGGCACAATCAGAATGATTTAATCCCTGCCTTAATTTCAGGAACTCTTTTAAGGTTTGGCCGGATAATATTAAGAGAATCAACAAGAGTTTATGGAAAAGGGATACCAGAAGCACCCCAGGGTATAGGAAAAGGTTTAGTTGAGGCAGGTAAGAAGTTTGTTACTCAAAGAAGAATAATACAAGTTCCTTTTACTAAAAGGTTTTTAAGATTCCGTTCTATTAAGGATTGGTATAATTTAGGCAAACTATCCCCAGTTGGTTCTAATTTGTTTTTGGCAGGAATTCCTACTACAGTTATAGGAGGCGGTTTTATTTTAGATAGTTATCTTAGCCCGGGGAAAATTAAATTATTTGGTAGAGAGATTGATAAAAGAACATTAGGCCTTGTTCTAACAGGTTCAGGCCTTTTAATGATGGGTTCAGGAGGGCTTCTTATGCAGAAATCTTTAAAGGGGTTAAACCCTCCTCAAGTTAAAAATATTTTGAATAGTGTTTCTAAATGGCGGAATTTTGGGGGAGGGGTTGCTGGAGTTCAGAGAACAATCTATGGTTTAGGAGCAGGTTCTGTAAGTAATCTTCTTTTTGTTATGGCTCCTTTACATATTAGTGTGGAGGGGGCTTCCTATCTTTCTAAGAGATATTTACTCCCCTATTCATCTACAGAGATTGGAAAATTTTTAAGTAAAGATGTCTTGGGAGCCTTCTGGATTACTCCTGAAGAGGCCAGATTAACTGGGATACCTGCAAGCAGAACTAAATATGAGGATTTACTTAAAAAGAATATGGGCTTATCCGACTGGGTGAAGGTTTTTGGAAGGGCTTATTCTGTAGGTATCTGGGGTCAAGACAGCAAAGGTTTAGCTAGAGTAAGAGATTTAAAGTCTTTTAGAGAAAACTGGCATTCTCCTGATAAGACTATGCTTACATTTTCTTTTGCTCTGGCAGTGCTTTCTCCTATGGCTGAGGCCATTTTTACTAATATAAAGACTGGAGATTTTGGCAGGAAGTTCCAAGCTGCTGGCAGAGGCTGGAATAAAGCATTGGAGAAGTTGCTTCCTTCTAGAGGAAGAGTGAGCAGCCTGGTTGTAGGAGGTACTGCTGAGGAAGTGATAGCTGAAAATATTATTCAAGTAGGGTTAAATATGACCCCCTTAGCTTTATTTCAGAATACTTCTTGGGGTCAGCAGATTTCTGAGATACTTCAAGAAATCCTTACTCCGGAAGTAGGGCTTCCGGGATATCTTAATTCCCAGAAGTTTCAGGAGGTTATGAGAAGCGGAAGAGAGGTAATTATTGAGGGAATTAATTTTAGAAACGGAGCAGATTTACAAGCAGTAGAGGAAAGTGCGCAATTTATAGGTAAAGACAGAGGGTTATTAGAAGATAAACAGGCACTTGGAAAATTTAGGAAATTTTTGAATGATTACTCCTCAGGGGGTATAGAGATAATTTTAAATGATAACGGCTATCTGCGTACAGTTGAGGTAAGAAAAGAGGATATAGAAGAGTGGAATAATCTGTTAGAGAGAAAGCTTGCGAAGATTAATTTTGAAGAGCAAAACTTACTCCAGAATATTGATAGAGTGAGAGAAGTCTTTCAAAAAGGTAATAAGCCTGAAAGAGAAGCTCTAGGTGAACTTATGGCAGAGAATTTGTCTGCTCAGCAGATTGCTCACCTATTGCATCCTGACTCAGCAGGCGTAGTTACTATAAGAGATAACAGGAGTGCTACAAGTATTCCTTTTACTTTCTTACGTTCTTCCGTCTTGGAGAGAATGGCTTTTGATCCCCTACTTTCGGAATCCGTAGAATCTGCTTATGTCTCAAGAGGTGGGGGTTCTCCCGTTATAACCCAGGTTTCTACTCCTCGGGGAGAGTTTGAGATAGTGGCTTCTTCTAACGGTCAGGTTTCAATAGATAAGACGCAAGTTTATATCCAAAGAAAAGGAAGTCAGAAAGTAGCCACCTATCAACATGGCAACCAGACTATAGAAGTAAGAACAGTTAAGGGACTGCATCATTTTGCAAGCCAAGAAACAGGCAATCCTCAGGCAGGTTTGGGTGCAGGAGGAATTACCTCTGATGGTAAGTGGGTAGTCTATGTGGATGAGCAGGCTTGGGAGCAAAATCCCGATACCTCTAATCCTTTAAATAACTCAGTAGTAAACCATGAAATGAAAGAATTAGCAAATGCAGTACGGATGGGGCGGAAGTTGCAAGAGAAAGTGGATAGGGTAAATGGAGAGACTCCTATACAGCGGTTGAGGAGAGCCAAGGGGGTAAAGGGTGTAAATGTATTCTCCCGGGCTATGGAGATTGCTCATAAGAATTCTCCTATTATAAAAGAAGGAAGAAAAGGGCAAGAAAGATTTGACCTTTCTTCTTATCTTAGAATAAGAGAACAGATAGCCAAACTTACTTTAGGCTTATTTCCTCTTAGTGAAGAGGAAGCTGAACTTTATAGAAAAGTATATGGTGAGGTGCCTTATTTTTGTAGACCCTGGTTTAGTTCTGGGAAGGGTAAATCATTCATAAAGCCAGGAAGAGATTTTGGTTGGACTTTTACCGGCTGGCTTACCAATGATTTGCCTCATCGTGTTTTAGGATGGTTTAAGAAACCTATATCTAAAAATCCCAAGTCAGTTTCCTCTATTGATTCCCAACCTCCTATTGGCCCACCGTCTTTAATCGCTTCCTCTGGTGGATATCAGGTTTCTTCTATACCTTCTTCTCCAAATTCCTCTTCAGATTTTATTTCCCAGAAATACCAGGAGTTAGTTCAAAGGACTTGGGAGATGTATTCAACTCAGGTTGAAACTTTTCGTTCAGGCGAACCTTCTCCAGAAACTTATTATTTAGCAGGGGAGGTTGGAAGATTAGAGAATAATTTGGCTTACTGGAAAGGTGTAGCTAAATACGGAGTAAATATTGAAACTCCCTGGCAGAGGTTAAAATTTAGGTTTAGCCCTTCCCAGCAGAGAAGAGTGAAAGAAGCTATAGCAGAAGAAGAGTTTGGAACTCCTGAGCAGAGAAAAGAGAAATTAGCTCAA
>CAZSAI010000113.1:0-3782 GCA_964604895.1 uncultured Planctomycetia bacterium
AAAGCAAAGCAACCTTTTAAGCTAAATACAACTTAAAGAATTTTCAATTTTCAATTCTCAATTTTCAATGAATAAATTTTTAATTAAAAAAAGAATATTTAAGATTTAATAATATAGAATTTTAGCAGAAGAAAAGAAACAAACCCTTAATAAGAAAGCCTTAGTTCAAAAATTAAATGTAACAATTTCAATTGCTATAGCAATAAATTTTGTTATATTTTTTAATTAAGGTTAAGGAAAAAGAGGAAGAGGATAAAGATTTTTGTGTTTGCTCGGTTATATAGTATTTTTTTGGGTAATTTTAGAAATCCTTAAGAAGAACCTTTTCAATCTCCTTTAGGAGAGAAAAATTTCTATTGCTGAAGGAGGCTTTAGCTGAGAAAATAAATAAATAAAAGTATTAAGATGGTAAAAAAAGGTCTTGATAGATATGACCTCTTCAGTTTAGGGATAATCATCTTTGTAGTTATATTTCAAATTTCTAGATTTAACTATCTTCCTCAGTTTATAGATGATTATTATCATCTTCACGTAGCTGAGAATTTTCTTAAGTCCGGAGGCTGGGTAGGAGTTAGTTTTTGGGATTATGCTCCCATAGGAAGACCTCATCTTTACCCACCCTTTTATCATTTCTTAATAGCCGGCTTACTCAAATTAGGATTTTCCCCTCTTACTTCTTTAAAGATTTTAGGAGTAAGTATACCCGTAATATTTTTTTTAGTTCTTTGGCTTCTTTTGAGAGGAATTTTTTCTACTTTGTTTTCTTTTTTGGCAGTTTTGGTGAGTTTTAGTAGTTTTTCTTTTTATATGTCTTTAGATGCTAATATTCCTGCCACTTTAGGAATAATATTTTTTTTATTTAGTCTTTTCTTTTTAAGAAAGAACAGAGTACTTTCTTCTTCTATTCTACTTGCTTTTTGTATATATACCCATTCCGGTATTTCTCTAAGTTTTATTATAAGCCTTATTATTTTTTGTTTGGTTTATCCTGAGAAGACAAAAATTCTTAAAGTTGTTTCTTTAGGAGTCTTCTTGGGAGCTTGTTTGTTTGCTCATCAGTTAAGGTATATAAAATTTTTAGAAGTAAATATCTTGAAAGAAGCTTATTTTACTCATTATAATTTTTTAATTATAACCCTAGGCTTAGCTGGATTATTTAGCTGTTTAAAAAGGAGAGGTTTTTATTCTTGGATTTTAGGGATAACTTTAGGGTTTGAGATTGTCTTTTTAAAATATCCTTACAGATTCTTTTCTGCTCAGGGCCTATTTTCTCTTTGTCTTTTGTCAGCTTCTTTTCTTGAAAGTGTCTTTTTAGCCCTTAAAAGTATGAGACTTAAGAGAGGTTTATTTTTGTTGGTTATTTTTTATTCCTTATTTATTAACTCTTCAATGGTTCTAGAAGAAGGGAAGCCAATGTTTAGGTTTTTAAATTCTACCTTTTCTGAGCTATCCACAGGAAGATTTTATGATTTTTTAAAGTTTAGGAACTTTATTTATCCTAAGTTCTTTTCTTCTCTTGAGGAGGTGATTTTAGGGAATACTGAGCCTACCGATATAATTTCTTCTAATATTAAGCCGGTGGCTGTGCTTTTAGGTAGCCTTACCAATAGAGCAATCTCTACTTCTATATTTGCCGAAACAAAGTCCTTCTTAAATTTTAATCCTTATCTGGTTTCAAAATTAATTATCTGGATAAAGTCCCCCCTTCCCAGAGATAAGGAAGAGAGGCTTCTGAAAGGATATGTTGAAAGGTTTAAATGGGAAAAAATATTTGAAAATGATATAGCCTATGTATATAAAAATATGTTCTATTTTAATGTAAAATCTTTTAAGTCTCCCTTTCCTTTTCCCTGGGTTTTTTTAGCTGGTTTTTTAGCTTTAGGTATTATTCTCTTAGAGAGAAAAATGAGTTTTTAAGTTGTGAAAATTTTTTCTCTATGATAAAATTAAGAAGAAATGAAAAAGTTAGTTATTTTCGGTTTTCAAATACCACCTTGGCTTTATATCCCTCTTTTGTACTTTCTTTGGGTAAGTATCCTTCTTTTAATTAAGAAAGTTTTATATATTCGAATAAAGAAGTTTGCCGAAAAGACTAAGACCAGAATAGATGATATATTTTTATCCTCTTTAAATCTTCCTTTGATTCTTCTCATATTTGTGAGCGGAGGTGTTCTTATTTCTAAGTTTATTTATGTAGAGACTCCCTTTATAAGGGGTTTTAATATAGCTTTTAAGGCTACTGCTATAGTAGCTGTAATTTTGTTTTTTGATAAGCTTTTGAGAAACTTAATTGAGAACTATGCTTCAAGAATAGATATTTTAAAGACATCTAAAGGGATAACTCAGGGGATAGTAAGAATAGTTGTTTTAGGACTAGGACTTTTGATTCTTTTGGATAGTTTTGGTGTATCTATTACCCCGGTTTTGGCTTCGTTAGGGATAGGTTCTTTAGCGGTAGCCTTAGCTCTTCAGCCTACATTGGAGAATTTTTTTGCGGGGATTCAGATTATTATTGATAAGCCAATAAAAGTTGGTCAATTTGTAAAACTCGATTCCGGTGAAGAAGGTTATGTAGAAAAAATTGGGTGGCGTTCTACCTGGGTAAGGATGCTTCCTAACAATGTAGTAGTGATTCCCAATAAGGTTCTTATCAATTCTAAGGTTTTAAATTATTATTATCCTGAGCAGGAGTTAGCAGTCTTAGTTCAGGTAGGAGTTCATTATGAGTCTGACTTAGAGAAAGTAGAAAGAGTAACTATAGAGGTAGGTGAGGAGGTAATGAAGGAGGTTAGGGGAGGGGTTCCTGAGTTTAAGCCTTTTATAAGGTACCATACTTTTAATGATTTTAGTATAGATTTTACAGTTATCCTAAGGGCAAAAGAATTTGTGGATAATTATTTAATAAAGCATGAATTTATTAAGAGGCTTCATAAAAGATACAAAGAAGAAGGTATAGTTATACCTTATCCTATTTCAGCAGTCAATCTTTCCCAAGAGCAGGCTTATAAGTATCTTGATAATAAGAGTAGCCAGTAAGTATGAGATATAGGAGGCATTTATCTTAGCAGGAATTTAAGAGTATTTGTAGCTTCTTGCTTAAATTTAGGATTTGATTTTAGATAGGAGGAGGTGATTATGGAAGAGAAAGAGATTGGTAAAATTACTCACTACTTTGGCAAAATCGCAGTAGGAATAGTAGAGTTGACGGATTCTTTAAAGGTAGGCGATGATATTCATATAAAAGGAGTTCACACCGATTTTACTCAAAAAGTTGACTCTATGCAGATAGAACATCAAAATGTAGAGGAAGCAAAAGCTGGAGATTTTGTAGGGATTAAGGTGAGAGAGAGGGTCCATCCTAACGATAAAGTATATAAGGTAATAGAAGTCTGATTTTTAAATTGGGTATTCAAGCTCAAAAAGTTCCTTTTTGCAGAAAGAGACTTTTTATAGGTTTTATTTTTATATTTTTTTCTCTCCAAGTATGCTCTTCTGATTTTACCCCTCAACTTGAATGGATTAAAAAGAAAGGCCTAGCTACAAAGAAATTTACTGAAGAAGAATTTAAAGTTTTAAAGCATTATCTTTACGAATTATTAAAGAAAGACATTCGCAAAGAGGATATTTATGCTATCTTGACTTATTTTTCCCAGGCAGACTTAGGGTTTAGAGAGTCTTTAATTTTGCTTGAGGAGATTATTGCCTTGCTTGAGGTAAAAAATGTTTCCTCAAAAAAATTGAGGAATTTTATCTCTCGGAAGATAAAGATAGCCAAAATAAAT
>CAZSAI010000114.1:0-3774 GCA_964604895.1 uncultured Planctomycetia bacterium
CTCTACTTTTTCTTCTTGACTTTCTTTAGCCTCCTCTGTCTCTTTATAAATATCTTCTTTCTCTTCCTTAGTTTCCTCCGAGTCTTTAGACTCTTCCTTTGGCTCCCACTCACTCAAAGATAATTTTTCCTTTAACTCCTCAGGAATCTCTTGAGGTTTACTGAGGCTTCCATCTTTTTTAGATTTAGACATAAAACCTTCCCTAATTTCTTGAGTTCTTCCTGAAATAAGATTCTCCAGCACTATTAAGCCTTCCTCTACTATAACCTGAGTAAAAGAACCTCCTACTATAAGATAAAAGAGGGTTCCTCTTGCTCCAGCTACAGCAGTAGGAGTCTTAACCTTAAATTCTAATAAGTTTTTAGTATCTCTTATATGAAACTTTGCTTTTCCGTAAGGGCACTCAAAAATATTTCTATATTTCTTAGTAAGCCTATTTAAAGAAGACTTAGAAAAAATAAGCTGGCTATTCTCCCTAAGATAAATAATGTTTTGACCTACCCTTATCTTTAGTTTCCCATCCTGAGAAGTTCGGATTTGGAAACCTTCAGAGATAACCTCACCAACTCTCACCTTCTGCCAAACTATAGATTTAGGTCTTCTTAATTCCACCCTTCCAGAAAAAGCCAGAATTCTACCCTCAAAAGGAACCTCCTCTTTCAAAGAAGAACTTCTCTGAACTATGGTAGGATTTTGATAAAGAGGACTCACTTGAGGAGAATCTAAAGAAGGGCTTACAGGATAGGCTAAAAAATTTAATCCTAAAAGAAACCAAAAAATAAAAAGAAATCTTACCATTAATTTTTTATTTTAAACCTAATATAGAGGAAAGGTCAATTATTTTTTAAGATTTCTTTAACTCTCTTATCTTCTTAGTTAAGGCAGGAACTACCTCAAACAAATCACCTACAATCCCGTAGGTAGCTACCTTAAATATGGGAGCTGAAGGGTCTTTATTTATAGCGATTATTACTTTTGAGGACTGCATCCCTACTAAATGCTGAACCTGGCCGGATATCCCGCAGGCAATATATATTTTTGGGGAGACTGTCCTTCCAGTTTGACCTACCTGATGAGAGTAAGAAATCCAACCCGCATCTACAGCTGCTCGGGAAGCTCCTACAGCTCCGCCTAAGGCTTGAGCTAACTCTTCAATCAATTTAAAATTCTCAGGTCCGCCTAAACCCCTTCCCCCTGATACTATAATATCTGCTTCAGCTAAATTTACAGTGGAAAGTTCTTCTTTTACAAAATCAATAAATTTAACTCTCTTATCTTCTATTTCAGAAGAAATAAAACTCTCCTCAATCACTTCTCCCTTTCTATCTGAGATAAATTCTGCCTCAGGCATAACTTTATGTCTTACAGTTGCCATCTGAGGTCTATGATTTGGGGTAATTATCTGAGCCATAATATTTCCTCCAAAAGCAGGACGAGTCTGAATCAAAATCTTTTTCTCTTTATCAATATCTAAACCGGTACAATCAGCAGTCAAACCAGTATAAATATTAACAGCGATTCGAGAGACTAAAGACCTTCCAGTAGTAGTTGCTCCAGCTAAGAAAATCTCTGGTTTGTACTTTCTAATAAGTTGGGTAATTACTTTAGTATAGTTTTCAGCGACATAATTTTTGAGAGCCTCGTTATCTACTAAGAAAACCTTCTCAGCCCCCCTTGCAAATAGTTGAGGTGCTCTCTCTTTTATCCTGTATCCCAACAAAACTGCTCCTACATAAGTATTTAGGTCTTTGGCTAACTCTTGAGCCTTACCTAGAAGCTCGAATACAACTGGAGCAATTTCACCATTCTTCTGCTCAGAAAATACCCAAACCCCTTTATAAGAAGACAAATCCTTTTTCTCTTTTTTCTTCTCTATTAAGATTGCTTCAAACTTACAAGCTGAAACACAAGCTCCACAAAGGTTGCACTTATCTAAATCTATAACTGCTAATTTATCAACAATCTTAATAGCTGAAAAAGGACACACTGAACTACAGGCCCCACAACCTATACATTTTTCTCTTATTAGCTTAATCATAATAAATCTTTTATCTCTTTTATAAGAGCAGAAACTACCTCCTGAGTATCCCCTTGAAAAAGTTTTCCTCCCTCCCGAGGAGAAGGGCTAAATACCCTAACCACCTGAGTAGGAGATCCTTTAAGGCCAACCTCTTCTTCACTTAAATCTAAATCTTTATGGGTCCAGATAGGGATAACTTGCTTTCTTGCTCGGATTTTGCCTTTTAAAGAAGGAAGCCGAGGCTCATTTATCTCTTTTACCACTGTAATTAAAGCAGGAAGTCTCAACTCTAAAATTTCATATCCATCCTCTAAGAGTCTCTCTACTACCATAATCTTAGGCTCGGTATCTAAATGGATTGTATCTATCTTTCTTACATAGGTGGCTTGAGGAAGATTAAGATGAGAAGCAATCCCTGGACCAACCTGAGCCGTGTCTCCATCAGAGGCTTGTTTACCGCAGATAACTAAATCTACTGGGGAAAGTTTCTTAATCGCCCTGGCTAAAACCAAGCTAGTTGCCCAAGTATCAGAACCAGCAAAAGCTCTATCTGAAAGATGAATTGCCTCATCAATACCTAAAGAGAGAACTTCTCTTAAAGCATTCTCTGCCTGAGGAGGTCCCATAGTTATAACTGTGGTCTTGGCTTGAAATCTCTCCTTAAGCCTTACTGCCTCCTCAATTGCATACATATCAAAAGGATTAATAATTGAGGAGATACCTTCTCTTATTAAAGTATTAGTGTTAGGATCAATTTTAACTTCGGTAGTTTCAGGAACTTGTTTTATACAAACTACTATATGCATAATTTAAGGAACTGAATTTTAAATTAAAAATTTCTAATTTTCGATGAATAAATCTCTAATAAAAAGGTCTAAAAATTAAATAATTGAAAATTCATTAAAAATTAGAAATTAATGATTGAAAATTATGTAAGATTATTTCCCAAACTCTTTTATTAAGTTCAAAGCGATTATATTTTTCTGAATCTGGTTTGTCCCTTCATAAATCTGAGTAATCTTAGCATCACGCATAAATTTCTCAACAGGATAATCCCGCATATAGCCGTATCCTCCAAAAATCTGAACTGCCTGAGTGGTTACCTCCATTGCTACATCTGAAGCAAAGAGTTTAGCCTGAGCTGAATAAGAACCAATATTTTTTTCTCCTCTATCTACGGCCCTGGCTACTGCATAAACTAAGGCTCTGGCAGCTTCTATCTTTGTAGCCATATCAGCTAACACCCACTGAATCCCTTGAAAAGAGGAAATCTTCTGACCAAATTGAACCCGCTGGTGAGCATACTCTACAGCTAACTCTAACGCTCCTTGAGCAATCCCCACAGCTTGAGCTGCTACCCCAGGTCGGGACTGATCAAAAGTCTTCATTGTAGCAATAAAACCTATACCTTCCCTTCCACCTAAGAGCCTATCTTTAGGAATCTTACAATCTTGAAAAATAAGTTCCCGGGTTGAAGAAGCCCTTATACCCATTTTCTCTTCTTTCTTACCAAAGGAAAAACCAGAATCACCTTTCTCCACTATGAACGCCGAAATCCCTCGGGGGCCTTTAGATTTATCAGTTAAGGCAATAACTGTATAGATATCAGCATCTCCTCCATTAGTAATAAAATGTTTAAGACCATTAAGAATATAGAAATCACCTTCTTTTACTGCTTTAGTAGTAACTGCTCCGGCGTCAGAACCTGCTTCCGGCTCAGTTAAGGCAAAAGCTGAAAGTTTCTCTCCCGAGGC
>CAZSAI010000115.1:0-3708 GCA_964604895.1 uncultured Planctomycetia bacterium
ATAGCTGAAGATAAATTATCTTTTACCTGCCAATCTTTAGAAGTAAACAAAGCTAAACTTTTTTCTATACGGTAAGATTTTCCTTTCTCTGCAGAAATCTTAAGTTCCTGGCCAATTATCTCTCTTCCTTTTCTAACTACCTTAATCTTGGGAAAAATTTCTCTCTCCTCCACAAAAACCCTTAATTTAGAAGCCTGAGCAATATCTATCTTAGAAGTAGAAGTCTGCATTAGAAGATATACTCCCCGAGGAGAAAAGGCTCCTAACTCTTTAGGTCTTAAATGCTTAGAATTTAGCTTCCTATAACGTTCTACTCCACTGTTTATCACTGAACCATCTAACATAGCTCCTACAGTAATTTCTTGGCTATAATTTAAGGGCTTAATTTCATAACTTAAAGCTCCGATATGGGGATTATTCATAGAAACAATAACACAGGAATTAATCAAAGTCTTTCTTGCCTGCCAATCCTCAAAAATTATCTTTCGCAGAAGTAGGCCCTCTTTTAAATTAAGCTCCTGATAATAAAAACTCATCTTAGCTGTAGAAGGGCAAAACCAATCCCCATCAGCAATCCTAAAAGTTAAAAATAGCCAATTAGGACAGTTAACCAAATCTTCATTCCTAACCCTCCTTCCAGCAATTCTACTACTAAGTCTATTATAAACACCAGCAATATATGTCCCAGGGTAATGCACATCTGAAGCTACTGCCTCAGGAGAAGAACCCCGGCTAGCAAAATAACCATTCCCCAAAACACATAGAGCCTCTCTTAGACCTTCCTGCTGGGGTCGGAAATCTTTATAGATAATTTTCCAAGTATAGGGAACACCCATAATTGAATTATCTGTCCTTCAATACTAAATTTAAAAAACTTAATACTTGCTGAGGAGACTCTAAATAAAAATAAGAAGAAGAAGCTTTAAGAGAAGAATCGCTAACTAATATAGGAAGGCCTCTAGTTTTTACTACCCTAAAAGCATCCTCATCAGTAATATCATCTCCAATATACACTATATTTGGAAAACCTTCCTTGCTTAAAACTTGGGTTATCCACTGCAGAGCTCTCCCCTTATCCCAGTCTATAGCTGGCATAATCTCAAATACTTTTTTCCCTTCCATCAGTCGCAAAGAAGGATTCTCCTTAAGAAGTTCTCTCAAGAAGAGCTTAATTTCCTCCAATTTAGAGTCCTGTTTAAGCAAACGATAGTGAATAGCAAGGCTTAGCTTCTTATCCTCAATCAAAACCCCCTCAATAGAACCCAATCTCTGAGTAACTTTAGGCTTAAGCTGAGAAATTAAAGAAATGCTCTCTTCAGCCTGAGGATGAAGATAATAAACCCCTCCTCCAGAAATCTCTAAGCCGTGACTTCCTGCATAAAAAATACTCTCAATCCCTACCAAAGACTTTACATCTTCTATTTGCCTCCCACTAATTATTGCTACTTTAAACTCTTTAGAAAAATCTCTAAGGAAACTTCGGCTCTCTTTATCCAACTTTGCTAAATCCGGCCTTTCTACTATAGGAGTTAAGGTACCATCATAGTCAAAGAAAAAAAGAATCTCTCTTCCTCTTAAGAAATCTTTAACTGGCTTAAAGTAGGAAGGGTGTAAAGTAAGAGAAGAGGGTATCTCTATCTTCTTAGCTTCAGAATCAATTAAAAAAGAAGGTTTCCTCTCCCAATAATCAAATAAAGAAAGAGGAGCCTTTCTAAACCAGCTCTTACAAAAATCTAAACTTATACCTTCTAAATCAGTAAGAGCTAAATCTGCACCCTCCTCAAGCAAATCTTTTATATTGTCTTTTCGAGCTACTCCTATAACCAGCCCAAAACCCCCTGCTCTTCCCGCGGAGACTCCGGAACTGGCGTCTTCTATTACTATACAAGAGCCTGGGCTTAGTCCCAAAAGTCTTGCTGCAGTTATAAATATATCAGGGTGGGGTTTACCTTTAAGAGAAAGTTTCTCTGATAATACCCCATCAACTATAGCCCCAAATAAATCAAGCAAACCACAACTCTCAAGAATACCTCTACAATTCTTGGAAGAAGAAGCTACCCCTATCTTTAAACCTTCTCTTTTAGCTTCTTCTATGAACTTAAGAGTAGAAGAATAAACTTGAGGCCTCTCTCTTCTCAATAACTCATTAAATCTTAGATTCTTCTTGTTTCCTAAACCACAAATGGTCTCTTTATCGGGAGAATCAAGAGGGCTACCAAATTCTAAGTTTATCCCTCGAGATTCTAAAAAACTCCTTACTCCTTCATACCGAGGTTTCCCATCCACATAAGCTAAGTAATCAGCTTCATGGGTAAACTCCCGGAAAGGTTCTTTATCTCTCTTTTCTCTTAGTCTTAAATATTCATCGAAAGTCTCTTTCCAAGCTAAGAAATGAAGGCGGGCAGTTTGAGTGATTACTCCGTCTAAATCAAGAATTATTCCTTCTAAGTAAGACATATCTTTTAAAACTTAGGGAGAGGGATATCAGCAAGGATTTTTCCTATCCACTTCCAGATATTATTCATCCTTACAGTTTGTCTAAGCCTTCTCATCCTCTCTTTTACTTCTCCTTCCTTCATAAATAAAGCCTTATACAAAGATAAAGCCACCTCCTGCCGAGAATAAGGATTTACTATTAAGGCCTCTTTAAGCTGACGGGAGGCACCAGTAAATTTGCTTAAGACTAAAACCCCTTTTTCATCTATCCGAGAAGATACAAACTCTTTAGCTACTAAATTCATCCCGTCATGAAGAGAAGTAACCAAACAAACATCAGCTAATCTGTAAAAACCCAAAAGCTCAGAGAAAGATAAATGTCTTCTTACAAATATTATTGGCCTCCAACCTCTCTGGCTATGCTTAAAATTTACCTCCTCTACTAAAGCATTTATCTCATCATTAAGATGTTTGTATTGAGAAAGATGGATTCGAGAAATCTCGCCCATCTGGATAAATACTATTTTTTCTTTAAGCGAAGGATATAACTCAAGGAGTCTATCTACCCCTAAAATTCTTTCAATAATACCTTTGGTATAGTCTATTCTGTCTAAGCCTACTATGATTTTTTTGCCAGAAAGAGAAAACTCTTTTCTTAAAGAATCCATCGCTTCCTCTACAGAAGAGGAACCTGCTCTCTGAGAAATACCTTCAAAGTCTACGCTTATAGGGTAAGCTCTTACCAAGCTAGTATGGGACTTAAATATAACTGAAGAAGTCTCTCTGTTAATCTTACTTTCTAATTCTTGAGCTACAGCCTCTAGGAAATTATTACAGAAGTATCTTATATGAAAACCTAAGAGGTCATAGGAAAGAAGACCTTTAAGGAGTTCTATCCTCTGAGGTAAAATCCTAAAGATATCATAAGGAGGCCAAGGGATATGCCAAAAAAGAACGGTTATCACATCAGGCTTAAGTTCTTTCAAGTAAAGACTTCCTAAAGCTAAATGGTAATCCTGAAAGAAAACGATAGCTTTCTTATCTTTTATTTCTTTATATATAGCTTGAGCAAATTTCTTGTTTACTTTTTTATAAACCTGCCAGTCTTCTTCCTTAATTTGAGGCCTTACATATACAAGATGCATAAGAGGCCACAAAGCCTGGTTAGAAAAGCCATAATAAAAACCTAAATTCTCCTCCTTGCTAAGCCAGAGATACTTCAAGGTATACTTCTTATCTTGAGGGGGAACTTTGACTTTAGAATCTTTAGCC
>CAZSAI010000116.1:0-3544 GCA_964604895.1 uncultured Planctomycetia bacterium
AGGAATGTCTACTCTTCTACCATTCACAAACACAAAACCATGATTGACTAGCTGGCGAGCTTGGGCTCTGGATAAAGCAAAAAGTAATTTAAAAATAACATTATCTAATCTTCTTTCCAAAAGCTGAAGAAGCATTCTACCTGTAACTCCTTTAGATTTAGAAGCTAACTTAAAATACCTTTTAAACTGTCTTTCTAAAACTCCGTAAATCCTTTTTACTTTCTGTTTTTCTCTTAACTGAAGAGCATAATAAGAAGCCTTAGAAGATGAAAATCTTCCCTTCATCCCTGGAGGGTAAGGCCTTTTAGAGAAAGGACATTTAGGGGTTGTGCATTTTTCTCCTTTAAGAAAAAGTTTTGCTCCTTCTCTTCTACACAATTTACAGGTTGGTCCAATATACCTAGCCATAATCCTCCCTAATTCTTACTTTGGCTTTTAAATTTTTTAATTTTATTTTTTTCTTTATACTCAACTTATACCCTTCTTTTTTTTCTGGGTCTACACCCATTATGGGGCACTGGAGTAACATCCTTTACACTCTTTATAGTCAAACCTGCACTCTGAAGAGAACGAATAGCTGCTTCTCTACCTGGACCAGGGCCTTTTACTCTTACCATTAACTCTTTTAAACCTATCTCTTTAGCCTTCTTAGCTACTTCTTTAGCAGCCACTTGAGCAGCATAGGGAGTAGATTTTTTTGTTCCTTTAAAACCTACAGTCCCTGCTGAACCCCAAACTAAGGTGTTACCTCCCCTGTCAGTAATAGTAATAATGGTATTATTGAAAGTTGACTTTATGTAAGCAATCCCTGAAGGTATCTTTAGGGTAATTTTTTTCTTTCTTCTGCCTGCTTTAGATCTTGCTTGAGCCATAAGTCTATCCTTTCTTCTTTATCCCTCCTACCTTAGGCCTTGGACCCTTCCTTGTACGAGCATTGCAACGGGTGCGCTGACCTCTTACCGGAAGCCCCTTCTTATGCCTTAGGCCTCGATATGAGCCTATATCAATAAGTCTCTTTATGTTTTGGGTTACTTCTCTCCTTAAAGCTCCTTCTACCTTATAATTCTTTTGAATAATGTGAGCTATTCTTGAGACCTCTTCGTCAGTTAGCTCTTTAGCCTTCTTCTCAGGCTCTATCTCAGCTTCTTTTAAAATCATATTAGCTCTGAAGGGACCTATCCCGTATATATATCTTAAAGAATAAACGATTTTCTTATTAGCTGGAATATCTACTCCTAAAATTCTCGGCACTTTGACCTCCCTCTTTTAAAACTCTAAACTTAAGTTTCCACTTCCAAACAAAAATATCTCCAATAAAGGCTTAAGGACTAGGATTTCTCTTTGTTTTAGCCTTGACGTTGCTTATGCTTGGGATTTTTACAAACTACTCTTAATATCCCTTTCCTCTTTATAATCTTACATTTTTCGCATATTTTTCTAATTGAACTTCTTACTTTCATCTCACAGTCTTCTAATAATTCTTCCTCTGCTTAAGTCATAAGGAGAAAGCTCAAGTCTTACTTTATCTCCGGGTAAAATTCTTATAAAATGCATCCTCATTTTTCCTGAAACATGGGCTAAAACAATATGACCCCCTTCTATCTTTACTCTAAACATTGCATTAGGGAGAGTCTCAACTATTTCTCCTTCAACTTGAATGGGTTCTTCCTTAGCCATAATCTAAGAGTTTAAGCAGTAAGTATCCAGGCCCCTCTTCTAGTTACTGCTACAGTATGTTCAAAATGTACACAAGGTAATCTATCTTTGGAAACCACAGTCCAGCCATCTTCTAATACTTCTACCTCTGAACTTTTTACAGTAAGCATTGGCTCAATTGCTAAAGTCATTCCTTCTTTAAGTTCTAAACCTTGGGAGGGTTTACCAAAATTAGGAACTTCGGGCTCCTCATGTAAATCCCTCCCTACCCCATGACCTACAAACTTTTTAACTACACAAAAACCCAAACCTTCTACAAAGTTCTGGATAGCCCAGCTTATATCCCCAATTTTAGCCTGAGGTCTTACTACTTTAATTGCTCTTCTTAAGGCTTCTCTGCCTGCTTTAAGTAAATCTTTTATTAGTCCTGGAGGTCTTCCTAAACAAAAACTCCAGGCACAATCTGAGTAAAAATGACCGTCGTAAAGGCCCAAATCTATGCTTATTAAATCTTTCTTTTTAAGAATCTTTTTTTCAGAAGGAATACCATGAATCAGCTCCTCATTCAAGGAAATACATATAGAAGAAGGAAAACCCTTATACCCTAAAAAAGCGGACTCAACATTAAATCTCCTCATCAATAAGTTAGCCTGGTTTTCTACATCTTTAGTAGAAACCCCTGGCTTTATAAATTTAATTAACTTCTTCATAATGAAAGAACTGATTTTGCCTAGTTCTCTCATTGATTTAATCTCCTGAGGAGTCTTTATCTTCACCATAACCTAAAGCCTCAGTTATTTGTAAAAAAACTTCCTCTTTAGACTTATTAGCGTCGATCTCTAAAAGATTAGATTTTTTTAGATAATAACCAATGAGCGAAGCTGTCTCCTCTTTGAACACTTGCCATCTTCTTCTTACAGTTGACTCTTTATCGTCCTCTCTTATTATTAGAGAGGCTCCACATCTATCACAAATGCCTTCTTTTTTAGGAGGCATATTTAAAATATGATAGACTGCCCCACATTCTTTGCATACTCTTCTCCCTGAAAGCCTTTGAACAGCCTTTTCTTCATCTACTTTAAAATAAATAACCTTATTTAAAGTAAGATTCTTCTCTTTCAGGATATCTTCCAACATTTTAGCCTGAGCTAAATTCCTAGGAAACCCATCAAGCACAAACCCATGACTATTTAGCTTACTCTGAATTACATCCTTTATAATTTCATCAGGCACCAAAACTCCCCTTTTCATATAGTCGGAGACAACTTCTCCTAAGGGAGTCTTTTTTTTAGCCTCCTCCCTTAAAATATCTCCTAAAGAAATTTCTCTTATCTTATAATGAGAAGCTAACATTTTAGCTTGAGTTCCTTTCCCGCTTCCCGGGGCTCCTAATAAGACTAAGTTCATCTTCTGCTTCGGAGTCTTCCTTTCTTCATAAAACCTTGGTAATGATGAAGCAAAAGCTGAGATTCAATCTGTCTCATTGTATCTAACATTACTCCTACAAAGATAAGAATAGTTGTACCCCCAAAGAAAGAAGCAATCGCATAAGAAGGAATATTAAATGTCCTCATTATCAGAGAAGGAAGGATTGCTATTAAGGATATATATACAGCTCCCGCAAATACAAGCCTTGTGGCTATATAATCTAGGTACTTAGCAGTATTTTCTCCAGGCCTTACCCCTGGAATAAAACCCCCGTATTTCTTTAAATTATTAGCAATCTCTATCGGATTAAAAACAATGGCTGTATAAAAATACATAAAGAATATAATTAAAATTACATAACTGAGATTATACCAAAGCCCTTGGCTTCGAATAAATTGAGAAAATATCCTATTTAAAAAAGAAGCTTTAGGGAAAAAAGTGGCTAAGGTTGAGGGGAATA
>CAZSAI010000117.1:0-3511 GCA_964604895.1 uncultured Planctomycetia bacterium
GTTAAAACCTTGCTTTCTGTATTATGAGGTGTAGGGTTTTATGGGATGTTAAGTTAATAGAAACCAAAATGATAGGGAGGATTAATGTAAACTTAAATTTATTTTTAAGTTGACGATATTAGAACTCTCCACTATAATTTTTTTATGGTAGTTAAATTCTTCCTTGCGTTGGTTCTCTTCTTCTTTCCTTTTTTTTCTTGGTCAGAGGTTACTTTAGAGCCGATAATTGTAGAGAAGGAAGTCTCTTTTAGAGATTTTTTTCTTAAAGAAGAAAATCTTCGTGAGTTTCCTTCCACTTCTTCGGAGAGTATTCTTGATTATTCTTCTTCCTTAGATTTAAGAGAAAGGGAGAGTTTTGGTATTCAGACAGATTTATCTATAAGAGGTTCTATTTTTGAAGATAATAAGGTTTTAATAGAAGGGATAGAAGTAAATGATCCTCAAACTGGGCATTTTTCTTTAGAGTTACCTTTGCCTATAGAAGCCCTTCAAAATATAGAGATAAATCCTAACTCTCAAGAGATAAATTTTGAGATTAGGGAGCCCCCAGATAGATTCTTTAATTATATATCTTTCCTAGGGAGACATTCTTTAATAGGGAATTCCCTCTCTATAGGTTTTCCTTGGAAAAAACTAAGAGGGGCTTTCTATCTTGAGCAAGCAAAGTCAAAAGGAGCTCAGCCAGATACGGATTTTAATCTCTATAAGGTTTGTTTAAGTTCTTTTTACGAAGATGAAACTCAAAAAATTGATTTTCTTTATGCTTTCTTAAAAAAAGATTTTGGAGCCGATGGCTTTTATGCCTCTCCTAAATATATGCAAGAAGAAGAGCATATAGCTCAAAGTTTTTCCTATCTTAACTATTTAGCCAAGACAGAAAAGTTTGATTTTAAACTCACCCCTTACTTTAGAAGACACCTTGATAAGTTTATTTTAGATAGGCATAATCCTTCTTTTTATACTAACTATCATACTACTTATATTTATGGAGTAAATTCTCAGTTAAGGCCTAAGGATTTAGGGGTATCTTATAACTTAGGTTTTAGAGTTGAGAAGATAAATTCAACTACCCTGGGAAATCGCCAAAGAAAAAAAGTATTTTTTTCTTTAGCTCTTCTTCCCCAAAGAATAAGGAGGCTTTTATTAAAAGGAGGATTTTCTTCGGTTTATTATCGTCCTTGGGGGTGGCTTAATATTGGAGATTTTAGTTTAAGCTATCTTTTAGGAGAGAATTTTAGAGTTAAGTTGGTCTTTAACAGATTATATAGAGCCCCCTCCTTTACTGAACTTTTTTATTCTTCTCCAGCCAATAAAGGAAATCCTAATTTAGAAGTTCAGAATCTCCGGGTTTGGGAGATAAGTTTAAATTCGCAAAGAGAAAATTATAGATTCAAAATAGGTCTCTTTTTAAAAGACCAAAGAGATAGCATAGATTGGGTAAGGGATGAGGAATCTGAACCTTGGAGGGCTAAAAATGTAGGTAAGATAGAGGTAAGAGGGGTGGATTTAAATTTAAATTTTTTTTTAGAGGAAGGTCTTCTGAAAGAGTTGAGTCTAAGTTATACCTACCTTCATTTAAATAATAAGAAATCTTATAGTCATTCTAAATATCTATTTAATTATCTTAAAAATAAGTGGGTAGGAAGTCTTAAAATTGGTTCAGAGAGATTTTTTTTAAGACCGGTTTTTCTATTGGAGGAGCCTATCTGGGGGCGTCTAAGACTAATAGTTAATTTTAAGATAAACTATAAGGTTAATAAGAATCTTTCTTTTTTTTGGGAGGTGTTAAATCTATTTAATGAGGAGTATGAGGAAGTAGAAGAGGTTAATTCTCAAGCCCGAGTTTGGAAGTGGGGTATTGAGTGGAGATTTTGATTGCCTCTAAGTGTCTTTCTTAAGAAGTTCTTTCTGAGGATTTTTCTTGACTTTTAAGGAGTCTTACCTTAAAATCCCTTTAAAGGCAGGAGTTAAGAAGTGATAAAAAATATAAAAAGATTAGTTATATTGTGTATCTGGGGGGCAGTTATAGGGGGGTTGTTTGTAAGAGAGCTAAAGGCTCAGAAAGAGGAGAACCTTTCTTTTTTACTTCTGATATCTGAGCAGAATATAGAAGGACCTCAAAGAGCTTGGTGGGCCTCTGAAGTGGATTTATCTACGGTTGAGGCTAAAATTGCTCAGGTTCTTATTGAAAATAACTATAAAGTTATAGAACCTCAAGAGCTAAGGGATACTATTTCTAAAGAGAAGGCTTTTAGTTTAGTAAATATTTCAGAAGAAAGTGCTATAGGCTTAGCTAAATTAAAGGAGGTAGATTATATTATTTTAGGAAAGGCTATAGCTTCAGCAGGAGATAGGATTCCTGCATCTAGGATGCGCGCCTGTTTTGCTAACATAACTGTAAAGCTTATAAGAGTAAAAGATAAAAAAATTATTTCTTACTTAGACTCTACCGCTAGTTCTCCTCATACTGATTTGATTACTGGAGGAAAGTTAGCTTTATCTAAAGCTGCCCAAGATTTAGGCTTAAAAATTATAAATGCTTTAGAGGAGGTTGAGAATGAATAGAAAGTATTTATCTCTTGTCTTTTTAGGGATATTGGGATTTTTGGTAATTTCTGGATGCACGACTTTAGAAGGTTTAACTCAACCTACTGCTAGAGTAGATACTGCTGTGGGGAGAGAAGTTCTTCCTCCTTACTCTGGTCCTAAGGCAAGAGTGGCTATAGCTGACTTTGAGGTTAAAGCAGCTAAAGCAACCTGGGAGATTGGTTCAGGCCTAAGAGAGATGCTAATTACTGCTTTGGTAAATAGTGGAAGATTTCGAGTTGTGGAAAGGCAAGCTTTAGATGCAGTAATGAGAGAGCAGGAATTAGCTGTATCGGGAGCAGCTTCTCCAGATTCTCAAGTAAAAACAGGAGCAATAAAAACAGCAGATTTAATTATCTCAGCAGCAGTTACTGAATTTGAACCCCGGGCTTCAGGTGGAGGCGCAGGCTTTGGTGGGGGAGGAGATGTAGGCAAGGGCATATTAGGTGGACTCTTGAGAGGAGCTTTGAATAAAGCCCATATGGCTTTGGATATAAGGATAATAGATTCTTCTACTTCCGAGATTATTGCTGCTACTCGAGTTGAAGGAGAAGCTTCAGATATCTCGGGAGCAATTATGACTGGTTTCTTAGGGAGTTGGGGTTTAGGAGCAGGACTCTCCGCCTATAAGAATACCCCTATGGAAAAAGCTATTAGGATTTGTATAATTGAGGCAGTAAAATATATTTCTCAAGTTATTCCCCCTAGTTACTATAAATATTAGATTTATACTTTTTCTTTTAATCTCAAAAAGTCTTTAAAACATATCTTCCTCCTTTCAAAGACCCCTCCGAGAGCTTGGCATATCCAAAAAATAAGTTTTTATTTAAATTGGATTTTTCTGTGATAAAATTTTTTAAGAGATTTAAAAGGAGGAGAGATGAAATCGCTGACAGAATATCTCTGGTTTAATACTAAGAATAAG
>CAZSAI010000118.1:0-3425 GCA_964604895.1 uncultured Planctomycetia bacterium
GATTTAAATATAAATTTAATAAAGGGTACCATAATTTAAACTAGGAGGAGAGATGGGTTCTCAAGAGATAGCTTCTATTAATGAAAAGGTTAAAAGAGAAAGTTCTTTTATTAGTGCTCTTAAGATGGAAATTAGTAAGGTTATCGTAGGCCAGGACTACTTGATAGAGAGGCTTCTTATTGGCCTATTAGCAAATGGACATATATTAATCGAGGGTGTACCCGGTTTGGCTAAGACTCTTTCAGTAAGAACATTGGCTCAGGTTATTCAAACTAAATTTCAAAGGATTCAATTTACTCCGGATTTACTCCCTGCGGATTTGATTGGAACCTTAATTTATAATCCTAAGGAAGGAAATTTTTCTGTGAAGAAAGGCCCTGTTTTTGCTAACATCATCTTAGCTGATGAGATAAATAGAGCTCCAGCAAAAGTACAAAGTGCGCTCCTGGAAGCTATGCAGGAAAGACAAGTTACTATTGGGGAGGAGACTTTTAAGTTGGATGAGCCTTTTTTGGTTTTGGCTACCCAAAATCCTATTGAGCAGGAGGGAACTTACCCTCTTCCAGAGGCGCAGGTTGATAGGTTTATGCTAAAGGTAAATATAGCCTATCCTTCTTGGGAAGAGGAGCGCAGGATTTTGAGAAGAATGAGTTTTACTGATAATAAGATAGAAGTCTCAGCAGTAATTTCTCCTCAAGATATACTTAAAGCAAGAGAGGTTGTAGATGAGATATATATGGATGAGCGGATTGAGGAGTATATCTTGAATATAGTCTTTGCCACTCGTCAACCTTCCAAGTATAAATTGGAGGAGTTGAGCCCTCTTATTCAATACGGAGCTTCTCCTCGAGCCACTATTTATTTAGCTTTGGCTTCTAAAGCTTATGCCTTTATTCAAGGTCGAGGTTATGTCACCCCGCAGGATGTGAAATCTATAGGTGGGGATGTTTTACGTCATAGGATAATTGTAAGTTATGAGGCTGAGGCTGAAGGAAAGAGTTCTGAAGATATAATCAAGAGAATATTTGAAGAGATAGAAGTTCCTTAATAGAAAAAAATGATTCCTAAAGAAGTATTAAAACAGATAAGGTATATTCAAATTGTTACTTGCCGTTTAGTTAACGAAGTATTTGCTGGAGAGTACCAGAGTGTATTTAAAGGAAGAGGTATGGAATTTGAGGAAGTAAGAGAGTATCAGCCCGGAGATGATATTCGCTCAATAGACTGGAATGTCACTGCTCGGATGAGTCAGCCTTATGTGAAGAAATTTGTAGAAGAGAGAGAACTTACGGTTATGATTCTTTTAGACGTTTCGGGCTCTTTCTATTTTTCCTCAGTAAACAAATTAAAAAGAAGGATTTCTGCTGAGATAGCTTCAATTTTGGCTTTTTCAGCTATGAGGAATAAAGATAAAGTGGGTTTAGTTCTCTTTACTGATCGAATAGAGGAGTTTCTTCCTCCTAAGAAAGGTCTAACTTATGGTTTAAGAATAATTAGAGAGGCTTTGTATTTTCAGCCTTCTTCTAAGAGGACGGATGTATCTGGAGCTTTAGATTTTCTTAATAAGGTCTGTAAGAGAAAAGCTGTAGTTTTTATTATTTCTGATTTTTACAGCGAAGGTTTTGAGCATACTTTATCTCTTACTAACAAACACCACGATTTAATTGCAATTACTATTACTGATCCTAAAGAATTAGAACTGCCTAATTTAGGAGTGGTAAATTTCTTTGACCCCGAAGTAGGAGAAGAGATAACAGTAGATACTTCTTCTTCTAAGGTTAGGGAAGCTTTTAAGAAAAAGGTTTCAGAATTTTTTGAGAAAAGGGATAAGATTTTTGAGCGTTTAGGTATTGATAATATTTCTCTGCGCACAGATATCCCGTATAAAGATAGTTTAGTAGCTTTTTTTTCTAAAAGGAGGTTGAGGAGATGAGGCTGCTGGTATTAATTAATACTATCGTTCTGCTTATCTTCTCAATCTTATTAGGTAAATTTAGTTTAGATTTTCTTTCTCTCCAAAAAGAAGGCCAGAGTTTTTCTTCTCAGAAAGAACTGGCATATGCTAATCTTCTTCTTTCTAAAGGGCTTAAGTCTTTGGGGGTTCAGGAATTAGAGAATTACATTGAGAAGACCCCTTTAAGTGAGGGAGAACTCAGTAAGATATGTTATCAGTTAGGAAATATCTATATGGATTTGTATAATTATGAGCAGGCTTTAAAATATTTCTATAAAGCTGAGTTTTTAAATAAAAATGCTGAGTTTAAAGAAGAACTCAACCAGAAAATTGTTGCTTGTTTAGAAAATTTAGGGATGAGCCAGCAGGCAAAGTATGAGTTAAAAACCCGCGCTTCTCTTAATCTACCTGAAGAGAAATCTTCTATTATAGCCCGGATAGGAGAAAAGACAATTACTGAGCAAGAAATCAACGAAGCTTTAGATAGCCTACCCCCTTATCAGAGGAAGTATTTTGAAGAAGGAAGAAAGATAGATTTTATCCGCAGTTATATAGCTAAAGAGATTATCAGTGATAAGGCGAAGCGTTTAGGTTTAGATAAAGAACCTGATTTTTTAAAGAATATAGAAGAGTATAAAAAAGAACTTCTTTTTCAGAAGATGATAGAAAGAGAGTTAAAAGAAAAGTTAAAAGTGAGTCCTGAAGAATTAAAAATATATTATGATTCTAATAAGGAAGATTATCGAGAGAAAGCTAAAGCCAAAGTGAGTTATCTCTCTTTTTCTAAGAAAGAAGAAGAACAAAAAATTTTAGAAGAGATTAAAAAAGGAAAAGCTCAAGAACTCAAAGGATGGATTTATCAAGGAAGTTCTTATATTCCGGAAGTGGGAGAATCTTCTCAGGTTGTAGAAGAGATATTTTCTAAAAAGGTAGGAGAAATTACCTCTCCGGTAAAGATAGGAGATAAGTTTTACATCTTTCGGATAGAAGATATTATTCCCAGCAGAATTAAGAGTTTTGAAGAAGTAAAAGATATTTTAGAACAAGATTACCAGTTTAAAAAGAAGAGAGAGATTATTAATTCTATGTTGAAGAAAGCCTTAGAAGAAGAGGAAGTAGAAATCTTCTATCGGAAAGATAAGAAAGATGAATCCAAGAGGGACTCTTAAATTAGTCTGGCTATTTATATTCTTCATCGGTTGGGAAGGCATTGGTTTTCCTCAAGCTGATATAAAAATAGAAGCTCAGGTAGATAAGAATAAGGTTACTATTGGAGAGAAGATTACTTATACTTTGAAAGTTGTTGCTAACAAAGATATAGAAGTTAAATTTCCAGAATTTGGTCAGGGGTTAGAAAATTTTGCTATAGAAGATTTTGGCCAGAAGAAAAGGAAATTTTTTAAAAGAGTAATATATGAGGTATGGTATAAACTCAGTAGTTACCAAAGCGGTTCTCATACTATACCTTCAG
>CAZSAI010000119.1:0-3349 GCA_964604895.1 uncultured Planctomycetia bacterium
AAAAATGAGAATAAATCCTCCACCTCCTGCACCTAAGAGTTTACCTCCTATAGCCCCTGCTTCTTTAGATGCCTTATAAATTTCATCGATCAAAGGATTAGAAATCTTATTAGAAAGAGTGCGTTTTATCTTCCAGGCTTCATCTAAAAGACTGCCAAATCTGGATAAATCTGTATTAGAAGTTAAGATTTCTAAAGCTCTGTAAACCATTTCTTGCATTGTCTTCAATTCTTTCTTTTTATAAGGGATTCTTTTTATCTGCTCTTTAGCAATATGAGAAGCAGTGCGCTTTATACCGGTAAAAAATAACATAAGATGCTTCTGAAGAAGCTCTAACCTTTCTGGTTTTATGGTAATAGGCCGAAGTTCAAAATTGTGTTTTCCTTCAAACTCTATAAGATTTAACCCCCCAAAAGAAGCTAAAACCTGGTCTTGAGAACCAACATTTTCTTTCATAACTTCTTGTTCAAGATGTATAGCATCTAGAGCTAATTGTCTCTTAGTAGGCATAAGGCCTTTAAGAGCATATAGACTATGAAGTAAGCCTACTGTAAAAGCAGAACTTGAACCTAAACCTGAACGAGCAGGGAGGTCTCCATCATGATGAATCTCTACCCCTTTCTTTATCTTCATATAGTTTAAAGAAGCTCTTACTGCTGGATGTTGAATCTCAGAAATATCCTTAACCAATTCAGTTTTAGAGTAAACTATTCTGAACTTATGCTCAAAAAAGGGAGGCAAATACCTGCAGGTTATATAACAATACTTATTTATAGTAGTAGCTAAAACTGCTCCCTTATTTTCGGTGTACCAAGCAGGATAATCAGTCCCGCCTCCAAAAAAAGAAATCCTAAAAGGAGTACGACTAATAATCATCTTACTTTGGAATCCTGAAGTAAGCCCCTCCTAATCTTATATTTAAGCATCTCCTTTATGTGCTCAACTGCCTGAGAACCAAACTTTTCTTCTATCATAGAAAAATACTCATCTCTATTATAGTACTCCCAAAAAGCTTGGTCTCTAAACCTGAGAACTTCAATATTAGAAAGATACTTAGTAGAAAGAGGAAAACTCTCAGCACCTAACTGAGAATAACCTGCCCAATCAGAAGGAAGAGGAAGTCTATTTTCTACAGCTTCTAAATACAATTGAGACCCAGGATAAGCCATAGCTGTATAGAAATTTACATACTCAAGATTCAACTCTTTAGCAAGCTCAAGAGTCTGACGCATGCTCTCAAAATCATCGTGGGGCAAACCAAACATAAAATTTCCAATTACATAAATACCTGCCTTATGAGTAGCCTCGATAGCTTTCTTTATCTTCTCCTGAGTAATTCTGGCTTTCCCTACACTTTCTCTTACCTTACTATTTGCAGACTCAATTCCAAAACATAGCCAGTTTATACCTGCTTCTTTCATCTTCCTCAAAAGCTTCTCATTTACAGTATCTATCCTGGCGTAAGCCCAAATATTTAAACCGTAGCCTCCTTTAATAATTAAATCACATATTTTTAAAACTCTCTCTTCATTAAGCACAAATATCTCATCAATAATTTTAAGATTCTTAATTTGATAATTCTTTACCAGAAAATCTATTTCTTCTACCACTTTTTCTGGACTTCGATAACGAATAAGAGGCTTCCCACTATAAAGAGTATGAATATTGCAATACTTACAATTAAAAGGGCATCCTAAACTTGTATATATAACTGCATAATGGTCTCTTTGGTTAAGCCTTCCAAAACAATGCCAGTTATGAGCCCGGTAATTTTGCATAGGCAGAAGGTCCCAAGCTACTGTAGGAAGCTCATCTAAATTCTTAACAAGTTCTCCCCAGCCTCCTTCAACAATTTCTCCGTCTTTCTTATACCAAAGTCCAGGAATATTTAAACTCCCTTCTTTAAATTTTAAAAATCTTAATGTCTTAAGAATTGTATAAAAAGCTTCTCCTCGAAAAATAAAATCAACTTTCTCCTCTTTAAGAGTCTGGGAAGGCAGAGCCGAAGGATGTATCCCATAGAGACCCACTTCAATTTCTGGGTTTTTCTCCCTCAAAAGATTGAGGATTTGCTTTACTGCTGGCATCTTAGGAGTAGAAGAAGCAGAAGGATTAGCCCCTATTAAACCTATCCCTACTAATAGAGGCTCTTCTTCAACTATTCTTTCTACAGTCTCTCTCTCATTTAAATACTCAGCATCAGCGTCTATTATCTTTACTGAGAAGCCTTGAGCTCTTATAAAAGAGGCAATCAGCCCTGTCCAAAGTGGTGGTTCAATAGCCGAGAGAGAACTACTTAGCTGTCCATACATCTTCTTCCTATTAGAAGGATTTACCAAGAGAAGGTCCAACTTCTTTCTCATATATTAGAAAATTGATTCTTTCTTATTATCTTGTAACCTTTTATTAGCTCTCTTATCCCCTCTCGAAGAGAAATTCTTGGTTTAAAACCAGCTTTTTCAATCTTCTCATTACTTACAATATAGTCTCTTTTATCTGGGTCTTCTCCTACTTCAGCTTCTATAAAGTAAAAATTGGGGAGTTCTTTTTTAATTTCCTGACAAAGTTCTAATTTACTTAAGTTAGCCTCACTTAACCCTACATTATAAGGCTCATCTTTCATTTTAGAGAAATTCTCTAAGCAAAAGATAAAAACCCTAGCTACATCCCGAATATGGATATAATTTCTTCGAAAATGAGCTTGGAAAAGTACCAAATAGCCATCAGTTACTGCTCTATAGACAAAATCATTAACTAAAAGATCCAGTCTCATCCGAGGGCTAATTCCGAAGGTAGTAGCTAATCTCAAAGTTATAGAATTCCCTGAATCTAATACCACTTTCTCAGCTTCCACCTTAAGTTTCCCATATAAAGATATAGGCTTTAAGGGAGTTTCCTCCGTACAAAACTTATCCCTCTGGCCTATTCCGTAACCACTGTTAGTTGTAGGGAAAATAATTATCTGGTTTTTACTTCTCAATTTTACTAAAGTCTTTATTGCTTCCAAATTCACTGCTTTTGCCTCAAAAGGATTCTTTTTACATAAAGGAGCTCCTGTTAGGCAAGCTAAAGGAAATATTACATCTACCTTCTTAATCAATTGGGAAATCAATCTCTTATCTCTTACATCTCCCCTGATAATAGTTAAATTTTTATGAAAGCAGCAGTCTAATAAAGAAGTCTGGTTATACATAAAATTATCTAAGGCAACCACTTTCCAACCCTTTTTTAAAAGAAAGGGTACCAAAACCGAACCAATATAACCAGCAGCTCCAGTAACTAATATTCTCATCTTAGTTTTCTTTTTATTTTAATCTATCAGAAAATATTCTTTTTACAAGAATTTTCT
>CAZSAI010000120.1:0-3305 GCA_964604895.1 uncultured Planctomycetia bacterium
GACTCAGCACAAACTAGAGTTCCCTCAGGAAATCCTTTTTTAGCTAGCTCCCAAGCTATATCCATGGTAGAAGCCACATTTTTATAATACAAAGTCTTTTTAGCTACAAATTTAGTGTTAAGTCTATAGGCTAACTCCCAAGGATATAGTCTGTCCGGTATCTTTATTAACCTATATCCTAAATGAGGAACAGCTGAGATTTCATAACCTAAACCTCTTAAGTCTTGAATATGTTTCCAGAAAGCCTGTCTACTTAACCCTAATTTTTGGGCCAATTCCTCTCCAGAAATATACCCAGAATTTTCCTTTAAAAAATTAAGAATCTCTTCTCTCATCTTCTAAAAAGTTAAAGACCTAAGTAGTCTTTAGCTAACTTATAAACATCCTCTACCTTAATAGCCTCCAAGCATTTATTCTCTTTACAGAAAGAGGTTCTATGATTATAAGCAGAAAAACAAGGACTGCAGGCAAAATTTAAATAAATAACTCTGCTCTGAGAAGAAAGAGGTCCATACACAAGGGGTGTCTCTGGTCCAAATAAAGCAAGGATATTTACTGGGGTTAGGCTAGCTAAGTGAACAAGCCCACTATCATGACTAATAAAAAGGGTAGCTACTTGGAAAAGAGCTATAATATCCCTAAGAGTGGTCCTGCCCACTAAAGAAATACACCTAAAAGTCTCTGTTACTATCTTAAGAACCCTGGCTTCTTCTTCGTTGGGTTCTAAACCAATTATATACACCAGAACTTCAGAGAAGGAAGTAAGTTTTTTTATAAGCTCTAAATAGTTCTTAAGAGGCCACTTTCTAATAGGAAGAAGTTGTCCTGTACCTAAATTTATAACCACTACCTTTTTTTGCTCCTCAGCATCTACATTAAGTCTTAGTAAAATTTCTCTTTTTTCCTCTTCAGAAACTACTATCTTAGGTAATTCAGGAATCTCTTTTTCTTGAGGCTCTCTTAAAAGAGGAAATTCTCTATAAGAATACTTCAAGGAATTCACTAAATTTATAAAATTTAAACTTATATGTTTATAAGGATTATAATAGACTTTATGGGTATGAAGCTCTCCCCGGTAAAGACCTTCTTGAGCAAATTTATAAAACCCCACCCTTATAGGAGCTGTGCTTAAATAACTTAAAATAGCACTAAACCGAGAAAAAAGTTCCATATCAATCACCGCATCTATCCTCTCCTTCCTCAATCTTAGGACTGCTCTTAAAACACTCATAGGAAACTTCCAGAGGCTCTTATCTTCTATAAGAATTAACTTCTCCTTAGAGGTAATATTAAGAATTTCTAAGATTTCTCTATTTCTGCGGAATGTACAAAAATAAACCTCTGCAAAAGGATATAGTTCTTTAACTTTTTTAACAGCTGGATAAGAAAGAATAATACTACCCATCTCAGAAATACCCAAGAATAATATTTTTTTAACACTAGGTTTTTTCTTAAATCTAAAAATCTTGCTAATCAAAGAAAGAAAAAAACAAAGAGGCCTACCTAAATAATAATCAATCTTTTTAACCAACTCTACCTTCATCTTTTGTTATTAAGTATTCTCTTTAAATTTCTTTGAGCAACTTTATGAGTAGGTTCGTATTCTAAAGCTTTCTTATAACATTGTATGGCTTCAGAGATTTTGCCTTGAACCTCAAGAATCCAACCTAAATCATTCCAAACATCTGAATACTCAGGCCTGATAGAGAGAGCCTTGCGATAATAATCCTCGGCCTCTTTAAACCTTCCTAACTTCATAAGACATACTCCATAATTATAAAAACCCAATGGATCTGTGGGTGCTAAAGAAATTGCTTTCTTATGTAACTGCATAGCCTTTTTAATCTCATCAATAGAAGCCCCTTCTCTATTCATCATAAAGTAACCTAAATTTAAATAGCCAGATTTACACTCGGGATTATGCTCGATTACATAATTCCAAAAAACTACAGGATTCTTCCATGCATCTAAATATCTAAATGTAGAAAAAATACAAATAAGAGAAAAAATAGATAAAACTATATAAGGTCTCCTTACAAATCTTTTAACCAAAATAACCAACCCCATTATAATAAAAATACTGGGAATATAAGAGTATCTATCCGCTATGAAGGAGGTATTCATATAAGGGATGGTAACAAGACCAGCAACAGGCAGAATGGTTAGGAAATAGGAAAACAAAGAAAAAACTACCCACTCTCTCCACCTTCCTCCTCTTCTGTAAAAGGCCCAAGAGGCTCCTAGTAAAGTTAAAATAAATAAAATAGAAAGTAAATTTGTACCTAAATCTGAGTATAACTTCCAGCGGGGGTATATAGGCAAAAGATCAAAAGGAAAAATTACCCTTAAGATATAATAACTCAAACTTCTAATACATATTAATATTCTTTCTCTCACCGAGAGCAAAGAAGCAAAAGTTCCTATAAAATTCTTACTCTCTCTAAGCCAATTTATAGCTATCACCCCTAAACCTATAACAGCTAAGAAGCCTCCTATTTTAAACCATTCTTTGGTAGGTTTTTCTTTTAACAAAAGAAAATTATAAAGAAAAAAAATAAAAAATAAAGGAAAGACTAAGGGCTTAGAAAGAAGAGCCAGCAGGTAGAATATCCCTACTCCTAAAAGAGCAATTGTACTTTTCTTTCTATTGTAGTTGAGAAAAGCCAAAAAACTTAACCACATAAATACTCCTGAAAGAAGGCTCTTCTGTTCAGTTATCCAAGCTACCGATTCCACACGAGCTGGATGAATACTATAGATAAGTAAAATAAAAAAAGCAGCTAAAGAACCCATACCTACTCTTTTAAGAAAATAGAATATAAGAATTATGTTTAAGGCATGAAGAACTAGACTGAGAAAATGAAACATCAGGGGCTCTCTTCCCCACAGCTTCCACTGAAGGTAAAACAGAGAATAAGCTAAAGGAAGATAACTAGGAAGCCTAAAGCTAAACCAAATATTTAGAAGAGAACGAGGTTGGTTAAATACTTCATTCTTATATACATTTATGTCATCATCCCAATTTATGAATTCAAAACTAAGAGTCTTTGAAAAGACCAAAAAAGAAATCAAAACAACCAATCCTAGAAGAACTAAATCCTTCTTTTTTCTAAGAATATTTATCATCCCTATTCTATTTTAAAAGAACTTATGGAAAATTATCCTACCAAAGAAAAATTAATTTCTCTCAGCGTCTTAACTTGCGGATTTCTTCTATTAGAAATAATACTAAGTCTCTACCCAATCTTGCATTTATTTTGGCTATCTTTATCTTCCGAGAGATAAAATTCCTCAATTTTTTTGAG
>CAZSAI010000121.1:0-3280 GCA_964604895.1 uncultured Planctomycetia bacterium
CATTGTGGATTTAAATATAAATTTAATAAAGGGTACCATAATTTAAACTAGGAGGCTAAGATGCTTAAAAAGAAAGACGAAGATAAGATTTTGGATGTGAGTGCTTCTATGCAGGGTTCTTTAGTATTCTCTGACCCTGTAAATTTGCGAATTAATGGAAAGTTTGAAGGCGACCTAAAAACAAAAGGTACTTTAGAAATTGGTAAAAATGCTGAGGTAAAAGCTGAAATTCGAGGCGAGGTTATCAATATAGCTGGAAAAGTAAAAGGCACTATTATTGCTGAGAAAAAATTGATTCTTCTCTCAACTGCTGTGGTAGAAGGTGAGATATCCACACCTCTACTTCAAATAAACGAAGGAGCTATCTTTGAAGGAAATTGCCGAATGGTTCAAGAGAAAATGGATATTAGAGAAGTCTCTCGTTTCTTAGATATTGAAGAAAGCAAAATTTTAGAATGGGCTTCTTCAGGAAGAATCCCAGCTTTAAAAGAAGGAGAGAAGTGGGTTTTTGAAAGAAGCAGGATAGAAAACTGGGTAAAAGAAAGTACTAGGTAATTAAAGTAAAAATTATGAAAGAAAAATTAATCACGATAAGGGAAGTTTCTCAAATTTTGGGGATAACTGAAAAAGAAGTAATTGATTTAGCCAAAAGAAAGAAAATACCTTCCTATCTGATAGGAGGAGAGTTTTTGCGTTTTCCAAAAGAAGAAATATTTAAACTTAAAGAAAAAATTCAAAAGGAATTCAATATATCCGAGAAGACAATCCCTTTTAGGGAAAAACTTTATAACTTCTTTTATTTCAACGACTTCTACATCATATCTTTTCTGATTATTTTGGTCCTTTTAGGAGTAATCCTGTTTACTTAAATGTCCCAGAAGATTAAGGGATTTATAGAATTAGGGTTTGCTAAACTGGATTATCTTAGAGAAAAAAGAAAAGGTATTCCAGAAATCATCTTTGGGCTTGGAAAGAGTCCTTCTCAACTTAAGAAGATAATCTCTAATTTTCAAAAAGAGAGTAATTTTATTCTTATCTCTCGTTTAGATAAAAAAAAATATCGAGTCTTAAAAGGAAGTTTCCCTAAATTAAAATATTTTGAAGAAGCACGCATTGGTTTCTTAGGAAAGTCATATTCTAAAACTAAAAAGAAAATAAGTATAGTTACTGCTGGAACTTCAGATATTCCTGTAGCTGAAGAGGCAGCCATCTTCTTAGAACTTTTAGGGAATGAAGTAGAGAGAATTTATGATATAGGGGTAGCAGGGCTTCATAGAATTTTGCCCTTTAGGGATAAACTAAACAATTCTAAAGTAATAATAGTAGTAGCAGGTATGGAAGCAGCTTTGGCTAGCTTTATTTCAGCTATGGCTAGACCTCCGATAATAGGCCTGCCAACAAGCGTAGGTTATGGTTCTCATTTTGAAGGTTTAGCCTCTCTGTTAGGTATGCTTAACAGTTGTTCACCAGGAATAGGGGTAGTAAATATTGATAATGGCATAGGAGCAGGATACTTGGCTCATCTTATTGCTAATAATGAGTAAGATTTTATATTTTGATTTAGTGGGTGGGGCCTCGGGAGATATGCTTCTTTCAGCATTTATCGATTTAGGATTCAAAAAAAATTCTTTAGATAATCTAATCAGAAATCTGGGTTTTAAAAGTTTGAAGATTAGGTTTAGAAGAGTTCAGATACCTCATATAAAAATAAATAAAGCTATTTTCTCATTCAAAAAAAATATAAATCTTTCTTTTTCTGAAATAAAATCTTTAATTATCAACTCAAAACTGGATAAAAAAGTAAAGAAGATGTCTTTAGAGACCTACTTTTGTCTAAGAAGAGTAGAAGAAAAGATTCATAGAGCCAGAAAAGAAGACTTTAAATTCCACCACTTGGGGGAACCTGATGCCTTAATTGAGATAACTTCTTTTTGGCAAGCTTTAGAAGAATTGGAAATTAAGGAATGTTTTTGTTCATCTTTCCCCTTAAGTAAACCTGCTCCAGCAACCCTGGCTTTGCTTAAGAACAAAAAAGTAAAATTAGTTGATTGGAACTATGAAAGTATTACTCCTACGGCAGCCTCCCTCCTCAAAGATTTTCCTCAAGAAGAGCCAAATTTTATTTTAGACAAGATTGGTTATGGAGCAGGTAATTTTTCTAACCCTACTAATCCTGATTTCCTTAGAATAATCTTAGGAAAAAAAGAAGATTTAGTAAGAGAAAAGATTCTAAAAATAGAAGTAAATTTAGATGATATAAACCCTCAGATATTTGAGTATTTAATGAAACTTCTTTTTAAGAAAGGGGCTTTAGATGTCTATATTCTCCCAGTGGTTATGAAAAAAAATAGGCCTTCTTTCATCTTATCTGTTCTTACAAAAAAAGCAGATTTAAATAAAATCGAAAGAATAATATTTAAACATACTACTACTTTTGGAATAAGATATTCTGAACTTTGTAGAGATAAATTAGAAGATAGGTTTATAGAGAAGAAAACCTCTTTGGGAAAGATAAGGTTTCGTCAAGGTTTTTTAGGAGGTAAACTTATAAAAGAAAGCCCTGAATATGAAGATTGCAAAAAAATAGCTTCCAGGTATAATATTCCTCTCCTTGAGGTATATCAGAAAATAGCTAAGGAAAATAAGGCGGCGTAGCTCAGTTGGTAGAGCAAGCGGCTCATACCCGCTATGTCAGCAGTTCAAGTCTGCTCGCCGCCACCAAAACAAATCCAGAAAGAGAATTATACAAAAAGAAATATCCTCTTCTTTAAAAACTCCCTTAAAGATTAAATTCACCCTCAATGGAGGATAGGCCATTTCTTAACTTCTAAGGCCTGTAAAGAAAAATAGTCTGATAAAAAGTGCTTCTTTATATTCTATAGGTTTTTAAAAATCCTTGACATTTTATAGGCTATAACCTATATTGGATATAGGTTATAATGTATAGCTAATTCAAATGGATAAAACAATTCGTAAAGCACAATTAAAGATACTTGATGTATTTTCTGCTTTTCCTTCTACCTTTGCTTTAAGTGGAGGTACAGCTTTAGAATTATTTTATCTTAAACATAGATTCTCTAAAGATTTGGATTTCTTTTCCCCCAAATACAACCCTTTTGAGATTAATAAGTTAGTTGCAGAATTTAGTAAGCCCCTAGGAAAAAGGTTAAGGTTAGAAAATGAATTGAATGTGGAAGGTAAGGCCAGAGTTAGATTTTATACGGTAGATATCAAAAAAAGGACCCCTTTAAAAATAGACTTTATAGAGGATGTAATTTTT
>CAZSAI010000122.1:0-3215 GCA_964604895.1 uncultured Planctomycetia bacterium
CTTTTTACGATTCTCCTACAAATTTAAAGGAGAGAATAATTAAATCCCTCCCTTCCTTTAGGAGATTTTAATAGTTACCCTGCTTTTGCTTATAAGAGAGGAATTTTCTCGCCAATAGAGATAAGGAGGGGTTGCAGAAAGAGATGTTTTTTCTGTCAGGCGCCTTATATATTTAGAGAAATTAGAGAAAGAGATATAGAGTATATTAAAAGATACGCTAGCTGTCTTAAAAAATATAATAGAAAAGAAGTTTATTTTATCAGTCCCGATGCTCTCTCTTATGGGGAGAAAGAGGGAAGGCTAGAGGTTAGGTATTTAGAAGTGTTTTTGAAAGAGCTCCAGAGTCTAGGGCTTAATATATGTTTTGGCTATTTTCCCTCAGAAGTATTTCCTAAGAAGATAGTAGAGTATCCTTCTGTTGTAGGGATTTTGAAGAAATATATAAAGAATAGAAAAATAACTCTGGGAGCTCAATCAGGAAGCCAAAGAATGTTAAAGAAAATAAACAGAGCCCATACTCTCCAAGATGTGGCAGAAGCAGTCAAAATCTTAAGAGTCTATGGATTTAAGCCAGTAATAGATATAATCTTTGGTTTACCTGGAGAGACCTCCCAAGATAGAAGGAAGACTTTAGAGTTTATGAGAAGATTAGCTAAAGATTATCAAGCCAGATTCAATATTCACCACTTTATCCCTCTACCTCAGACCCCATTTTTTAAATGCAAACCTGAAATTTTAGAAGAGGAAGTAAAAGAAGAGATAGCTAATTTAATGAGGAAAGGAGTTGCTTTTGGAAATTTCTTTCTTCAGTTAGCTTCTTCTTTTTCAAAATAATTCTTCTTAATTTTTGGAAAGAAGATTTTCTTAAATAGATAATAGAACTTATGTCTAAAAATTCATTGACAAGAAATTTTTTCTTTTATAAAATTTGGAAAGTGAGGGAGTTTATTTTAATTATTATCTTATCAATCTTCCCTATAAATTTTACTTTTCCTCTTCCAATTAGTGATTCAGTAAAAGAGGCTTTAAGAAGGATTCAAATCTCTCAAGCTTTAGATAGGTATGAGAAAAGTTTTATTTTCCCAAGAAAGCTAGTTTTATGTAATTATCCTTTAAGAAGCAGTTTAGGAAAAAAAATTAGCTTTGATTTAGGAGTAGGAGTAGAGTCTTTGAAATATGAGGAGCATATCCCTGTAGATAGTCATAATCTTTTTCATACAGAGTCAGAAGCAAGAGTCACGAATATAGTATTGAGAGCTTTAGGAGAGTATAATTTTGAAAACAATTTTTTTATAGGGATAAAAGGGGTTATGCCTATTAGCAAAGGAGATGATACGGAAAAATGGGATTATACAGATTTGGGGATTAATTATCAAACCAATAAATTAAAGTACGGCTGGAGTAGAATAGATGGTTATATAGGCTATATCTTTGAACTTCCTTCCAAGAATTTTCTTTTAGCTGATACTTTAGAGCCTTATTTAGGGATTAGAGCCTCTTGGGGAAGGCAGAGGAGGAGTAATTTTAATGTTTTGGGAGTCCCTTTAACTACTACTCCAGTTACAGAAAAAATTGATTCCTACGGTGTTCTTCTAGCCTTTAGAGCTAAGAAAGTTTTGGGAGAGGATTTCGAGGAGAGATTTAGTTTGGGTTTTAATTTTGAGTGGGTATTTCCCCTTGATGTAGAGACCACAAATACTGATTTTCCTGGGCTCACAATAGGAGCAGATAAGGGTTATACTTGGAGAATGGGTGCTTCCTGTAGATATAAATTTACTGAAAATTGGTTCATAAAGCTAGGTTTTTATGGAGGGGTTATGCATTGGGAAGGGAGTGGTTGGATAAGATATAAAGCTGGTTTTGTGAAATGGCCGGAGAATGATACTACTTATTTTGGAGGAGAGGCTTCTTTAAATTTTAGTTTTTAAAATTCTGTTGTGCCCGCCCTTGGACTCCCTCTTTTTTTCATTTCAAATTATGCGTCTTAATAGATATATTGCTAGTTCAGGATACTCTTCTCGAAGAAAGGCTGATATTCTTATAAGGGAAGGCAAAGTTATTGTTAATGGTCAAATTATAAGAGAGCCTTGGTATAGAGTAAACCCTGGAGATTCTGTAATCGTTAAAGGCAGAAGAATAGAGTTGTCCAAGTATACCTATATTGTTCTTAATAAACCCAAGGGTTTTATTGTGACTCGAAAAGATAAGTTTGCTAAAAATACTATCTATCGGCTTTTGCCTAAAGAATTTAGAAATCTCTTTCCAGTAGGAAGGTTGGATAAAAATTCTCGGGGCCTGCTTTTACTTACCAATGATGGAAAGTTCTGTTATAAGTATACTCATCCTAAATTTGAGGTGGAAAAGGAGTATTTGCTCCTAGTAAAGGGGCTGTTCAGTAAAGAGAATATAAATAAAGCTTGCCAAGGGATAAAAGAGGGGAAGGACTTATTAAAAGTGAAAAATATAACTATCCAGAAAGTTTATCCTGATAAGACGGAGTTAGCCGTAGTAGTAACTGAAGGCAAAAAGCGTCATCTACGAAGGCTATTTTCTTCTTTAGGTTTTAGGGTTTTAGATCTTAAAAGAATTAGAATGGGTAAGTTCTCCTTGGGCAATCTTAAAGAAGGCTACTTTAGAGTAATTAGGCCCAACCAGTCCAATGATAGACGTTAAGGCACTAACACGCCAAGACTTAGAAGGTCTTCTTTTAGAGAAGGGGTTTTCTAAATTTTCTTCCACTCAGATTTTTACCTGGGTTTATAGGAAGAGGATAGAGGATTTTTCTAGGATGACCGACCTTTCTAAGAGATTGAGAGAGTATCTAAATAAGAATTTTTATTTTTCAAGATTAGAATTAAAAAAGAGAAAAGTTTCTTCTGATGGAACAGAGAAGTTCTTATTTAAACTTAAGGACGGTTCGTTAATTGAAACGGTCTTAATCCCTGAAGAGGAGAGAAATACTCTTTGTATATCTACACAGGTAGGTTGTAAATATAAGTGTAAGTTCTGTGTTAGCGGGTTAGATGGTTTTAAGAGAAATTTGGAAGTCTCAGAGATTATAAATCAGTTTTTAGAAGTTAAAGACCTAATAGCGCCTAAAAAGATTACTAATATTGTCTTTATGGGGATAGGGGAGCCTTTAGATAATTTTGAAAACCTCATAAAGGCAATAAAGATATTTATGGATAATAAAGGGATATATTTAGGAAAGAGAA
>CAZSAI010000123.1:0-3214 GCA_964604895.1 uncultured Planctomycetia bacterium
AAGGGCAAGACAAATTTTAGAATCCGATAATCAGCTACAAGATATTGGAAAAGCAAAGGTAAGGTTCATAGATACTGGAGAAGGGACAATACCTCTTTTATTGGAAGCGGCATTCAACATTCTGTTGGGGAATAATAATACATCTACCTTAGTTGCCTCTTCCCATATGATACCCCAGATGGCTTCAATGACAGAGAGATTAGATAGGCAATTCTATAGTATCAGCGGTTTTGAGGATGAGCTAGATCTATATAAATGCAGAAAAGGGCCCATATTTGAATTAAATGCTTACTTTGCCCACCTAGTTTTAGCTTGTGTAATTATAAATGGGGACAAATCTATTTTAGAAGAGCACTCTTCTGCTCCTTTCAAGATAAGAGTTGAAAAGGTAGAAAAGAAAGGAGTAATCCTTTCTCCCAATAAAGATAGTGAGGAATATGTTTTGAATGCAGGGGTTTTAGCTTTGGAAGGGAGGCGTTTTTTATTTGTAAGAAGAACCATAAGAGAAGTAACCATAGGCCTTTATCGTTCAGAGATAGGTCTTTATCTTCATGAATTTAGCTCTGAGGGAGAAAGCAAAGTTATCCCCATTGATAAAGAAATGCTTAGGCCCGATGATAAGAATTTGATCCCTTATGGAGAGGAAGTTTTAGCTTTAGAGGATGCAAGGGTTATTGAGAGAGAGGGGATTATCTATTTTTATCTTACGGTAGTAATAAGAAATAAGCGAGGAGGGATATCCTATTATTCAGCTTTAACTACTCATGATACTCAAGGATTTATCAGAAATATTCACCAAGGAGAAAAAAACTGGAATTGGACTAGACTCAGAAGACTTATAACTGATGGGCCTTATGCTAAACAGAATATAAAAAATTTTACTGTTTTTGGCGAGCCGGCAAATAAAAGATGGTATGCATTATACAGACCTGATGAGAATGGTAGGTCTACAATCCGTCTGGCAGTATCAAAAGAAGGTTTGGCTGGGCCCTGGAGAGATAGAGGTTTATATATGCGAGTTTCTCCTCAAGAAGGTTGGATAGGGCCTTGTACTTATGTGGCAGGTCTTCCTGAAATTTCTGGGAAGAAACCCTTTAATCTTATGCTTTACCATAGAGCTAAAGAAGTTAGTAGGAAGAGAAAATATTATGATATAAGGTTACTTTTAACTGACAGAGAAAATCCAGAGAGCTTTATTACTACTGAACCTCTTCTTAAACCTGAGCAAGAATACGAAATTAAGGGATGGGTTCCTGGAACCATTTATAGTTGTGGAGCACTGTTAAGAAGTTATGATTTAGAGAAAGGATATTATATTCTTGATATATATTATAGTGGCTCAGATGCAGTGATTTTGTTAGCTACAGTGGCCTTTCCTATAAGAGCGGTTGAGAATAATGCCTCCGGTGAGATGCATTTTGCTTCTTCTGGGGCTAATGAAAATTTTTCCTTTTGTTTTTCTAAGGATTCGGCAGATAAGCCTTCTCCAGCAGAGTTATTTCAAGAGCTTCCTTGGGGTTCTGATAAGCTAAAGAGATTTTATTCCTCTTTATTAAACCACTACCGGATCCGGAAAGGGATAAGAGTTCTCCACATAGGTCTAAGCTTTCAAGAGACTCTTTTAGCAATATATGAGGCTGAGCTGGGAGCAGAGGTTGTATTGGTAGAGAGAGATACTTACATATTTAATATGGCAAGAAGGGTAATAGAGGAGGAAGCTTCTTATGAGGCTAAAAGAAGAATTCTCCTCCTAAATAAAGAAGCTGAGGATCTGATAATTGAGGATATATCTCAAATCTCTCTTTTTGATGTTATTTTTGCCTTAGACCTTTTTGGAGGGATAGATAAAGGAAGATGCCCTCACTTAGTAATTAATAATATTCTTTCCTTAGTAAAAGAAGGAGGGATAATTTTTACTACTGAGGGAGAAGCTAAGGGTTTGGAAAGAGAAATTAGCGGCGCAGAGTTAATAGAAGAATGGGAAGAAAAAAGAGGAGAGACTCTTAGCAAAGTTGATTTGAATCTAACTACTAGATTTGAGACTAATGTGGTTTTGTTTAAATCTGGAAAAAAGTTTTCTCCTTTAGCCCTTTCTAAGGAAGAAGTAAATGCTTTAATAGAGGAAATAGTAAAACATATATTTTTTAATGGCCTAGTTACTCTCTTAAATCTAAGCGCTCTTTTAGAAAAAGGATTTGGTAAAGCTTCAAAGGATAGGTGCAACTCAGCTCAAAGAAATATAGCCCAAATGGTTAATTTTATTGAGAAGTTTAAGAAATTAGTAAGGCCCCAGTGTAGTTTTGACTTCAATAGGTCTGTTCCCGAATACCTCTATCTATACGACACAGAAAGAGTATTTATAGGAGGCTCCTCTATTCTTAGAGATGTAAGTATTAAAGATTCTTGCTGGAAGAAGATAAAGGCAAAATGGGAGGAATTTTTGGAAAGTGAGATTGAAGAATTATTAAATAGATTGTCTTCGTTGATAGAAGCTTTAAAGAGAGAGGTAGATATAGAGGAAAGGAAAGATTTATTAAAGAAGATAGACCGGCTAACTAAATTATTGATTAGTAAGATAAGTCTTCAAAGGGCAAGGTTAGATATTAAAGAAGGAGAGCCAGTCAATATTCTTTTTGTTTGCGCTCTTAATCTCAATAGAAGTTTTCTTATAGAAGTAATTGCTAAGGGGCTAATAGAGGAGTTTGGCCTTTTAAATGTTACTGTAGACTCTTGTGGGATAAGCACAGATCCCCGGACTCATCCGCTCCTTTCTTTAATTGAGCTCTGTCTGAAAAAAGGAGTCCCTTCTAGTATTCTTGAAAACTTTAGGGTTACCCAGCTTAGTAAGAATTTATTAGAGAGAGCCGACTTAGTAATCGTAGCAGATGAAAATGTGGAAAGTTATATTCGAGAGAATTATCCTGAATATCAAGGAAAAATTATTTTATTTACTCACCTATCTTTAGAGTTGATAGAGAGGTTCGGGGAAGAGTTGCCCGATCCTTGGGAAGAAACTACTTCTTATGAGGAATTATTTTCCTTAATTTATAATACTCTAAAACAAGAATTATTTGGCATAGAGCATGATTCTTATTTTTCCTGCGGTTTAGGTCTTTATGCCTTTGGAGGTAAGATGGATACACCTGCCCAGGCTAAAACTAAAGAAGTATTAGAGAAAGCTCAAGAAGAAAACCGCCTGAAACATTATAAAGAG
>CAZSAI010000124.1:0-3199 GCA_964604895.1 uncultured Planctomycetia bacterium
ATGTAGAAGAATTAGACCATAAAAGAGGGCTTGTTGAGCAAGGGGTGGATTTAAACAAGCTTAAGGTGAGATTTATATTTTTAGGAGACTATATAGATAGAGATTTTGATGGGATAAAGGTGTTTAATAGAGTAAGAGAATTAGCAGATAACAAAAAAGCAGTAGCCTTATTAGGAAATCATGAGGCTTTGTTTATAGAGGCTATAGAATCAGGTAATCAGATGGTCCAGATGCTTTGGCTTCAAAACGGAGGCTGGAGAGTACTTAAGGAATTAGAAATAATTGATAATTTTAGAAATCCTCTCTTAGACTCTCAGCTATTTGTAGGGAGAGATTATTTTTATGTGGCTAAGAAGGAGCCGCTGTTAAGGCAAATGTGTGAATGGATGGGAAAAAATTTAAAACTTTTCTATATAGATGAGCAAGGGACTTTATATGTCCATGCTGGTATCCCAATAAGTATTTGGGGTGAGCCTTTATTAAGTATAAAAGACTTAGAGGATATGCAAGAAAGATTCTCTTCCTCTAGTTCTAGAGTGGGAATTTTAGAAAAGTTGAGGTGGGATTTTTCTATCCTTTGGGTTCGAGGATTTAGCAGAGGGGATTCTTGGGCTCAGAGCCTAAGGAGAGAAGGGGTTTTGGAGAAGTTTTTAAAAGAGCTAGGGGTAAAGAGAGTGATTGTAGGTCACCACCCTTTAAAAGAGATAGTAAATGTAAGAAACAGAATCTTTTCTATAGATTTAGGTCTTGCTAAGTATTATCGAGAACGCTATCAAACCCAAGGAGGGTTTATAGAACTAAGAGCTCAAGAAGTAGTAGTGAAAGAATTTCCTGAGTCGAGAAGAGGTGATTTGAAAAGTAGAGTTATAAACTCTTTTTATAAGACAGTAGGAGTTCCCAAAGAGATAAAACCAGGAGAAAAAAGGGTAGGACTAACCCCTCAAGGCGTGAAGAGTTTAGTATCAGAAGGAGTAAGGGTGGTAGTAGAGAAGGAAGCAGGCAAAAATGCAGGCTTTAGTAATAGTCAGTATAGAGAAGCTGGAGCAGAAGTCTTAGAGACTGCTCAAGAGGTCTATTTTGAGGCAGATATAATAAAGAAGGTAAAAGAGCCTTTAGAAGAGGAAGTAGGGTTTTTAAGGCCCCACCATATATTATTTACCTATCTTCACCTTGCCTCAAGCAAAAGATTGACTGAAGAACTTATGGAGGCTGGTCTTACAGCTATAGGATATGAGACAGTGAAAAGGGAAGGTAAGTTTCCTCTCCTTTCTCCTATGAGTGAAGTTGCAGGGAGACTTGCTTCTTACTGGGCGGTGGTTTTATCTAAGGCTGAAGTAGAAAAGAAAAGAGTTATTTATAAGAGGTCGAATATAGAGAAATTAATAAGAGGTTATCCTCAGATAAGAGGCAAGTTTCCTTTAGAAGTAGTTATTTTAGGAGGAGGGGTAGTAGGAACTTCAGCAGCAGAGTTATTGGTAGAAGTAGGAGCAAAAGTTTTTATTATAGAAAAGAAAGAAGAAAGAATTAGAGAACTTAAAGGTATTTTTGGGAATAAGGTAAAGATTTTATCTTCGGAAAATAGAAGAGCTATATTTAGAGTCTTAAAGAAGGCAAGAGTAATTATTGGAGCAGTATATATTCAGGGAGAAAGAGCTCCTCTTCTTATTGATAAGCCTCTTCTTGGAGAAATCTCTAAGCCGAGGTTTTTAAAGAAGAGAAGAAAGGTGATTATTGATGTAGCCGTTGATCAGGGAGGAAATATTTGGGGTTCAATCCCCACTACCCATGAGAGCCCTGTATATTTAGATGAGTTTGGAAATATAAGGTATGCTGTAGCTAATATGCCGGCTTTAGTAGGAGATATTGCCTCAAGAGAGCTGGAAAGGGCTACTTTAGAATATACTTTAGCCCTAACTAAAGGATTAGTTTCAGCCTTAAGAGAATATCCAGAATTGATAAGTGGGATAAATATTTACCAAGGAAGGCTTACTCAAGAAGCAGTAGCAAGAGCTCATAATTTAGAATATACTCCTCTAAAAAAGCCCTCTCTCGCTTGCGGTTTAGGTATCTATTCCCCTCAAGGCTCAATCGAGAGTCCTGCTCAGAAAAAGACTTTGGAGGTATTACAAAAAGCCCAAAGTACCAACCGCCTAAGCTCTTATAAGAGCTTACCTATATATATAAGAAACCAAGTAGAACAATATTCTGAGATTGCTAGGCTAGTCAATAAAGAAAATATCTGCATAATCTTACCGGAATCAGACATAAATAATAATTCTCCTCCTTTTATCTGGTATGAGTCAGATAAGCGATTTTTAATAGCTACTACCCAAGGAAGAAAAATTTTTCTTCCTTTAGGGTTAATAATCCTTCTCCTTAATCTTCAAGAACCTGCTCTCTTGAGAAGAGTAATAGAGCACGAACTCAGAGACCTAAGTACAGCAGAGGAAAATATTCAAGAAGCAGGGGAATTAGCAGAGGAGATTTTCTCTGTTCTTTCTAAGGGTGAAGAGAAAAAGGGCATATTTTTGCAAGATGAGATTCAAAAAAGAGTCGGGAAAGGGATTGGAAGTATAGCCACAGCAGGATTAGTTTTTGGACTAAAAGAAGGTGTCCTTCTTCTAGAAATCTTAGGGGTAGTTCTAGGAATAGGTTTATTAATTTATGGAGTCTGGCAGATAGGGAAGTATCTTATTCGTCTGAGAGTGAGAGATGAGTTTTACCACGGTTTGAAGGGAATTATAGAAGAGAGAGAAAAGATTAGATTAGGAGAAGTTGCAGACCCAGAGGTATATAGAAGATTAGGGAGAAAAGTTAGAAGTTTTAGGAATAGATATCCAGGAGTTTATTTTTACTATATAAATAATTACCTCAGCAATTTGAGTCGGATTAGGGATATAGGGATTGGTTTTGTGCTTTTTGACGAAAGGACTCTTCTAGGTATCCATAAATATCCCTGGAGTACTGCCCTTATGCAGGAGGCAGCCTCTTACTACTTCAAAAACGAAAGAAGATTCTTAGAATTGAGAGAACATTATAGAGAGGGCTTAGAGAAATATGGATTAGTCTTTCAGCCTTTCAAAGAAGGAACTATCCATTATATTAGAGTAAGGAGTAGTAGAGGGGTTGATTTAATGCTTGAGTTTTTAGATAGAAACTCAGCTTGGTTTAGGTTTGTTTACGATTGGGCAAATTTATT
>CAZSAI010000125.1:0-3169 GCA_964604895.1 uncultured Planctomycetia bacterium
CCATAGAGGTTCCTGATATTCATTGTCAGAGTTGTAAACTAACTTTAGAAGGAAGATTGTCTAAGTTAGAAGGTATAGAAAGAGTGAGTGTAGATGTAGGAGGTAAAATAGTAAAGGTTAAGGGAGAGATAAACAAAGAAAAAATTTTAAAAGCTATAAAAGAAGCAGGCTACAACCCCCAAGAAGATTATGAATAGAGAAAAAGAGAAGGTTTATCTTTTTAAGGAAGTTCTAGGGCTGGAAGATAGCCCAGTAGGTATAAAAGTTACAGAGAAACTCGATTTTCCCAAGGAAAAGGTAAGAATATGTAAAGCCATAATAGATGTAGCTAAAGAGAAGAAGAAAATAGTTTTGGCTAAAGAAAATAATGCCTGTTTTGGGGCTAGCTGGCATTTAGGTTTTCAGAAGATAGATAATCCCAAGACAATAGAAATGATTAAGAAGTTTGTAGTAGAAGGAGAAAAGTTGTTTTCTGACTATTCAGCTTTAGATAATTTGCTATCTCAGATGGAAGATGTCCCGGATAATTCTGACAAGAATTTTATCCTCCAGGCTTGGGAGGATATGGATATTCAGCCAGAACTAGTTATATTTCTCTGTAATCCTGAGCAGGCTTGCAGGATTCTGACGCTTTTAACTTTTATTGATGGCAATATGCCTAAGATAAAAATTGGAGGTCCTACCTGTAGGATGGCGATAACCTATCCTTTAACTTCTCAGGAGGCAAATATCTCTTTTTATGACTATACCGCCAGAAGACTTTGTAATTTAGAGAAAGATAAGCTTTTAGTAAGTATTCCTTATAAGAGACTGCCTCCTATAATAGAAAGCATAGATAAGTGTTCTGCAGGTAGAGCCAGGATAGAATATCCTCAGGAGTTTAAGGAGTTTTTAAAAAAACATTTTTGAGACAAATCTTGATAAGGGTGATTTGGCCACTTTTATTTTTAATGAAGAGAAGGGAGGCAGAGATAGATTTTGGAAGTTTAGTTCAAAAAGGAGATTGGGGTAGAGAGAAACATACCCCGGTAATCACTTTCTTGGGGGAGAAAGATTCGGTTTTAGAAATCGAGGTTAGTGTGGGAGAAAAGATGCCTCATCCTAATACTGCTGAACATCATATAGGTTGTATCGAAGTTTATTTTTTACCCACAGGAGAGAAATTTCCCTATCAAATTGTGAGGGTTGATTTTTTAACCCATGGTGCCTCAGTTCAGGGGCCTAATACCAGTACAATTTATACTGAGCCAAAGATAAATTTTTCTTTTAAGACTGAAAAGCCAGGGGTAATTTTGGCTTTATCTTATTGCAATATACATGGGTTATGGCAGAACTCAAAAGAATTGACTCTTTAAATTATGGGAGCCAATACTAGATAATTTGAAGAAAGGAGAGACTGAAGATACCCAAAGGATAATGGTTTGGTTCTTCTCTTAATAAAAGGAGATTAAGTTTTAAAGTTGAACTCTCCTCTAATAGGTTTTTACCTACAAGAAGTCTCTTTAAAAAAGGAAAGAGCTAAATGAAAATTTTGATTTTATGCGCTCATAATTCGGTAAGGAGTCAACTGGCTGAGGCAATATTCAGGCACTTGGGTAAAGATAGAGTTGATGTGAAAAGTGCAGGGATAAGCCCTTGCGGGGTTAATTCTAATGTGTATAGAGTGCTTGATGAGATAGGTTTGGATTCAAGAGGACTCTATTCAAAAAGTGTCTCAGAGTTTGAAAATGATAGATTTGATTATGTGATAACTGTTTGTGATTCGGTATACACAAACTGTCCTTCCTTTCCTGGAAATTACAAAGAGCTTCATTTCCCTATTGATGACCCAGGTTTAATTCAGGGTAGAGAAGAGGAGATTTTGTCTGCTTTTAGAAATACTAGAGATACCATAAAAACTTTAGGTATAAGATTTTTAGAGGCCTCTTTAGATAAGGCAAATCTAAAATGTCCTTTTTGTGGGTTTATTCAAGAGGTAGAGATCCCCCAAGATAAGTGCCTTACTTTTTATGAATGTTCTTACTGCCAAAAAAGGATTTCTTCACCTTCAGGAAGTTGTTGTGTTATCTGTGGATATTCAGATAAGGTTTGCAGAGAATTTTATACACAAGCTATTGAGAAATTTTTTAGAAAGGAGCTCTGATGCAGGATTTAAAAATGTTTTGTTATCAATGTTCCCAGACTGTTCAAGGGAGGGGTTGTACTTTAAATGGTGTTTGTGGCAAAAAACCTACCCTTGCTAAGCTCCAAGATAATTTGCTCTTTATAATTAAAGGGATATCAGCTTACCTCTATCATGCTAAAGAACTAGGTTATACTGATTCTGAAGTTGAACATTTTTTAGCTGAAGGGTTTTATTCAACTCTTACTAATGTTAATTTTGATTTTCAGAGATTTATTGATTTTTCTTTAGAGGCAGGAAGAATGAATATGAAAGTTATGCAGCTTCTTAAGAAGGCTCACATAGAAAGTTATGGAGAACCCACCCCGGTTGAAGTTGAGACTACAGTTAAAAAGGGGAAAGGTATAATTGTTACCGGTCATAGTCTGAAGGCTCTTGAGGAGCTTCTGAAACAGACGGAGAAAGAAGGTCTGAATATATATACTCATTCTGAGATGCTTCCTGCTCATGGCTACCCCCTCCTAAGAAGATATAAGCATTTAGTAGGTAATTTAGGAAGAGCTTGGCATGACCAGAGGGAGTTGTTCTCTAAATATCCTTTTGCAATCTTGGGGACTTCTAACTGCGTGCTTATTCCTAAAGAAGACTACAGAGCTCGAATGTTTACTATGGGAGTTACAGGACTGCCGGGAGTAAAACATATCCAGGGTTATGATTTTAGTCCGATTTTAGAAAAAGTAAAAGAGCTTCCTGAAGTAGAAAAAGAAATAGGAAATATTAGACTGAAAACAGGTTTTGGTAAGGCAACAATTTTGTCTTTAGCAGATAAAATTAAGGAGTTAATATCTAAAGCTAAGATAAAACATTTCTTTTTAGTAGGAGGATGCGATTGCCCTAATCCTAAAAACAGCTATTACCGGGAATTTGTAAAACAGTTACCTAAAGAGACAGTTGTCTTAACCCTTGCCTGTGGGAAATACCGGATAAATGATTTAGATTTAGGAGATATTGAGGGTATACCCCGCTTAATAGATTTAGGCCAGTGTA
>CAZSAI010000126.1:0-3153 GCA_964604895.1 uncultured Planctomycetia bacterium
TTTCTGTTTGTCTATAGTTTTGTTTTAATCCTTCCTTTTTGGTGGGGTTACCTTCTTAAGAGAACTTCTTTCTGGTATCTGCCTATAACTTCAGCTATCCTTTTAGCTTCCTTAGGTCCTTTCATATATAACTGCTTAAGAAGAGGAGCAGAAGGACTTCTTTTAAGACAACAGAGGCGTTATCAACATACCCTTCAAAGGTTAGCTAAGACTATGACTAAGATAAGGGAGTTAGACCGCTTATTAAGAGCTATTGCCATAAGAGTTTTCCGCATAGTAGGAGCTGAATTCTTAGGACTTTATTTAATCTCTCAAGACAAAGACAATAGCCCCTTTTATCTTCTAAAATACAAGTACTTTAAAAAATATTTCTCTTTGCCCGAGACTATTCCTAAAACTTCTTCTTTAGTGAAAGCTCTCTATTCTCAGAAGGCTCCTTTATTGGTAAAGGAATTTCCTTTTCCTTCAGAAAGTCTCTCTATACCCTGTTTTAGAGGTAAGCTTCTTTATGGCTTTCTCCTCTTAGGCCCTAAACTTAACAACACAATGTATACCGAAGATGATTTAACTGTCTTTGATACCCTATCTTCTCAAGTCTCTTTAGCCATTGAAAACTGCCTCTTTTGGCAGGAGGAAAAGATAAGACTAGCCCAGCAGGAACAAATTAGAAGACAGAGGGCTATGGACCACTTCTCAGCCTCTATGGCTCATGAGATAGATAATCCTTTAATGGCTGTATTCTTTGCAGCTGAGGGGATTAAATCTAAAATAGACTCTTTTAAGGGAAGGCTTTCTCCGCAAGAGGAGGCTTATTTGGAGAAAAAGTCTCAGAGAATCCAGAAGGACCTTACCCGGATATCTAAGATGATTAAGTCAGTAAGGGAGTTTTCTTCCCAAACTACTGGTGAATTTAGCCTACTTATTATGGATGAGGTAATTGAAGGCTTCTTAGATATAGTCTCACCCCAAATAAAGTATGAAGGGATAATCTTTAATAAAGAGATAGAATGGGGGATTCCTGTAGAAGGAAATAAGATTCACTTAGAAGAGGTGTTAGTTAATATCTTTATAAATGCTCTCCACGCAGTAAAATACAATAAAGGTCCTAAAATAATAACCTTAAAAGTATATCGAAACTCACCTAAGAGCTTCCTAATTGTTTTTCAAGATAATGGCTATGGCATTGAAAAAGCCCTCTTAGAAGATATCTTCTTAGACTTTGTAACTACTAAAGCCTCAACTGAAGGAACCGGCATGGGTTTAGCCCGGGTAAGAAAAATAGTAGAAAACCACGGAGGCCGAATCTGGGCTGAGTCTGAAGGAAAAGGAAAAGGTGCTACCTTTTATGTGGAGTTGCCTATTGCTGAGGAAGCTTAAGGCATTGACCCGGGGCAGTATCTATGATAGTATTTAAATTAATAGTTAAGGAAAAGAAGGATAAAGATGAAAAGCTCTCAGGTAAAGAGGTTAATCAGAAAGCATAAGTATATTTTTTCTAAATATGGAATAAGAAAGTTAGCTATATTTGGTTCTTCCCTTAGGAATAAAGGAAAAGCTACAGATATAGATATTCTTGTAGAGTTTAGGAAGCCTAGTTTTAGAAGTTATATTTATTTAGCCAGAGAACTTGAGAAGATATTAAAAAAAAGAGTAGATTTAGTTACCTTGAATTCCTTAAGCCCCCATATAAGGCCCTATGTTCTAAAAGAGGCAGAGTATCTTGAAGGATTATAAGGTCTACCTTACCCATATCTTAGAGGCAATAGAGAAGATAGAGAAATATACTAGAAATATTTCTTTCCCTAAATTTCTTAAAGATTCTGAAAAGCAGGATGCTGTAGTAAGGAATTTAGAAATCATTGGAGAGGCAGCCTCAAAGATACCATATAAACTAAGAAGCCAATATCCTAATATAGAATGGCGGGATGTTATAGATATGAGGAATAGACTAATCCATGAGTATTTTGGTGTAGATTTAGAGATAGTTTGGGATGTTATAAAGAGGGAACTGCCTTTTTTGAAGAGGAAGTTAAAGAAGATATTAGAGATGTAAGAGGAGGCTGTTTTTGGAAGAGAGGAGGAAATCTATGGTTGGTGAGAGAAAAATCTTAGTAGTAGACGACGAAGAAGGAATCTTAGAGTTTATGGAGGACTTCTTAGAAAGGAAAGGAGCAAAGGTATTTACTACCCAAGATACAGCAGAAGGCTTTGAGATATTTAAAAGAGAAAGGCCTTATGCCTGTATTATTGATGTACATCTTCCTTATTCTCCCTATGATGGGGTAGAGCTCTTAAGAAAAATAAGAGAAATAGATAAAGATGTAATCTGTGTTATGCTCTCAAGGATTGAGGAGAAAGACAAAATTCAAGAAGCCCAAAAATTAGGGATTTATAAATACATTTTTAAGCCTTCTACAGCTGAAGAAATCCATCAGCTAATTGAGGAGTTAACCAGCTAATCTCTACTTTCTACTAAGAAAGGAGTTTGTTATGGCTAACCCCTTACCTCAAGAAGAAAAACTTTATGAGAAGATAGCTCAAGAAAACATTAGTATCCATCCCTTAGTTTGGGAGTTAATAGACCACCACATAAGGAATGACTTACAAGTTATAGCTGTAGCTATAAGCAATATTTTACTTCTTCCTAATTGGTTTATCAGGCTTATAAATTCTTTAATCAAGCTTTTCTATAAATTGACCTTCCAGAAAGGAACTCCTCCGGATATTAAACGTTCTTCGGACAAAGCCTTAGAGAGGATAAAAAAGATAGATAGTTTTTTGAGGAAGTTAAAGAAAGAAACTCTTGCTGAGAAAGAGTAATTTTAAAAACAATATAGATGTGGTTTTTTTAAAAGAAAGAGAAATTTAATTCTGGAGAAGAAAAAGAAAGCTCTTTTTGATAAGATAACAAAATTTTTATGGGGAAAATTAGAAATCCCCCGAAAAATAACCTTAAATACCTACTTTGCAGAAGACTTAAGTTTCGACTCTTTAGAACCGTGGAGGCAACTATAGCTTTGGAAGAGGCTTTTGGTATTGAGATACCTAATGAGGATATAGAAAAAAATAACTGATATGACTGAGCTTATTGAGTATTTGTATAGAAGGAGATATGACAAAAATCTTAATAGTAGATGATGAGACTCAAAGCCG
>CAZSAI010000127.1:0-3151 GCA_964604895.1 uncultured Planctomycetia bacterium
AAACTCTTAAAACTTCTCTTAGCTATATTTATAACCTCTGAGAAAGAACTATCAGGAAAAACTAGTCTTATATTCTTTAAAGCCTGGGCCCTATTTTTTCTTGAAAAAATATAGAATAAATGCCCTAAGGCCTCTCCTATCTTTAAAGAGAATCCTCGGGGCAGAATACAAAGAGACTTACTTAAAGCCTTTATTAGCCAGTACATTCTATCCTCTAAAAAGTCCTAAATTCTAAAATCCTTAAGAGAAACTCACCCCAGCCCAACCCTGCCAGAAGCTCTCCCAATCTAGAACCCCACATAAATCCTGCTTATTAAGAGTGGTTCCTCTTTTTAACTCTCTGTTTAATCAGCTCTAGAAGCTTTTGATAATTCTCTATCTCTAAATCTACCTCTAAGATAAATATAGAAAGAGAAGTAGAAAAGCAAAACCTTTCTCTGTCTTTACTGGTAATTATCAAATCTCTAATATTCAGAGATAAACACCTCTGTTCTATCTTTCGGAATTCCTCTTCTTTTAATTCATAATGGTCGGGGTAGATAAATTTAAGTTTTGGGGAAAGTCCTAACTCTTCCAAAGAATCTAAAAAGCTCTGAGGCCAGCCAATAGCTGTAAAACAGGCAAACTCTCTATTTAAAAATTCTTCCTTAGAATAACCAATGCCTTGCAAATCTCTTAAACCTAAAGATAAATACCTTCCAAAAAATACTTCTAACTGAGGGTTAATCTTTTTTAAAAAAGCCTCTATTTTTCTATTTAAAGAGTGCATAATAATGACTACATCTGCTCTCCTAAGACTTTTAGGAGGCTCTCTCAATTTACCCAAAGGAATAAAAAAATTCTTTCCTATTGAGTCTTTCCCATTAACAAGAACGATTTCTAAATCTTTCTTAATTCGGCGGTACTGAAACCCATCATCAAGCAAGACTAAATCATAACAAGAATCTAACTTCTCTAATAGTTTTAACCTATCTTTACCCACAAACAACTGGGAGCTGGTATCTCTTAGATGTCCCCTAATTAAGCTAATCTCATCCTGGCCATAACCTCGAGATAATACTGCTATTTTAAATTCAGCTAAGGCCAAAACTAACTTTATAACTAAAGAAGTCTTTCCAGTCCCTCCCCAAGTCAAATTACCTATACTAATTACAGGAATCTTAAAAACTTTGCTTTTAAGAAACTTCTTATCATAAAGGTAATTTCTCAAATTAATAATTAAACCGTAAAGTAGAGAAAGGGGGAATAAAAACATTTTAATTCCAAAAGCCAAAGGGCCTCTTTTCCGCCCCTCTACTAAATCAATATAATATTTTCTAATTAACATACTCCAAAAAATTCTTTATAATCTCAAAATTTTCCTTAAGAGTATCTTTTGACTTATCTAAAATATTTCTTGCTCTTCTGCCCAGCTCTTCTCTTAGAACTTTATCCTCTATTAATTTAAAAAGAACTGATAAAAACTCTTTCTTGCTTTTTACTTCTATGCAAGCTCCTTCTTCCAAAAATACTTTTTTAATCTCTTGAAAGTTAAACATATATTTACCAACAACTATAGGTTTTGAGAAAAAAGCTGGCTCTAAGATATTGTGCCCTCCGTATTTGGCAAGACTTCCTCCTACAAATACAATATCAGCTAAACTGTAAAAATAAATAAGCTCCCCTACTGTATCTAAAATAAATACTTCATCTTTAGAGAGTTCTAAAGTTTCTCTCTCAGCCCACCGGCTTAGCAAGAGAGGCTTAAAGCCAAATCTTTCCACTATCTGTGAAATTTTTTGACTCCTTTCTATATGGCGGGGACAGATTAAAAGTCTAAGCTGAGGATAACTCTCTTTAAGAATCTTATAAGTCTCTAAAATTATCTCCTCTTCAGGAGGATGGGTGCTCCCCGCTAAAAAAAGGATTTCTTCTTCTTTTACTAACTTCTGAAAGTGGTTTTTGAATTCAGAAAGTTTAGCTTCTGAAAAAGCTTTGGTGCTAAACTTCATATTCCCAGTAAGTTTTAGCCTAAAAGGAGTTAGCCCCAATTCCAAAAACCTTTGAGAAGATACAGCATCCTGGGCAGCTACAAAACTTATCTTATTGAAAACTCTCCTCAAGAGAAACTTGGCTAACCTATAAAATTTAATACTTCTCTCAGATAGCCTAGCGTTAAGAATAATTATAGGTATATTTCTTTTGCTTAAGAAGTAATAGAGGTTAGGCCAAATCTCAGTCTCAACTACTAAGAATATTCTAGGATTAATCTGTTTTACCACCCTTTTTATTATAAAGCTCAAATCTAGGGGAAGATAAAAAATAAAGGCTTTCTCTTTATAAAGTTTGCAAGCTAACTCTTTCCCTTGAGGAGTAATTGTAGAAATTACCAGAGGATATTGGGGATAAAAATTACTTAAGCGCTCTATAAGTTCTCTTAAAGAGGCTACCTCTCCTACGCTTACCGCGTGAAGCCAAATTGGTCTTTGTCTTGCTTCTAAATAAGAAATTAATCTCTTAGGGAGGCATAATCTCTTTAGAAGTTCTCTGTTTATCCTTCCCCTAAAAAAATATCTTACAAAAAATAAGAGAGAGGCCAATATAAAACCTAAATCATAAAAAAGAATAATTAACTCATCCATTAGATTGGGGAAGACTTAGTGCTAAATTTCTCCTTGTAAGGCCTATCAAATTCTAAACTAAAACCTCTTTGCTCGAGGATGACTCTTTTTATAAACCTCTTTCAACCTATCTATAGTCAAGTGAGTATATACCTGAGTAGTAGAAATACTAGAATGGCCCAGAAGTTCCTGCACGCTTCTTAAATCAGCTCCTCTGTTTAAAAGGTGAGTAGCAAAGGAATGTCTAAACACATGGGCAGAAATATTTTCTTTTAATCCTAAAAATTTGACCCACTTCTTAATCGCCTTAAATACACCTACTTTAGAAATCCTTCTACCAAACTTATTCAAAAATAAAGCTTTTTCACTAGAGGCTCTCTTCCTAAGATACTCCCTTAAGACTTTTTGGGCAGTCTCACCAATTGGAAGAAGTCTTTCTTTTTTACCTTTCCCCTTAACTTTAATTATTCCACTTATCAAATCCACATCATCAACATCTAAATTAATAAGTTCAGAAATCCTAGATCGGAAGAGCGTCGTGTAGGGAAAGA
>CAZSAI010000128.1:0-3142 GCA_964604895.1 uncultured Planctomycetia bacterium
GATTGTTTAAATAGGTGTTTGGTCATTTTTTATTTTAAATAGTTGACTCCTTTTTTTTCAAAAATTTTCGAGGGTCGGTAATCTTACCAGTGATAGAAGAAGCTGCTACTGTAGCTGGAGAGGCTAAATAGATAAAAGCTTTAGGATTACCCATTCGCCCTTTAAAGTTTCTATTAGCTGTAGATAGAACTACCTCTTTATCAGCAGGTACACCTTGATGAGTTCCTACGCAGGGACCACAGCCTGGAGGTAAGACTATTGCTCCTGCCTCTACAAAAACCTTAAGCAAACCTTTCTTTAAAGCTTGCTGTAAAATTCTTCGGGAGGCCGGGGCTATTAAAAGCCTTACCTCTTTATGAACCCTTCTTCCTTTAAGAATACTAGCAGTTATTTCCAAATCTTCTAATCTGCCATTAGTGCAAGTTCCAATAAAAGCTTGATTAATTCTTAAAGAATTAAGCTCTTCAACAGAAGCTACATTATCTGGACTATGAGGCTTAGCCACTAAAGGAGGTATTTTTTTTACATCTATCTCATAAGTATCTTCATATAAAGCATCTTTATCAGGATAGAGGGGTCTATACTTCTTCTTTCCAATGCTTCTTAAGTAATTAAATACTTTCTTATCAGGAGCAATTACTGCCGTCTTTGCTCCTATCTCTACAGCCATATTAGTAAGAGTAGCCCGAGCATCTAAAGAAAGAGCCTTAACTGCCTCTCCTTCATATTCTACTGCTTTATAAGTAGCTCCTTGGGGAGTAACTCTCCTTACTATTTCCAGAGCCAGGTCTTTACTAAAAACCCCGAAAGGAAGACTTCCTTTTAGAATAATCTTAATAGTTTTAGGAACCCGAAACCAATTCTTTCCATAGAGTAAAGCCACAGCTAAATCTGTAGAACCTACAGGAACCCCACAAGCTCCTAAGACTCCACAGGTTAAGGTATGAGAGTCTGCTCCTAAAATAAGGGAGCCTGGAGGAGCTAAACCTTCCTCTATTATAATTTGGTGAGATATACCCTCTCCTGGCTCATAAATCCTACACTTCCAGAATGAAGCAAAATCTCGCATCTTCTGATGAACAAAGGAGACTCCAATATTAGGAGAAGGAGCATTATGGTCTATAAAAAGAGAGAATTTTTTAGAAGAAAAAAGAAATTTTTTTTTAAGTTTTTTAAAAGCATCTATTACTAAAGAAGAGGTCCCATCTTGAGAAAAACAAAAATCTACTTTACAAACAGATATCTCTTCTGCTCTTAAAGATTTACCGGCATGGTTAGAAAAAATTTTTTCTACAATAGTTTTTCCCATTCTAGATATTTAATGTTAGAGGGCATCTCTTTCCTTTTTAAAAATTCTTCTTAATGTGTGGCGCAAACCTCCTTTAGGGGGAAGGGTCTTCTTAGGTGCTTCTTTCAATGAAGGCTTATGTTCAGGAGTAGGAGTAGCTTCTTCCTTTTCTTTTGGCTTTTTCTTTTTCTCCTTCTCTTTCAAAACAGTAAGCTCAACCAAAGACATCTCTGCACCGTCTCCTTTTCTAAAACCCAAATTCATCAGGCGAGTGTAGCCTCCTGGCTTATCTTTAAACCGAATAGCTATATCCTCAAAAAGTTTTTTGACTAACTTATGATCTTGTAATAGAGAATAAGCAATCCTCTTAGAATGCAAATCTTGCCTTTTAGCTAAAGTAATAAGCTCCTCTGCTTTGGAAGATACCAACTTTGCTTTGCGGGTGGTAGTCTTTATCTTTTCATAAATAAATAAAGCTCTTATTAAACTTCTGATTTGAGCTTTTCTTAGAGCTTTTGGTCCAGAAAGTCTCCTCTGCTTTCTATGTCTCATAGTTACAACCTATTGCAATCTTTTAAGTTTTTCTCTATCTATCTGCATCCCCAAAGAAAGCCCCATGCTCTTAAGAAGAGTAACTATCTCATTTAAAGATTTTTTTCCAAAATTTCTATAAGAGAGCATCTCCTGTTCGGTTTTCTCTACTAAATCAGCTAAGATTTTTATATTGGCTTCTCTTAAACAGTTAGCACTCCTTACCGAAAGTTCTAATTCAGAGACCGGAAGCCTTAACTTCTCATAGAGAGCGATTTCTTCAGGAGTAAGTTCTTCTTCCTCTTCTTCTTCCTCTTCTTCTATATGGGCCAAATTCATAAATAACTCTAAGTGCTTATTCAAAATAGTTGCAGCATGAACCAAAGCTTCTTTAGGTTCTATCGCTCCATTTGTCCAAATTTCTAAAATTAAAGAGTCATAGTCAGTGCTTTTCCCCACTCGGGTATTTTCTACTTTAAAATTTACCTTTTTTACTGGAGAAAAAATAGAGTCAACCGCAATTACTCCAGCAGGAGCATCCTCTCGACGATTCAACTCTTCAGGAACAAAACCTCTACCCCTGCCCACCTCCATCTCTATTGAAAAGTTAGTATTCTCAGTAAGAGTAGCTATGTGTAAATCTTTATTGATAACCTCTACTGTCTCATCAGTAATAATATCAGAAGCTTTAACCTCTCCTTTCTGATTTTTCTTTATATAGATTTTCTTAGGAGCTCTACTATGAGATTTCAAAACTAAACTCTTAATATTCAGAATAATCTCTGGAACATCTTCAAGTACCCCGGGGATAGTAGAAAACTCATGACTTACCCCTTCAATCTTTACTGAAGTTACTGCTGAACCTTCTATAGAGGAAAGGAGGATTCTTCTAAAAGTATTACCCAGAGTTATCCCATAACCCCTCTCAAAAGGTTCGGCAATAAATTTTCCGTAGGTGGGAGAGTAACTTTTCTCATCTACTACTACTCTTCGAGGTAGTTGAAAGTCTTTCCATTTAATTCCCATCATTTACCTCCCTAACTCTATTAAATAACTTTTAAACTTATCAGACTATTTAGAATACAACTCCACAATAAGTTGCTCGTTAATAGGAACGGCTAAATCCTCTTTTTCAGGAAGCCTTAATACTTCGGCCTTTAGATTTTCTTTATCTAAAAAAAGCCAGCTTGCTAAACTCCTTTCTTTAGAGAGAGTTTCAATATTTTTTCTAATCACATCAATTACCGAAGAGGGAGCTTTTATCTCTATCTTATCATTTACCTTTACCAAGTAAGAAGGAATGTCTACTCTTCTACCATTCAC
>CAZSAI010000129.1:0-3091 GCA_964604895.1 uncultured Planctomycetia bacterium
CCTGGTACAAATAGAATTAACCCCGATGTCATAGGAAGATACACCTTAGCAATTGCTCACTATTTTATCAGAAATAAGTGGCAGAATAGGGGGATTGTTTTAGGTTTTGATGTCAGGAAAGGCTCAAAAGAGCTTACCTTTTTAAGCTTAAAGATTCTTTTAAATAAGGGAATAAAAGTATATTACTTTGATAAACCCCGACCTATTTCTGAGATTGCTTTAGCAGTCTTAGAGTTTGGTGCAGGAGGTTATATCTATATTACTGCTTCCCATAATCCTAAGACAGATACAGGGTTTAAGATAGGGAATGAGTTAGGAGCCCAGTTATTCGGAGTCCAAAAGAGTCTAGTCTTAAGAGAGATAGCCTCGGTAGAGATGGAGGAGCTAGGAAGAGTTTTAGAAGGGATAAAACGAGGAAGAATAATTTCTCTTATTTGTAAAAAATTTGATAGCCTTTTTCAAGAAAGGATAAAGTCTCATCTTCTGAAGCCGGATCTTCCGAAGACCTTAAAAGTATTATATACCCCTATCTATGGTTCAGGACTACCTATATTATCTTCTTTATTAGAAAATTTAGGCTATGAATTTAAAATATATTCTCCCCATTCTGAATTTAATGGAAATTTTCCAGGATTGCCTTTAGATGAAGAGAGAAAGCCTGTCAGTCCTGACCCTGCAGATCCTCGAGTGATACAAGAGGTTCTTTCTTATGCTCAAGATAAAGGCTTTGATATAGTTATTGCTACTGACCCTGATAGTGATAGATGCGGTATTGCTATAAGGGATGATTTAGGAAATTGGCAAGTTCCTAAGGCCAACGATTTATGGGCACTTTTAGTTTGGTTAAGAATTAAGATGATGAGGGAGATGCTAGAAGAAGGCACTTTACCTAGAGAATATAGAAGTTTATTTGAAGAAGGTTATGTTATTTCTACTTGGGTAAGTTCTGACCTTATTGAGAGAATCGCCCGAGCTTTTGGTTTCCATGTAGAAAGACCAGCAGTAGGATTTAGTAAGATAGCCGAGGTGGTATTAGATGAAATTATTATGCCCAAATTGACTGTTCAGTATTCTTTAGACTTTAATGGCTTTAGAGAAGAATACAAGAGAGATTTATTAGGATTAAGAAAAGCATTGGGGTTTTCTAAAGCAAGAGATCTCTCAATGCAAATTTTTTCTTTAGCTCGAGCTGAGATTTTAGGTGGTTTTGAAGAATCTAACGGTGTTTCTTTAGGTGGGCATATTTTGGAGAAAGATGGTTTGCTAGCTGCTGTAGTAATGCTGGAAATTTTTGAGTATGCTAAGTTAAAAGGGATGAGTCCTTGGGAAGCTTTGGTAGAGATGTGGAGGAAATTTGGCTATTATGCCTGCGTAAACATTCCTTTGAGACTTAAGGGAGCAACTCCTGAGAAGGAGAGAGATAAAGTAATGCAGAAGATTGAAGAGTATTATCTCAGAGTAAAAAGCGGCGAAAAAGTCTTTATGGGAGCTAAATTAGTAGTTGAGGCTCATCGAGGAGAAGATTTGGCAGGTTTTAAAGAAAAGGGGTTTAAATTTATTTTTGATGATGGAAGCTGGTTAATAATTAGGCCTTCAGGAACAGAGCCTAAGATAAGGTTTTATGGTCAGAGTTATACTGACGAAAGAGAGTTTGAAGGAAGAACTAATAGTGAGTTTTCAAAGATAAAGAGTATAGAAGATGCAAAATTAGAGAGGTTTGTTAAGAGAGTGAGAGACCAGATGGAGAAAGAGGCAAAAGGGGAAACTTTCAGGTTAAGAGGAGAAAGAGAGCCCACTTCTCCTATTTTTATCTTTGACATTGACGGGACTTTAGCGGAACGGAAAGAGGCTCTTTCAGAGGATATGGTAAGATTGCTTTCAGATATTATGGAGAAAGGTATGGTTGTGGGTATCGTTACTGGAAATCCTTTGGATGAAGAGTTAAGAGGAAGATTAGGCAAACTTTGGGGAAGAAAGAATTTTATTTTAGGTGTAAATAGTTCTACCCAGCTATTTAGATTCGAGTTTAGGTTTCCCCGAGAAATTATTAGTTATCGTAAGGGATTTAAAGAAAATGATAAAGAGGTTTTAAAAAGCATAATCAGAGATTTTATTGAAGAGGTAAAAAGAGGAGTTTATGATGAGGAGTTAAATTTATCCTCTAAAGATTTAGCTCTTCTTAAGGCTGTCCTTAAAGGAGGACAGTTAAACATCGAAGATAGAGTAACCAGGTTAGCGTTTAGATACGAAGGTTTTAAAAGTGATATGACGGAGGAATTGTCTCAGAGGATTAGAGGAGAAATAGCTAGGGTTTTAAGAGAGATAATTGTAGAAAGAGGTATTAGAGGATATGAGGTAAGAATAGAAGGTAAAACTACCATTGGTATAGGTCCTGTAGGAGTAAGCAAAAGAGATGCTCTTATCTATATCTTTCAGCACTTTGGTGTTATGCCTGAGGAGGTGTTTTATCTTGGTGATGAATTTAATCCTGAAGGGAATGACTATTCAGTGGTAGGGATTTCTGGGTTAAATATTATTTCTGTAGGAACAAAAGACAATCTTCCTTCCAATGTAGTTTATATAGGTAAAGGTCCCTCAGCAACTAAGAAGGTTTTAGAGGAGATAGTCAGATATATAAAGGAGAAAGGTAGAGAAAACCTTATAGATTATTTAAGAAGAAAAGATACTACCTATGGAGGTAGTTCAACTTATCCTTTGAATGTTCCTAAGGAAGTCCAGAAACAGATAGTTAAGAGATATGGAAAAGATAGAACTTTAACCAATATAGAAGTAGAAAAATTTAGTTTAAGGCACTCAGAACAATTCCTTGATAACCACTACCAAGTTTTAAAGCAGAGGCTGGAAGAGTTAAGACAACTTTTAGGTAGAGCACCCCCCACAAAAGAACAGAAGAACAGAAGAACAGAAGAACAGAAGTTAAGATGGAGACTGGTAATTACTACAAACCTTACCCTTACCCAAGGAAAGGTTGCTGCCTGTGATATTGAGACAAAAACAGTATTTATCCATCCCTATTTCTTCAATATATCCGAAGAAGATTTAAAGAAAGAGAACCTCACTTTAGAACAAC
>CAZSAI010000130.1:0-3068 GCA_964604895.1 uncultured Planctomycetia bacterium
CTGCCCCCACCCTGACTTGAACAGGGACTTCAGCCTTAGGAGGGCTGCGCTCTATCCTGTTGAGCTATGGGGGCAAAAGATAATTTTCAATTTTACAATTTACAATTTTCAAATTCCAATTTTCAAATTTCAAATTCTAATTTTCAATTTTCAATTTCCCAATTCCAACCTTTTTACTGTTTAAAAATTAAGAGCGGAAATTCTAAGACTTAAGCTCTTGCACTCTTACGCTCTCAATTAGTATTTTATCAAGGAATATACGGGAAGGTTCCTCAACCTCTTACGGCCTTTAAGAGCTGAAAGTTCTATTAAAAACATAACGCCTATAATCTTGCCTCCCATTTTCTTCACTAACTTAGCTAGGGCTTTAGCTGTACCTCCGGTAGCTAACAAGTCATCTAAGATTAGAACTTTAGCACCCTTTTTAAAAGCATCTCGATGAATCTCTAAACTATCCCTCCCATACTCTAAACCATAACTTATCTTATAGGTTTCATAGGGAAGTTTGCCCGGTTTTCTTACTGGTACAAATCCACATTTTAGTTTATAAGCCAGAGCCCCTCCAAAGATAAAACCTCTGGATTCAGCTGCCACTATTACATCTATCTTCTTATTTTTAAGAAGAGAAGCCATTCTATCAATTGAAGCTTTAAAAGCCTTAGGGTTATTAAGAAGAGGAGTAATATCTCTAAAAAGTATTCCTTTCTTAGGAAAATCAGGAATAGACCTAATAAAATTTTCTAATTTCATTTTCCTAAACCGCCTCCTTTTCCCTTTCGGCTACAAACTTTCTTAACTTCTTAAGAGCCCTCTCTTCAATCTGTCTTACTCTCTCCCGGGAAATACCTAAGTGCTTGGCTACTTCCGCTAAAGTCTTAGGTTCCCCATCCTCTATCCCAAATCTCAAATCTAAAATCTCTTTTTCTCTCGCTGAGAGGTTAGCTAATAAATCTAAAATCTCCTGATGTTTAAAAAAGTGCTCAATTTCTTTCTCAGTATCTCCCACAGAAGTAGTTTCAATAAAATCAGAAAGTTGAGACTCTCCTTCTTCTCCTACCGGAGCCTCTAAGGAAGCCTTTTTATTCATCCAAAGCTCGAGCTCAGAAATTTTCTTAACTGGAAGTTTCAGTCTCTTAGCTAGCTCTTGGCGAGTTGGAGACCTACCTAACTTCTGTCTTAATCTCTCTTCAGTCTTTTTATATTTAGCAATTATCTCACTCATATAAACAGGAATTCTTATGGTCCTGCCTTGATCAATCAAAGCTCTGGTTATAGCTTGCCTTATCCACCAAGCAGCATATGTAGAGAATCTATATCCTTTTGAAGGCTTAAATTTCTCTACTGCCTTAATCAAACCTAAATTCCCTTCTTCAATCAAATCCATAAGAGAAAGTCCGTAGCGAGTATAATGTTTAGCTATATTCACTACCAATTTAAGATTAGAAGTAATAAGTTTTCTTTTGGCTACTTTGCTTCCTTTTCTAGCCTTGCGAGCTAACTCTTTTTCCTCCTTAGCAGAAAGAAGAGGAATATCTTTTATAGCTTCAATATAGGCTCTTATCGCCTCCATACTATTTTAATTTTCAATTTACAATTTACAATTTACAAACAGTTATAAATTTTCAATTTTCAAATTCCAACTTTCAATGAATTTTCAATTCTCAATTATTTTAAGGCTGCTTGCGCTGCAGCTAATCTTGCTATTGGTACCCTAAAAGGCGAACAGCTAACATAGGTTAAACCTACCTTGTTGCAGAATTCAATAGATTCAGGCTCTCCTCCATGCTCTCCACAAATCCCTAACTTTAAGGTTTTATTAGACTTTCTACCTAACTCTACAGCGAGCTTTATTAGTCTACCCACCCCTTCTTGGTCTAAAACCTGAAAAGGGTCTTCTTCATATATCCCTAACCTTACATAATCACCCAAAAACTTTCCAGCATCATCTCGAGAGAAACCACAGCCCATTTGAGTTAAATCATTTGTTCCAAAAGAAAAGAAATCAGCTTCTTTTGCTATCTCATCAGCGGTAACAGCTGCTCTAGGCACCTCAATCATTGTTCCAATCTTAACAGAGAAAGGAAGTTTTTTTAGCCTCTTTTCTTTTTTAATATCCTCAATAGTCTTAAGAATAACCTCTTTTTGAAGAACTAGCTCTCTTACGTCTCCCACCAAAGGTATCATAATCTCAGGTTGAACCTTTACTTTCTTTTTATGAACATTGAGAGCTGCCTCAATTATAGCCCGAGTCTGCATTTGAGTAACCTCGGGAAAAGTAATCCCCAGACGACATCCCCTGTGACCTAACATAGGATTAAATTCTTTCAAAGCCTCCACTATCTCCTTAACCTCTTCAAAGCTCATTCCCATATCTTGGGCTAACTTCCTCTGGCCCTCTTCATCGTGAGGTAGAAATTCATGAAGAGGAGGATCAAGCAATCTTATCGTACAAGGCCTTCCTCTAAGTTCTTTAAATATCCCCTCAAAATCTTCTCTCTGAAGAGGTAAAAGCTCTTCCAAAGCCTTTCTATAAACCGAAAGAGGTTGCCTCAGTTTCTCCTCACACTCCTCTCTTTTAACTAAATCTTCCTCTGCCTCCAAAACCTCCCTTAACTGTTTCACCTTAGGGGCTACTAAAATCATTTTCCGAAAAGAGTCTATTCTTTGACCCTCAAAAAACATATGTTCAGTCCGACATAAACCAATCCCCTCTGCGCCAAAATTTACTGCAACCTTTGTATCAGAGGGAGTATCGGCGTTGGTGCGTACTCCTAACTTCCTAAACTTATCTGCCCAGCTCATCAAGGTGGCAAAAGGACCACTCACTCGAGGAGGGATGAGCTTTACTTTCCCAACATAAACAACCCCTTTACTTCCATTTAAAGAAATCCAATCACCCTCTCTAATTATCTTATCTCCGGCCCGCATCTCCTTCTTGTGTTCATCCATTATTATCTCGCCTGCTCCAGCTACACAACACTTACCCATACCCCTAGCTACCACTGCGGCATGGGAATTAGAAACTAATAAAGGTGTGAACATCTTGGTGAAAACTACAAAATTCTTAT
>CAZSAI010000131.1:0-3067 GCA_964604895.1 uncultured Planctomycetia bacterium
CTGTAAAGGTATGGAACGACCAGTTCCTCAACTTATAATATTTACCAATAAGAATTCTAACAGTCCCTACCCTGCTCATTTACCTACTTCCAACCAACCCAATAGAGAACCTACACAAGAAGAACTTAAGATTATAAAGACTGCCTTTGGTGACCAGGGATTAAAAGCCTTGGCTGAAAGAGGCATAAACATAGAAAAAATTGTAGTTATCAGTCCATCTTTAGAGGCACCAGCAGAAGTAAGAAATGGCCAATTATTTGTCAACCCCAATCTTTTAAGAGGACCACCAATAGAAAATTCCAAATTCCAAATTCTAAATTCCAAATTACCAGAAGGATACGAAAGACAGCTAAGAGTGATATTTGAAGGTCATGAATTATTCCATCTTTTAAATCCTCAAGCTTTAGAAGAAGAGGCTCGCCAGTATACCATTCAGTATCTGTTGAATAACGGCCTCTTAGAAAGTCATATCAAATTCCTTCAGAATAATGATATTGGATTGGTGCCAGATAAGGATTGGCTGTCTCAACTTATCAGTTTAAAACGCATCAAATTCGGTACTTCTGGCTGGCGAGGAATAATTAATGAAGATTTCAATATTCATACCTTAAGAAGAGTAGCCCAAGCAATAGCTGATTTTATAAACCAGACTCCCTATTTACAAGAGCATAACATTCAGAACAAAACAATCCTTATTGGCTATGATACAAGGAAAGGTGGAAAAGTATTTGCCAAAGAGACTACAAGAATCTTAGCAGCTAACGGTATAAAAGTCATTTTCTTTGATTATTATACCCCCACCCCTGTAATAGCTTATCTTATTCATTACTATAAAGCAGCAGGAGCTATTAATTTTACAGCTTCCCATAATCCTCCAGAATATCAAGGTTTAAAATTTACTCCTCTCCATGGAGGGGCAGCTCAACCTGAAATTACTGATTGGATACAGAGAAGAGCTAATGAGTATTTAGAACGGAGAAGAGAGTTTGTTTTAAATAAGATTTCCTTTAGAAGAGCAGTAAGGGAGGGAAAGGCAAAGATTGTGAAATTTGAAGAGATAATTGATGTCTACAGTGAGTATGTAGGAGAACAGATAGATTTTGATCTCATAAATGATTCTTCATTGCGAATAGCGGTGGATTCTTTACATGGGACATCAGGAAGGTATCTTGAGCAAATCTTAAGAAAATATGCCCCTACCAAACTTGCCAGAATATTTAATAAAAAACCTTTATCTAACTTTGGAGGTTTAGGACGTCCAGAACCAGATATGGAGAGGTTAGAACAGACCCTGATTCCTTATATAAGAAAATATTCGACTCAAAATGTCCCCATTTTAGGAATTTCCCCTGACGGAGACGCTGACAGAATAGGAATAGTAGATATAGACGGCACTTTCATCACTCCCAATGAGATAGGAGCAATAATCTTATGGTACAGGCATAGGTATCAAGGTGCTAAAGGGGTAGTATGTAAGACTGTTCCTTCATCCAATCTCCTGAATGTCTTAGGAGAAAACTATGAATTAAGAGTAGAAGAGACTAAAGTAGGGTTTAAGAACTTCATACCTTTTATGAAGGGAGCAAGAGCCCAAGAGATAGCGGTAGTAGCTTTAGAGGAATCCGCACATATTGGGTTAGGTGAGTGGTTAAGTTGGGATGATGGTATTTTAATGGGCCTATTCATAGTCCAAATAATCTCTCATACTGGTTTATCTTTAACTCAAATTCTCGAGGAAATCTATAAAGAGTTAGGTTTTAGATTTTACTACAAACGCACAAATGTAGAACTTACTTCTCGCTTAAAAGAAAGAATTCAGGAAGATATGAGTTATCCAGATGAAATGAAGAGAAAATTAGAACAAATCTCAGGAAGAGAAATCTCAGAGGTAATTACCTTAGATGGGATAAAATTAGTCTTCTGTGATGGCTCCTGGATATGTATAAGACTCTCAGGGACTGAGCCTGTTGCCCGTCTCTACACTGAAGCAAAATCTGAAAGCCAACTTCAAGACTTGATAAGATGGGGCAAGGAGTTGATAGGTTTAGTTAGCTCTAAAGCAATTGGTAAAGATTTACAGAATCCTATTCAAAAAGGCAAGCCTGCCTTTATTGGTTTTGATAAGAATATATCTCAGGAAGAAGCAGACAAGAACTCTACAAGAAATAGTTATGGTAGAATAATTTCTGTGAGAGAGTTGAGAAAGTTAATATCTCTTATTGGAAGAGGGGAAGGAAAGATGTATTTTGGGCCTGAGGGAAGAAGGAATCAAGAAATAAGAGAGATATTAAGAAGAGCCTTAGAAGTTTTGGAAAAGAATAAAATTGATTTTCAATTCTCTTCTAAGTTTGGGAGATTTGCCAATTTAGTGGGGGAAAGAGTCTATATAGATGAGATGTTTGAGGAGGTATTAGAAGTTGCTTCTAAGAAAGATAGAGGGTATTTAGGTTTAGAAATAAAGGTAAAAATTGCTATTTTATTTGCCATTTTGGTTCATGAGGCAGTTCACCATACCCGAACTGTAGGGGAACTTCCTGATTTTTGTGAAGAGATTAAAGCAGGCCTGAGAGAATTAGAGATTTTTATCCTTATAGGTGAGAAATTAAGGAGTCTTGTTTTAGAATCAATAAGAGAGAGGTTTAAAGAATGCCCCAATATTTATAAAACCGCTCAAGAGTTTTTAGATTTAGCAAGAATGTGCGATATTAATGAGAATAAAGAAGCTCGGAATTATTACTATGAAGCAAATTATGAACAAGGGGAATTTACTTTGGGGGTGTTTACCCATCAAGGAAAAGGAAGCTTTGTAAGTAAAGTATTTTTGTCCTCTCGAGGAGATGGGGTGGTACCTGAGGAAATAAGAGAGTTTTATGATTATTTATGTAAGAAGAAAAAAGAAGGAGTAATATCTTTGGAAGAGTTAGGTTTTGCTGTCTTTAGTATCTCTGAGAATTTAACCCAACCCGGCTACGATAGGAACGTAAGAGAGGAGCTAATAAGAGAACTTGAAAATAAAGAGTATTCTCTTCTTATGGAGGGTTTCTCTCGGGAGGTAATTTTTGGGACA
>CAZSAI010000132.1:0-3036 GCA_964604895.1 uncultured Planctomycetia bacterium
GATAAATATTCTTTATTTTTTGTCTATCCTGATTCTGAAGGACTTAAAGAGATAGCCTATATTTTTCTTCCTGAAAAAAAGAGTTTAATAAGAAGGGAGTCAAAATGTGATTTTAACTTCAATACTTTTGATAAGAAGACGGTATTAAGTTCCAATATAGAGAGCTTGAACTTTAGTTTTTTTGATGGGAAAGAGTGGAAAGATTCTTATAAAGAGTTACCTTTAGCAGTTAAGGTAAAACTTACTCTAAGTTATAAAGGCCGTAGAGAGAACTACCAGGAACTAATAAATATTCCTGTAGGAAGATGAGAAAAGATGTGATAGATTTTACTAGAAGCCTTTCTATGCTTATGAAATCAGGTATACCTATATTGAAGAGTTTAGAGACTCTTTATGAACAGATGGGACCTTCGCGAATTAAGAAAGTAACTAGAAGATTAATTGAAGATATTCAAGAAGGCGAGTTTCTTTCGGAAGCTTTAGAACACCACAAAAACTTTTTTCCTCAAATTTATATAAATATGGTAAAGGCAGGAGAAATTAGTGGAAAGTTATCCCCTGCTCTTCGGGAACTCTCGGATTTTCTTCAGCGGAGTCGGAGGCTTAAGCAGAAGATAATCACTTCTTTGATGTATCCAGTACTTATTCTAGTGACTGCGGTTATAGTATTGGCAGTCTTAATGATTTTTGTCGTTCCTACTTTAACTAATATATTTAAAGACTTAGGAGGAGAACTTCCGGGGATTACTTTATTTTTGATAAATACCTCTAAGTTTTTAGGTAGGTGGGGTTATCTTTTTATTTTTTTAATACTGCTTATAGTAGTTGTTTATAATTTAATTAAAAGAACCCCTACCGGAGCTTATAAGATTAACATTTATAGATGGAGACTTCCTATAATAGGCAAGTTTTTAAAAGACATAGCAATTGAGAGGTTTTCTCATTCTTTGGGGGTAATGCTTTCTTCAGGAGTCCCTTTAGTTAAATCTTTGTTAGCTACTAAAGAAGTGGTAGTAGACCCTCTTCTTAAAGAGTCTATAGATTTCTTAATAGAGAAGATTGAATCTGGCAGTAGCCTTTCTGAAAGTATGCAGGAAGCAAAGATTTTCCCCGCTTCTTTAGTTAAGATTGTAGGAGTGGCTGAAGATTCAGGAAGGCTTTCTTCGGTATTTTTAGAAATAGCTCAGGATTATGAGGAGGATATTAGCGCTTCTTTATCCGGAATTATTTCTTTGCTTGAGCCTCTTCTAATTATATTTATGGGTGCAGTGGTAGGCTTTATCGTGGTTGGTTTATTCTTTCCTATATTTTCTATGGGGAGTTTAATTCGTTAGGGGTTTCTCTTTAGAGAGGTTATCCCAGCCTATTTACTTTAAGAGCTTTATCGCTTGAGATGAGGATAGGGAAAAGGTGAGATTTAAAGAACGTTGGAGTTTTACCCCGTACCATCAGAAAGCTACGGGTGTAAACCCGCAGATGAATGGAAAAATCCTGAAGGGTAATGTCCAAAAGCTGCCCCGTCCTTTAAAGGAAAGAGCGGGGTTAAGCCGGGGTGCGGGGTTTACTCTTATTGAGGTTTTGATTGCTATAGCTATTTTGGCTGGGGGCCTTATTTCTATTTTTTATATGTTTCCTCTAGCTTTGAGGCAACTTAGATTGTCAAAAGTATTAATGGAGACTGCTTTTTTAGCAAAGAAGAAGTTAGAGGAGCTAAAGACTTATAATATAGCTGAAGAAGCAAGCGGTAGAGAAGGAAATTTCGATTGGCAGATTTCCTTAGGGGAGGAGGAACTCTTAGAAGGGGTGAATTTAAAAAAATTTATCTTGAGAATAGAATCTAATTCTTCAAGTATCCCTAAACTCTCAGAAGAATTTATTACTTACTTACCTTTTGAGGAGAAAAGTGATTAGGAAGGCTCAGGCACTTCTTATTACTGTAGCTATTCTTTCTGTTCTTGCTATTGTTGGGTTTTCTCTTCTTCTTTTTAGTCTCTATGAGGTAAGATATTCACGCACCTACTTAGATAATGTTAAAGCTCAATATTTAGCAGAGGCAGGCTTGACTTTAGGTAGACAACTTCTAAGGCAAGATAAAAAAGAAAATTTTTCGGATAGCCTTGAAGATCTTTTCTATACTCAGTTAAAAGGCCAAGATTTAGATTTAGATAAGGATGGGAGAAAAGAAAGTAGATATCTTGAGGTTAGAGACTCTAGAGGGAGGCTTTACGGCCGATTTGGTGTTCAAATTTTAGATGAGGCCTCCAAGCTTAATTTGAATTATTGTGGAGAAGGCTACCTTAGGTATGGATTAGACTTTTCTGAGCTTAATATAAATTCTCTATTTTCTTTCTTGGGAATTTCTAAAAGAGCTTCTTTGATAGAGCTAAGAAGGGGTGCGGATAGAAAACCGGGGTTGAAAGATTACGATGATGATTCTGATAATTTAATATTGAGCTCTGATGGGATTGATAATGATTTAGACGGAGCTGTTGATGAAGAAGATGAGGGAGTAGATGAACCAGATGAGGAAGGTTTTGGTGATGATAGATTATTTTTAGCCCCTGAGGAGGCTCTGGAGTTTTTATCCTTACCTTCAGGTTTAAGATTCAGGAATTATTTTACAGTCTATTCTAAAGATAAGGAATTAGATAGTTTTGGAAGAAGAAGAATTGCTTTATCTGCTTCTCCTCAGGATATTCTTATGGGTTTTTTAAATTCAGGAGTAAGACTTCCTTTTCAAAAAGCAGCTAACTTTATTGATTTTCAGGATAAAGATTTATCTCAGACTGTTTTAGATAAGTTTTATAAGAGGATAAAGCCTGCTTCTTCTTCAGGAGGAAGTTTTAGAAAGATTGGGAATTATTTTTACGCCCCTAAGGGAGGAGCCCCTTCTACTTTTAGACTTCAAAACCTAAATATTCCCGATGGAGAATATTTTTGCTTTTTTTATTCTCCTTTTGAGGATTTAGGTATAGGTTATGTTTCAGTTCAGGATATAGAAGATTGTGATGTTTACAATGGAGAGGGTTTGTATTT
>CAZSAI010000133.1:0-2999 GCA_964604895.1 uncultured Planctomycetia bacterium
AGAAAAACGGGAGGTAAAAAATGAAGTGGGATCAAGTTTGGGCAGGGCTTTTCATTGCGGCCGTGGTTCTCTGCATTCTGAACGGGATCATTCTGCTTTTCTGGAAACTTCTAGGAGGCTAAGGATGTGAAAGTGGAGATTTTTTGGGTAAGGGTAGAAGTTTAGATGTTAAAGAAGGGGAGTTCTTAGCTATAATGGGAGCTGGGGCTTACGGGTTTTCGATGAGTTCAAATTATAATTCTCGCTGTAAGCCTGCCGAGGTTTTAGTTAAAGATAAAAAAGTCTATTTAATAAGAAGAAGACAGACTTATCAGGATTTGATAAGAGAGGAGTATATTCTGTAATTTTAGAGATGGAATTTTATAAATTGGTAGCCTCAGGAAATGACTTTATATTGGTAGAAGCCAGAAAGATGAAGAGGCTAGGTTTAAGCTATAGAAGGCTTGCTAAAGAGGTATGCAGAAGAAAGTTTGGGATAGGGGCTGATGGATTACTGGTAATTGAGCCTTCTAAAAAAGCTTTATTTAAGATGAGGATATTTAATCCCGATGGGACTGAGGCAGAGATGTGTGGTAACGGAGCAAGATGCACTTCCTTATGGGCTAAGTTGAAACTTAAGACTGAAAACTCTATAAGCTTTGAGACAAAAGCAGGAGTTATTCACACAAAGGTATCAAGTATTAACTCTCAAGCATCAAGGAAGAAACCTCAGGCTCAGATAAAGATAAAGATGGTTAAGCCTTTTGATTTGAAGCTAGGTTTACCAATCAAAATTCTAGGAAGAAAGATTAAAGTAAATTATATAAACACAGGGGTTCCTCATACGGTAGTATTCGTGGAGGGCCTAGATAAGATTGATGTGGAAGGTATTGGTAGGCCAATTAGGTTTCATAGAAGATTTTCTCCTGCTGGGGCTAATGTCGATTTTGTAGAAGTCTTAGCTAAAGATTATATAAAGATAAGAACTTATGAAAGAGGCCTGGAAGGAGAGAGTCTAGCTTGTGGAACAGGAGCAGTTGCAGGAGCAATTATTACAAGTTATTGCTTATCCACTACTAATCATCAGTTTAGAGTCAGGGTTTTAACTAAGAGTGGAGAGGTATTAAAAGTTTATTTTTTCAAAGAGAAGGATAAAATAAGTAACCTCTGGCTAGAGGGGAAGGCTTATCTTGTATATAAAGGAGAATTTCTTAAAGGAGGTTGAGTATTATGTTTAAAGGAAGTATTGTGGCATTAGTTACCCCCTTCAATAGAAAAGGAGAGATTGATGAACCCTGCCTACGGTTTTTAATTAATTGGCATATAAAGAATAAGACTGATGCTATCTTAGTCTGTGGTACAACTGGAGAGTCAGCTACTTTATCTTACAGGGAGCATAAGGAAGTAGTAAGGATAGCTGTAGAGGAGGCAAGAGGAAGAATCCCTGTTATTGCTGGAGCAGGTTCAAATTCTACCTGGGAAGCATTGGATTTGGCAAGTTTTGCTAAAGAGGTGGGTGCAGATGCGATTTTAGTAATAACTCCTTATTATAATAAACCCACTCAGGAAGGGCTCTATCAGCATTATAAGAGGATAGCTAATAAAATAAAAATCCCTTTGATTATTTATAATGTTCCTTCCCGGACTGGGATAAACATCTTACCTCAGACTGTAGCCAGAGTTTATAAAGAATGTAAGAATGTAGTTGGAATAAAAGAGGCTTCAGGTTCGTTAGACCAGATTACTAAGCTTATGAGTTTAGTAGATAGAAAGTTTGTGCTTTTATCTGGTTCTGATGAGATAACTCTTCCTATTTTATCAGTGGGAGGAGTAGGTGTAATCTCAGTTTTAGCAAATATAATGCCTTCTCAGACTCATAATTTAGTAGATAGCTTTTTAAAAGGCGATATAGATAAAGCTCGTAAACTTCAAGTTCATCTTTATAAGTTAATTAAAATGCTTTTTATTGAAACTAACCCTATTCCAGTTAAAACTGCTCTAGGTTTAATGGGACTTATTAAGCCTTACCTGAGGCTTCCCCTTTATAGAATGAGTAAAGAGAACGAAGTTAAATTAAAGGTTACTTTAAGAGAATATAGAATTATTAGGTAGGAGGCAGATGGTTAGGATAGGGATAAGTGGTGTTTGTGGGAGAATGGGCCAGAGAATTTTTAGCTTAGCTCAAAAAGATGAAGACTTTCATGTAGTATTTGGTTTAGAGAAGAGGTCCCATCCTGATATAGGAAAGAGTAGAGAGGGAGTGGTGATTACCGATGATTTAGCTATTATAGAAGAATGCGATTGCCTAATTGAGTTTACTAATCCTCAAGCTACTGTAGAGCATTTGTCTTATCTTATTAAGTTTCAGAAGCCAGCAGTTATTGGGACTACTGGATTAACTCTTAAAGAGCAAGAGAGAGTAAAAGAAGCTTCTAAAGAAATTCCTATTGTGTTTTCGCCTAATATGAGTGTAGGGGTTAATCTTTTATTTGAGCTGGTAAGAAAGACAGCTCAGGTTTTGAAAGATTACCAAGTCAATATTGAAGAGGCCCATCATATTCATAAAAAAGATGCTCCCTCAGGGACTGCTAAAAAGCTTGCTCAAATTATAAATGAGGAAGGTTTTGATATAAAGATAGAAGATATAAAAGCAATTCGGGAAGACCAGATAATAGGAGATCATAAAATCGTATTTGAGAGTTCTTTAGATAAGATAGAGCTTTTTCATTCAGCAAAGACAAGGGATATCTTTGCTAAAGGCGCTCTTTTAGCGGGTAAGTGGGTAGTAGATAAATCCCCCGGGCTTTATTCGATGAGAGAGGTTTTAGGAATTAAGTAAGCTCCTTTGGTTTGAAACTCAAGTCTATAGATAATAAGAGATAGAAGAATCTTAGAAGAGTTTAATTACAATTATTTCAGATGGAAGATTTACATTTCATAATAGAAAAGCGCAAGAAGTCCTTAAATGTAAGGTACATAAAAAGTATCTAAAAGATTTTTCTTCTTTAGGTGAGAGGGAA
>CAZSAI010000134.1:0-2960 GCA_964604895.1 uncultured Planctomycetia bacterium
TTTAGTGAAAAATTTAAGATGAGGATAAAGTCTCTAAATAGCGAATTGGTGGAAAAGGAAGATTTTTCTGAGATTAGGAAGAATATTTTTACTACAGGAGAAGTATTAGCTACTTACAGAGGGATGAGTCTCCCTGAGCAAGCTTTAGTGATAAAAACAAGTAGGGGTGTTTCTATAGTTACAGGTTGTAGTCACCCTGGAATTTTAAAGATATTAAAATTGGTAAAGTCTTATTTTAGGACAGATAATTTTTATTTTGTAGGAGGAGGTTTTCATCTTATAGATAAGGAGCAGAGGCAACTTCAGTTTCTTATTGAGGAGTTTGGGAAGTTGAAAGTTTTTAAAGTTGGTCCTACTCATTGTTCAGGGTATGAGGCAGAGGAACTTTTTAGAAGAAGTTATAAGGATAATTTTGTTTCTTTGGAGGTTGGAAAAAGTTTAGAGGTGTAGTTATATCTATGCAGATAGTTATAGAGAGTTTAAAAGAAGCGACGGTTGTTTCTATTTTTGTTTTCTCGATGATGCTTTTTACCGATTATCTTAATGTTTTAAGTAGAGGAAAATTTAGTCAATTGATAAAAGGAGGAAGGGCTAGACAATATATCATTTCTTCTTTTTTGGGAGCAACTCCTGGGTGTTTGGGTTCGTTTATGAATGTCTCTTTTTATGTTCACGGTCTTATTTCCTTTGGGGCTATTGTAGGAGGTATGATTGCTACTTCTGGGGATGAGGCTTTTGTTATGCTTGCTATGTTTCCTCAGAAAGCTCTATTTTTATTTTTTATTTTATTTATTTTAGGGATTATCTTTGCTTACCTTATTGATAAGATAGCCTTCATTCTAAGAATAAAACCTTCTCAAGTATGTGAATTCTCGGCTTTGCATCTTGAGGAGGAATGTCGGTGTTTAAATTTCAAAGAGGCAATAGAGCAGATAAAAAAGATTTCTTTGCAAAGATTTTTACTTTTATTCTTATTGGGTATGGGATTGGGAGGATTTCTCTTTGGATTTATAGGTCCAAGGGTATGGGAGTGGAAGAGGATTACTTTTGTTTTTCTTCTTTCTTTGGCTTCTTTTGTAGTGATTAGTATGCCTGAACATTATCTTGAGGAACATATTTGGAAACATATTGCCAAAAGACATCTCTGGAGAATATTCTTGTGGAGTTTCTTTGCTCTTCTGGTGATAAACGCAGGGCTTAGGCTTTGGAACCTGGAGGTATTTGTTAAAACTCATATGGTTTGGGTTTTACTTATAGCTTCTTTAGTAGGGGTGGTTCCTGAGTCTGGTCCCCATCTTATATTTGTTATGATGTTTGCAAAGGGTATAGTTCCCTTTTCTGTGATTCTAGCCTCCTCTATAGTTCAGGATGGTCATGGAATGCTTCCTTTACTCTCTTATAGTTTAAAAGACTCCCTCCTTATAAAACTTTTCAATTTAGTTATTGGTTTAGGGATAGGGTTTTTGTTGTATTTGGTTGGATTTTAGCTTTATTTAAGAAGAAATATCCCTCTTTTTTTAATCTTGACAAAGGTAAATTTTTAAGTTATACTTAATTCAGTTAATAGTTAAGATTATTAATTATTAAGGAGGTTAAATATGTCTGAAAAAAACTTTCTTCATTTTCCCAAGAAGTCTTAGATATTATGCCCTACATAGTAAGGGGGATGTTCAGAAAGCATAAAGACCAATTAGGAAGAGGGTTGTTAAGCGTTCCTCAATTTCTTTCTTTGGATTTAATTGATAGGAACAAAGCTATACCTATGAAGGATATTGCTAAGGAGCTCAATGTAAGCCTTCCTGCTGCTACGGGAATAGTGGAAAGACTTTATAAGCTAGGTTTAGTTAAGAGAATAGCTGATTCTCAAGACCGCCGAATTATAAAAATAATACTTACCCCTAAGGGAGAGAGAGTTTTAGAGAATACCCGCAGAGCAAGGAGAGAAGCAGTTGAAGAAGCCTTTTCTTCTCTTACTAATAAAGAGAGAAAGATCTATTTAGAGATTTTAAAAAAAGTAAAAGATAATATTTATGGTAAATAAAAAATTAATATTTATATTTACCTTAACTTTTTTAGCCCAGAGTTATCTATACCCAAAAGAAGTATCTTTATCTTTAGAAGAGATAAGTAAGTTAGCTTTGGAGAATAATTTAGATATACAGATTGCTAAATTTGATACCTACATTGCCAGAAACAATCTTTTAGAGACAACCTCTATCTTTGATACTTTCTTTTCTGCTAATTTAAGTTATAACCAGGATAAAAAAGACACTGCCTCCTCTCTTTTAGGGACTAAAAATCTTACTAACAATTACTCTTTACAGATAACTAAAAAAATCCCTCTAGGCACAGAATTAGAAATTTCTGCTTATAATCAGAGAAATTGGAGTAATTCTCTCTTTTTTTCTTTAAATCCCCATACTGAGGCTGGTGTAAGTTTAAGTATTAAACAATCTTTAGCTAAGAATTTTTTTGGTTTAAAAGATAAAGCTAACATAAAAATAACCAAGTTAGATATAGAGAATTCTGAGTTTTCTTCTTTAGAGAATATAGAGTTATCTTTAGCTGAGATTCAAAAGGCTTATTGGGAGTTAGTATTAAGGTATGAAGAGTTAAAGATTAAACAGGATATGTTAGAGCAAGCCCGAAGACTCTATGAAATCTATAGGGAGAAAATGAAGATTGGTCTGGCTGAAGAGCCTGACCTTTTAGCTGCTCAGGCAAATTTGGCTTTAAGAGAGAACGATGTCTTAGAAGCAAAACTTCTTCTTCAGCAGGCAAAAAATAATTTACTCTATCTTCTAAACATTACTGACAAAGATATAGAGATAATCCCTAAAGATAAGCTGGATGTTTTGCCTGAAGAGTTTGACCTTTATTCGGAGTTAAAAAAAGCGGTAGAAAGCCGAAGAGACTACAAAATAGTTAAAAATCAAGTGGAGATAAGAGATATTGATTTA
>CAZSAI010000135.1:0-2954 GCA_964604895.1 uncultured Planctomycetia bacterium
TTCTTTAAGGCGCTGGATTTGGAGGTGGTATTTCTCTGTTGATAAAGCTCGTCAGCTTTCTGAAGGGCGTGGTCAGAAGTAATCTTTCCTTCTTGCAACATCTTGATAACTTCCCGATTAATCTGCTGAGCCTGCTTCTGACTAGCGCCAGATTTCTTAAGATGCTCAATAATTCTGAATTGTAAAAGAGGATCCACCGGCTGGCTTAGAGTTATCTCTGATTGAAGCAAAGGCTTTTGAGGGACAAGCCTGTCAATACCGTCATAAACCCAAGAAGTAGCACAGCCGGCTAAAGTTAAAGGGCTTGCCAGAACTACAGTTATAAGTCTTCCAGAATGAGAGTTTTTAATCTCTGCCCTATACGCCTGTTTTTCTCCCTTTCCTTCTCTATGGGTCTGTTCATGGAGACTGACGGCTCTCTGATATTGCTCAGAAAGATGCCTAAAAGCTAAATCATAAAAGTTAGGTGTGGCGATAGGTTTAGTTAAAGCCCTAAACACGCCTTTTAATAACCCGTATTCTTTGACAAATGCCCTAAGTATTGCCAAAGCCTGTTTAATAAGGAAAATACCGCCCCTTCCTAAGAAAACTAAACCAAATAATAATGAACCTAAGAAGGTGCATTGAGAAAGAAATAATTCCTCTTCTATACCCTCAAGTTTCTTAACTAAACTCTTATAGGCTTTCTCATAATCAGAAGGCTTAGCTTTACCGTATTCTGTATTCCAATATCTCTTAGCAAGCAAAGAAAGTTCCCGGGAAGTTAAGATTCTATCTTGGGGAAGATGCCTTCCTAACTTTGTATATAAAATTGCTAAATTAAGGTTAAAATCTTCAACTAATCTTTGAGGTAAGCCAATCTGTCTGGCTCTGGCAGTTAGCCACTTCTTTGCTCGGATAAATTTCTGACGGGAAGAAAGCCCTTGGCTATCCCACTGTCTTCTTAATTTGAAATATTCTGAGCGGGCCTTTAAAACTTCTCCTATTAACTCTTTGCTTACTAAAGACCTAACTACTGAATTATTGATATGGCGAATTAACTCATCTAAACCCACCCAAGGTTCAATCTGAAGAATGCCTCTGGCAGGACCTTTAATTTGTATTAGATATTTTCCCTGAGCAGATTCATGAGCAGCAATCATTAAGGCTATACTTCTAAAATTGATCCTCCACTGAGGAAGATAATTTTCTCTAATTGCAGAACAACCTTCAATTCTGGCTAAAGAAACCAATAATTTAGCAATGTTTACCTTTTGTTCAAGATTTAAGCCTGTTAACTTTCGAATAATATCTTCTAGGGGAGGTGCGCGGATACTTGTAGAGCCAGCCTGGGTAGTTGGCTTTTTAGAAGATTCTTCTGGCTGAGTCCTCGTTGAAGTCTGCGGGGACTGCTCATTTTGTCCGGGTAATGCCTTATCCCTACTATTGCCCTTCCCAGAAGCAGAAACTAATCCAGGTCTTTTACTGTCTTCCTCATTTGCCGGTAATGCGGTGTTACCTCCTTGGTAAAGGCTTAAACCAATCAAGACGGCTATAGCAACAGCAATATTAAAAATGCCTACCACAAACCTAGAGTTGTTTTCTCGGCGTTCTCTGTGGCTAGCAAAAACCTGAAATCCTCTCTGTCTTCTTACTCTATACCATTTAGCAATCAGATAAGCGCCATATCCAGCGGCAATCCCTGCAACAACCCTCAAAACCCCAACCCAAAGAGTATTAGCTTGCCGACTACTCTCAGCCACAAGATTTGTTACCGTCTCTCCTGCCTGGGCCATATTAGAACCCATAAAGAAAGCCAATATGCCGAATATTACCGGCAGTATCTTGCCTGAGTTTTGAGAATTTTGACTCTTAATGCCTGGGGCAGAAGGAGACGATATTGTACTCTCCAGCGGATTCTCTTTATGGCTCTTTTCAGGATTCAGCACCGCCCAAATCTCATGGGCAATCTCAAAGGCAGATACATTGGCAGGAAGGATGATATAATTACCTCCTCTATCTACATAATTGGCAACCCCTAAATCCCACTGAGGCGGGGCGCGCTTAAACAATATGCCTTTTGCTTCTAATTGCTCTCTGGCATCTGGAATGTATTTTCTGGCAATTTGAAGGGCTTGCTGGATCTCAGGTAAAGAATAGGACTCCTCTACATCCCTAAACCTGCCTATCCCGCCTAATTTCTTTACCTTCTTATTTACTTCTTCCCTGGGTAAGCCTTGGGAGGAGGCGTCTTGGGGGAAAGAAACCTCTCCTCCGTAAACCCGTTGGTTCTTCCCTTTTCTCTTAGCCTCATACAGAGCTTCATCAGCAACCTTAAACAACCTCTCTTGTATCTCTTCTACCATATATGATTTAACCTCAGGGGAATGTATAGGCCGATAGAAACTAAACCCTATACTCGCAGATACCCCATTTTTATTTAAACAATCCTTTAATCTCGAAGCAAATGCCTCTCCTCCTTCAGGAGAAGTCTCAGGCAAAAGGATAACAAACTCATCTCCCCCAATTCTAAACACTAAATCAATAGCTCTCTTAACCCTATTAATCACCTCCACTGCCTTCTTTATATATTCATCTCCTGTTTGATGCCCTTTTTCATCATTTATTTTCTTAAGGTTATCTAAATCCAAAACTATAAGGATAAAGCCTTCGCCGCCTCTCTCTGCCCGAAGTATTTCTTGAGATAGAGATTCTTCATAGCTTCTGCGATTGCCTGCACCGGTTAAAAAGTCGGTGGAGGCTGTTTCTCTAAATTGAGAAATTACCTCTTCCATCGTCTTTCTATATCTTCTATTAGCATAAGCATTCTTTATAACTAAAATAAGAGCAAAAATACTTAAAGCTATAATAATATAAGGAGAAACCTCACCTCTCTCTACATTAAGGACTTCTGTAGTTTGAGCATAAGCTGAGGAAACAGTCAAATATAAAGTACTAGCTACCGATAAGATTAA
>CAZSAI010000136.1:0-2913 GCA_964604895.1 uncultured Planctomycetia bacterium
TGCTTTGTCTGTAAAACTCCTATTAAGAAAATTACCTTAGGAGGAAGAGGAACCTACCTCTGTCCTAAGTGTCAAAAATAGTCTTCTGTCTTTTTCTTCTCTAAAGAGGTAGGCTAATTGATGGAAAGACTTCAGGTTCTTTCAGAGAGAAAAATCTTAAAGTTAATTTCATCTCTTCTCTATTCTCCAGGAATTTTTCTAGAGACAGCTTATTTTGATAGAGAAAGTAAGAGGTCTTTTCTTTTTTCTTCTCCCAAGAGTATTCTTGTTTATAACTTAGGTAAAGATTTAAATATTTTTTTTAAGGAATTAGATTATTGGCTTTCTTTAGGATTTTGGGTTTGCGGATATTTCAGCTATGAGTTTGGTTACCTGTTTGAATCCTCGCTTAAGAGTTTAATAACTTCTAAAGAGATTAAAACTCCCCTAGTGTGGTTAGGGGTATTTAAGAAGCCCTTAATAATTGAGCATAAACATCTTAAGAAGTCTAAGTCTTTGTTTAATGTCAATATTGAGAATAGTTTTAGATTAACCAAACCTCATCTTAATATGAAGATTTCTGAATATAAAAAAGCAATAGAAAAAATAAAGAGTTATTTGAGAAGAGGCCAGACTTATCAAGTAAACTTTACTTTGAAATATAAAGCTAAATTTTGGGGAGATATCTTAAAATTTTATCTTCACTTAAGAAGAAATCAACCTACCCCCTATGCAAGTTTTATAAATGATGGGAGGCGCTATATTCTTTCTTTTTCTCCGGAATTATTCTTCAGGAAAAAGGAGGAGAAGATTTTAGTAAGACCGATGAAGGGCACTTTTAGAAGAGGAAGATATTTAGAGGAAGACGAAGAAAATGCCCAGGTTCTTAGAGATGACTTAAAAAACAGAGCAGAGAATTTAATGATTGTGGATTTGTTAAGGAATGATTTAGGAAAGATATCCAGGCCCGGCTCAGTAAGAGTAAAGAGCTTATTTGATATAGAAAAGCACCTTTCTTTATTTCAGATGACTTCAACTATTGAAGCTAGACTTAAAAGAAAGAGTACTCCCCAGGAGATTGTTAAGGCTTTGTTTCCTTCGGGCTCAGTAACCGGGGCTCCTAAGATAAGAACTATGCAGATAATAAAAAGTTTAGAAAAAGAGCCTCGAGATATTTACACAGGTGCAATAGGCTTTATTTCTCCTTATAATAAAGAAGCCTGTTTCAATGTGGCTATAAGAACTTTAATTGTAAGAGAAAACGATTTAGAGATGGGTCTGGGAGGAGGTATTGTTTATGATTCTAAACCTCAGAAGGAATATCAAGAATGTCTACTTAAAGCAAATTTTTTAAGTAAGAGGAGAATTACCTTTTCTTTGATAGAGAGTATTCTTTATTCTCAAGGAAGATTTTGGCTTCTAAGCTATCATTTACGAAGACTTAAGGATTCTTGTCAATACTTTGATATTTCCCTAGATTTAGGGTATTTAAGAAAAAAGCTTCTCTCTCTTTCTCAGAGGCTTTCTCAGAAAAAAAAGTATAAAATTAGAGTTTTAGTAGATACTCAAGGAAGTTTTAGAATTTCTTGTTCTCCTCTTAAAGAAGTTAAAACAGAAGTTTTAGTTAAACTTTCTTCTAAAAAGACCGATCCTTCAGATATATTTCTTTATCATAAGACTACCCAGAGAGCTTTTTATGAGGAGGAGAGAAAAAAAGCTTTATCTGAGGGTTTTTTTGAGGTAATATTTACTAACAAAAGAGGCGAACTTACTGAGGGCTCAATCTCTAATATATTCGTGGTTAATAAAAATAAAATATATACCCCTTCTTTATCCTCTGGCCTCCTGCCAGGGGTTTTAAGAGAGCATCTTTTAAAGACAAAGAAAGTTCAGGAAAAAGTCCTTTATTTAAAAGATATTTTTGAGGCTAAAGAAGTATTTATTGGTAACTCCTTGAGAGGTTTGCTTAAAGCTAAAATAATTCTTGAAGAAAATTAAATAAGAGTTAAAATTTTATGGAAAGGAAGAGGGTAAAAATTTGCTCTTTGAAAAAGGCGAAGAAAGATATTTCTATTTTAGAAATCGAAAGTTCTTATTTAGCTAAGAAGTCTTCTCCAGGTCAATTTCTCCATATAAGAATAAATAAAGAAGGCCTGCTTCTAAGAAGGCCCTTCAGTATTCATAAGGTAGAGAAGGAGAAAGTTTATATTCTTTTTAGGGTTAGAGGAGAGGGTACAAAGGTTTTATCTCAATATAAAAGGGGAGATTTTTTAGATATAATTGGGCCATTAGGGAGAGGGTTTGATTTACAGTTTACAGTTTACAGTTTACAGTTTACAGTTATCTTAGTAGCTGGAGGAATAGGGGTTGCTCCTCTGTTATTTTTGGCTCAGAAACTTAAAGAATTTAAAGCCCTAAAATCAAAGTTGTTAGTTTTTCTGGGAGCAAAGAGTAGGAAAGAAATTCTCTGCAGACAAGATTTTGAAGACTTAGGATGTAAGGTACTTATAGCTACTGAAGATGGCTCTTTTGGATTTAAAGGAAAAGTTACTGATTTATTAGTGAGGAAACTATCGAGTATAGGCCATAAGTTACCAATCAAGATGTATGCTTGTGGTCCAGAAGGAATGTTTTTGGAACTTTCTAAAATTCTTAAAAATTATCCTAATATAACCTGCCAAATTTCTCTTGAGCAGTTTATGGGTTGTGGAATAGGGGCCTGCCGAGGCTGTGTTATAAAGACTAAGCAGGGTTTTAGACGGGTATGTAGAGATGGCCCTGTTTTTGACATAAAAGAGGTTTTTTAAAAAGGAGGGGATATGTTTAGAAAGGTTAGTCTTTTAATTTTTCTAAGCTTTATCTTTAATCTTTCCTTGTTTTCTGCAGAGTTTGAGGTCTTGGATGTTTTAAAAGTAGATGGGGAAGCTCACTTTG
>CAZSAI010000137.1:0-2848 GCA_964604895.1 uncultured Planctomycetia bacterium
GTTTAGATTGTAGAATTTTAATGCTTAAAAAAGCCTATCAATATATGAAAGAAAGTAGAGCAAAATTCTTGATTACTGGCGAAGTAATAGGAGAAAGACCTTTTTCTCAAAGAAGGAGGGCTTTGTCTTTTATAGACAAAGGCTCAGGATTAGAGGGTTTAATATTACGGCCCCTTTCAGCAAAATTACTCAAGCCCACTTTAGCTGAAGAAAAAGGTTGGGTAGATAGAACCAAGCTTTTAGGTTTGAAAGGTAGGTCTCGAAAAATTCAATTTAATTTAGCTAAAGAATTAGGCCTAAAAAACTACCTTACTCCAGCTGGAGGTTGCCTTCTTACAGAGATTGGTTTTTCTCAAAGGATGAGAGACTTGTTTAGATATAATCCTGATTTTGACCTTGAGGAGGTTAGGCTGCTTAAGATAGGAAGGCATTTTCGTTTAAGTCCTCAGGCTAAATTGATAATAGCCCGGAATCAAGAGGAGTGTGAATCTCTTAGAAATCTTAGTGAAGATGGAGATTTAATATTCTATCCTCAAGGAGAGAGGGGCCCTTTAGGTTTAGGAAGAGGCCAGTTTAAAAAAGAAGATATCTCTTTAGCTTCAGCTATCGTGGCAAGATATACTGATAATAAAGCTAGTTCTTTAAAAGTTATTTTTAAAAAGAGTTATTCTCTCCAAGAAAATTTCTTAATAACCCCTCCTTTAGAAGAAAAAAATTTAGCTTCGTTGAGAATAGCATAGGAGTCTTTTTAATTTTCCAAGAATGTGGTAAAATTTTAAAGATATGGAGGAAATTAACTACCCTTTATCTAATTCCGAGGAAAAAGCTTTAGATGAATTCCTCCGGGCTTTTAGTTTAGCTTTCCGTAATGCCTTAATGTACTTTAAACAGCACCCTTCCTTTATTAAGAGCGTTCAAGAGCTAAAGGTAAAGCTGGATAAGTTAGCCTACTTTAAAAAGAGTATAGAGATAGGAGTTTCTCCTCAGGCTCTCTTAATAGATGGTAAATATTTTCGCAAAGATTTTCTACCTTATAAAGAACTGGCTTCCTTTTTACATAAAAAAAAGGTTAAGTCTATTAAAATAGAGTGCTTCTTAGATATTAAAAATTTAGAAGAACTGGTTTATTCTCTTGCTTTTTATTCAGCTGATATGCCTTTCCCTCCGTTGGAAGGTGTCCGGATAGAAAAATTAGATTATTCTCAACTTCTATCTACGGAAGGCGCAACCCCTCAAGACATATGGAAAGTTATTTTCTCTAAAGATTCCCAGCTGAGTTCAGAGAGTATTAATTATTTGAGTAATAATCTCAATAGTATTATTAATCAAATAGAAGAAATTCATCCTGAGAAAGAGGAGGTAAAGAATTTCTTTTTAAATATTGAGAAGTCTCTCCTTTTAATGGAAAAAGAAGGATCCCAGGATATAAAAGATTTCCTTAAGAATTTTTCAATTGGCTTAGGAGGTCTATCTTCAGAATATTTAGACCTTCTTTGGGAAGAAGGAAAGTTTGAAGGACTTAAAAAGGCTCTGGCTAAGTATTTAGATAAAGATACTTTTGTCTTGGAAGTAGTCCGGGAGGTAGTTAAGAGAAAGAAATTTAATATTTTATTCTTGAAGATTTGTAATTCCCTTTTTAAAGAAGAAGAGAAAGATGACTTAGCAAAAATTTTTTCCCGAATTTTAAAGAGTGAAGAGTTTTTAGAGAAAAAAGAGTTGTTTTTATCTGCTTTAAAAGAATTGATGTTAGAAGATGTTTCTAATAAGTTTATTTCCTCTTTATATAAGAACACACTTTCTTCTCTTTTAGAATCTACCCTCTCTCCGGAACTACCACCACAAATAGTTAAGGAAGATTTAGAGGAAGAGAATTTAAATTATGAGTATTTTTGTATTCTCTTGGAGGTCTTTTTAAAAGAAGAATCTTTGGCTTTTTTGAAAATCTTAACTTCTAAAATTGAAGAAGTTTTCCCTATAGTTTTGGAAAAGGGAGTAATTTCTCCTCTCAAAGACTTAATAATAGCTATAGAAGAAAAACTGAATTCTTTATCGGATCAATCCCTTTTTAAGTTTTTAAGAAAATTTCAAGAGAAAATTCTTAATAGAGAGCTAATAAAGAGTATTTTAAGAAACCCCAGCTCTTATAATAATATAGAAGATTTAGAGTTTATCTTAGAAAGAATAGAAGGTATAGATACTCTTATTTTGGAAGAATTTTTTAAGACTGGCGATGTTAAAATCCATAAATACCTTAAAAAAATTATAATAGATAGAATTCCTAAGAACGATAAGATTGCTTATTTATTAAAAGAGAAGTTAGTTAGTTCAAAAAGTTTATTTTTCTTAAAAGAAATAGTTGAAATCCTTTGCAAATCAGATACAGAGCCCTCTTTAAAAGTTTTAGAAGAGATTTATCAAGAAAATAAAAGTTCTAAATTTCTAGTCTTAGAGATCTTAAAGGTAATGAGAGAGAATGTTATAGGAAACGTGGGTTTCCTTAGGAATTTCTTTTTCGCTAAAGACTATAATTTGAGGAGAGAAGCTCTTCTTTGTTTCTTGCCGGTAGCTAATCCTTCAGAAAGAGCCTCTTTAGCTGAAAAGCTTTTTAAGGTGAGAAACTTTTTGGGAAGAAGAGACCATTTTATAATAGAGAATATAGAGGTCTTTGTTGAGGCTAAAGTAAGAGAGTGTATCCCTTTTCTTTCTCAAATCATTCTCAAGAGGCCTTTATTATTTAAAGAGAAGAGAGATAAGCTACGAATAAAGAGTTTAGAGGCTTTAATTAAATTAGAGCCTCAGCAGGTAAGAAAAATTGTGCCTTACTTAGTTAAAGATAGGAATATTAAAA
>CAZSAI010000138.1:0-2791 GCA_964604895.1 uncultured Planctomycetia bacterium
ATATAAGAGAGGAAAGCCAAGAGGACCGGAGTCAGATTTATCAGGAGGAGAAGAGGGGTGAGGAGGAAACTGGGGTTGGAACAGGAGGACAACATTCACCCGATGGAAGTGGCCACATTACTCAAGGAGAATAATTCTTATCCTTAGGAAATTAAGAATTATTTAATGAGGAGTTCGGTGAGGAAACCTGAGCTTAAAAAGGAGAAAATATGAGAAAAATAATTATTTTCTTTTTGATTGTTAACTTTTTTGATTTCTCTTACTCTTTTTCTCAAACCTCAGAAGAGAGAGAAGAGAAGATTCTCCAGATAAAGAGATTTGAAGAGGAGATTTTGAAGAAAAAGACTCAGGCAAAAATATCTCAAAAGATAAGGCTTTACTTTGGTTATGATAGTAATGTGGAGTTAACTTCCCAAAGAAAAAATAATACATTCCAAGGCTTGCTTTATTCTTTGGATTTTAAAAAGCCTTTGACTGAGACTTTACTCTTTCAGGCAGATTATGATTTAGACCTTAAAAACTACAGTAAAATAACTGATGCCTCAACTCTTCTAAATCACCTTAAGCTTACTTTAGCTAATAAATTTTCTTTTCTTGAAGCAGGCTTAGGTTATGATTTTAACTGGCTTTATTATACCCATAGTGATTATGATTTTCTTCTTCACAAAGGTTTTCTTTATATAGCTAAAGAGTTTTCCAAAAAAATTTATCATCGGTTAGAGTTTTACTACGGACTTAAAGACTACACAGAGAGGAAAGCCTTACAAGATTTACTTGGAGTTTATCAAGATAAGAGCCGTTTAGATAGAAGATTGGGTGCTAAATATAGTCTTACTTGGGTTTTAAACCCTTATTTAGCCACTCGTTTAGGATTCAGTTTCTATACTAATAACTCTAACGCTCGTTATTTAGATTATTATGATTATAAGATTTGGGGCCCTTCTCTATTCTTATACTGTAAATTAGTTAAGAATCTTACTTCTTATGTAGGGGCTTCTTATTCAAGAAGGGTTTATGATGAAAGAACCGCTACCTCAGTTACCTATAAACAGAAGGATAACCTCTATTTAGGAAGGTTAGGCTTATTCTATAGGTTAGACAAAAACAATTCAGTCTTCCTAGACTATACTTACCGAGAAGCTTCTTCCAACGAGCCTTTTAGTGAGTATTCTGAAAGTTTAATCACTTGGGGTTGGCAGTATAGATTTAGATAATGCTCTTTAAGAAAGTCCCTCTTAAGTATTTAGGGTTAATCCTGGGATTTCTGGTTATAATCTTTTTTACTCTCTCAGGAACTTTTAAGAGCCAAGAGCTTTCTTTATATGATTTAAGATTTAAATTAAGAAGCCCCCTTAAAATCTCCCCAGATATCTTAATAATTGAGATTTCTGATGAGACTTTAACTAATTTAGGAACTTGGCCCTTGCCTCGAGATTTTCATGCAAGTTTAGTAGATATATTAAAAAAATTTGAGGCTAAAGTTATAGTCTTTGATATTCTTTTTAGTGAACCTAGTTTATATGATGGGGTCTTTTCTTCTTCGATGAAAGAAGCAGGCAATGTCATTCTTCCTTTAGCCTTTGATTTGGAAATAAGACCCAAAGCTTATCCTTATAAAGCAAAAAAAATTTTAGCTGGCCTCTCTTCTTCTCTTAAATCTTCTGTAAAAGGTCTTGGTCAGATAAATACTTTAGTAGATTTAGATGGGAAAAGAAGAAGGATTCCTTTATTTGTAGAGTATAAAGAAAAATTCTTTCCTAATTTAGGTTTAAAAGCTTTAGGCTATTATTCTAACTTAAATTTAGAAAAGCTAACTTTTAAGAGAAGAAGAGTAATAATCGATGATAAGTTGATTATTCCTCTAGCCAGAGACTATTCTTTCTTAATAAACTATCCAGGAAAGTGGAAAGATTCTTTTACCCATCTTTCCTATTTCCAAATTCTTAAGGCTTACGCCGACTTAAATGAGGGATTAAAACCTTCTTTAGATCTATCTATTTTGAAGAATAAGGTTTGTTTTATTGGCCTTACTGCAACAGGTACATCTGATTTTTCTCCTACACCCCTTGAGAATATTTATCCGATGGTTGGGCTTCAGGCGAGTATATTCAATAGCATTTTAAATAAAGAATTTATAATTGAAGCAAGTTCTTGGGTTAATTTATTAGTCAATATTTTCCTCTTTATTTTATGCCTAATTATTTCTTTAAGAGTTAAGCCTCTGGAGTCTTTTTTCTACAGTCTTTCTTTAGGTTTTCTCTATTTTTTATTAAATATTTTAGTTTTTTCTCTATTTGGCTTCTGGATGAATTTATTTTTACCTTTAGTAATTATTGGCTCGGTGTATATTTTGATTACTCTTTTAAGAATCCTTATGGAGATAAGAAGAAGACAGCTTCTAGAAAAAGAGTTAGAGATTGCTCGAAAGATTCAGAGCAGCTTCCTACCTTTAGAGTTAGAAGAGTTTCCTTCTCTAAAGATATCTATCTTCTTTAAGCCAGCAAAGTTTGTAGCTGGGGATCTTTACGATATAGTGCGGTTAGATGAGGATAAGGTAGGTATTTTTATTGGAGATGTCTCAGGCAAAGGTGTTCCCGCCTCTTTAATTATGGCTCAGACAGTTTCTCTGTTTAGAGTTTTCTCAAAAGAAAAAGAACTACCTTCTCAAGTATTAACTAGGCTTAATAAAGAGTTAGCAAAGGTGTTGGAGGGAAGGTTTGTTACTGCTTTATATTTAGTTTTAGATACAAAAGAAAAGAAAATCATAGGTTCTTCAGCAGGTCATTCTCCA
>CAZSAI010000139.1:0-1252 GCA_964604895.1 uncultured Planctomycetia bacterium
ACCTGCCTTCCCAATTTCTAAGCCCCTTAATCCCTTCTGAAGAGCCTCCTTAAAGGTCCTTCCAATAGCCATAACCTCTCCTACTGATTTCATAGAAGTGGTGAGAGTGGCCTCAGCCTGGGGAAACTTCTCAAAGGCCCAGCGAGGAATTTTCACCACACAGTAATCTATAGTTGGTTCAAAACAAGCCGGGGTCTCTTTGGTTATATCATTGGGAATCTCCTCTAAAGTATAGCCCACTGCCAGTTTGGTAGCAATCCTAGCTATAGGATAGCCTGTGGCTTTAGAAGCTAAAGCTGAACTCCTGGAAAGTCTGGGATTGACCTCAATAACCACAATCCTTCCATTATAAGGATTTTGAGCAAACTGAATATTTGCACCACCATTTACTCCAATCTTCCTTATTATCCTTTTGGAAAGCTCTACAAAAGTTGTATATTCTCTAGCTGTCAAAGTCTGGGAAGGAGCAACTACAATACTATCACCGGTATGCACCCCCATAGGATCAACATTCTCCATAGAAGTCACCACTATAACATTATCTTTACTATCTCTTATTACTTCAAACTCAATCTCCTTCCAGCCCAAAACAGACTCCTCTATCAACACCTGATGAACTGGACTGGCCTCTAAGGCTTTGGCCAAGAGGAATTCTAACTCCTCTCTATTGTAAGCCACAGAACCTCCGTAGCCACCCAGACAATAACCCGGCCTTAAAATAACAGGAAAACCAATACTTCCAGCAATTTTTAAACCTTCCTGGAAAGTTGTGGCAATACTACTCTTAGGAACTTCTAACCCAATCTCCTGCATTGACTTTTTAAATAACTCTCTATCTTCTGCCCGAGCGATTGCCTCTACAGGAGCTCCTATTGATTCTACATTATACCTTTCTAAGACTCCTTCCTTCATTAAGAAATAGGCTAAATTAAGAGCAGTCTGTCCTCCTAAAGTGGGAAGGATTGCCTGGGGTCTTTCCTTTTCAATTATTTTAGTCAACACCTCCACAGTTAAAGGCTCTATATAGGTTACCCTGGCCATCTCGGGATCAGTCATAATGGTAGCCGGATTGGAATTCACCAGAATCGTAAAATAATTCTCTTCTTTTAAGGCTTTGCAGGCCTGAGTGCCTGAATAGTCAAATTCGCAAGCCTGACCTATAATTATCGGACCTGAACCAATGATTAAAATTTTCTCAATATCTGTCCTTTTAGGCATTCGGGATAGTTTCCAAAATTTCGAGTTAAAAGGA
>CAZSAI010000139.1:1262-2790 GCA_964604895.1 uncultured Planctomycetia bacterium
CTCTATCATCCTTTTAAACTTACTAAATATACCTGTAGCCTCAAAAGGCCCTAACCCTGTCCGGGGATGGAACTGGACGCTGAATACAGGTAACCTCTTATGAGCCATCCCCTCCAGAGTATTATCGTAAAGATTTATGTAAGTTGGCTCTAAATCTGTAGGTAAACTCTTTATATCTACACAAAAATGATGGTTCTGGACAGTCATCCCAATCTTAGCCGTCTCTAAATCCTTTACCGGATAACTTCCTCCATGATGGCCAAATTTTAACTTATAAGTCTTAGCCCCCAAAGCCAAACCAAGAATCTGATGACCCAAGGATATCCCTAAAACTCCTATTCTCAATTCTCTCTTCTCTAACTTCTCTATTATTTTTTTGGCTAACTCTATAACATATTCAACAGCGGTAGGGTCTCCCGGACCACCAGAAAATAATATACCTTGAGGTTCAAACTCTAAGATTTCCTCTAAAGAAGTTGTGGGAGGGGTAACTACCACTTTCTCAAAATAAACTTTAAGATTTCTCAATATACTAAATTTAACCCCGCAATCTATAACTACTACTTTACCCTGAGGAGAAATTGAAGAATTAAATTCAGAAATTAAGGGTTGCTCCCATTCGTAAATTTGGTTATTAAAGACTTTCTTTACCAGGTCTCTACCTACTATTGGAGGAAATTTCTCCAACTTTTCTTTCAGACTTTCTGAGTTAAAATCGGTTGTAGAAATTATTCCTTTCATAGAACCTTTTACTCTTAAGTGTTTAGTTATTGCCCGGGTATCTACACCTTCAATACCTACAATATTATTTTCTTTTAAATATTCTTCTAAGGATTTTTCTGCCCGCCAGTTAGAATAAATCTTACTCTTCTCCTTTATAATAAACCCCTCAACCTGAACTTGAGAAGATTCTACATCTTGAGAATTTATTCCGTAGTTTCCTATTAAAGGATAAGTCATACAAACAATTTGCCCTTTATAAGAAGGGTCAGTTAAAATCTCCTGATAACCAGTCATTGAAGTATTAAATACTACTTCGCCAATAACTTCGCCCTCAGCTCCTAAGGGTAAACCTTCCTGATAAAAACCGTCTTCTAATAATAAACAAGCCTTCTTCATCTCAATCTTAGATGTTTTATTTTTCTTATGGCTTCTTGAGGATCTTTAACCTTTATTATTCCCTTTATATCCCAGGTATTTATCCCTAAAACTGGTTTTCCCTCATTTAAGGCAAAGGCAATTTCTGACAAAGTTCCGTATTTACCATCCACGGCTATCAAAACATCTGAGGCCCTTATTATTAAAATATTGCGGGCATATCCTAAACCAGTAGGAAGCTTTATATCTAAATAAGGGTTGGCTTCTTCTCCAGTATAACTGGGTAATATCCCACAGGTTAAGCCTCCTTCTTCTTTCGCTCCCTTACAAACAGCTTCCATAACTCCTAACCCTCCGCCACAAACTACCACCCAGCCCTCTTTAGCTATAAGCCGGCCTAAATTATAGGCAAGCTGATAATTCTTCTTAG
>CAZSAI010000140.1:0-2702 GCA_964604895.1 uncultured Planctomycetia bacterium
ACTACTAAGAAAGGATTAAAGGAGTAAAGTTTTATAGGATTTTTGGAGTTAGAAATATTGGAATTATTGAAATTTAAATTTTTCCTTCTCTCAATCTGCTGTTTAATTTCCTCCTCACTTTTAAGTCTTACTGTAGAAGAGTTTAGTTTATAGCCATATTTTGCTAAAAGTTCTGCTCTTTCTTTCAAAGTATTCAGACTGTATTTAAGTAAGCTCACAGGTATATTGCCATTTCTCGTGTTGAGTCTTCCCTCAGCCCTTAATTGTTTAAGATAATCTACTTTAGCTTTGAGTAATTGAGGATTCATCCTAAGAAGCCTGGCGAAAGTTTTGGTATCAGGGTTTGCGCCGATGGAAAGGAGAAGAGAACGGTTAACCTCTTCTTTTGACTTTCCTCTATATTCTTCTGGAGTTTCTCGAATAGGCTGATTAGGTGCTTTCTCTGCCTGTTGGCTCGACCTCAAAGCAATCTCTCTCTGTTCTGCCTGCCTATTAACAAACTGGACTTTTGTGGGGTTAAATGGCGAGATATCTTTAATTATAATATGGATGCTTGCAAATTCTATATTTACCCGGCCTTCTTCTAGGTCTTGAGGAGAGATTTGTATTTGTTTTCCTTGGGCATCAAAAAGCTTAATTACTAAGTGGCCTTTTTTGATTTCTTTGAGGAGGGCTCCTTTTACTTTATCCTGGAGATTTTCTGGGACTTTAATATCAAATTTAATGTCAATAATACCTTTTCTTACTTCTACTTGAGGGGGGGCTTGAGAGTCAGGGGAGAGGGCTTGGTGGAGTTGGTTGAGGATTGATTCTATTTCTATTCTTTCAATATCATTTAGTAAATTTCTGAAAATAGCTAGGGAAAATCTTTTTACTAAATCAGCCATTACTTGCTGGAATTCTTCTTCATCCTTTGCCCATTTATTGGCTAAGACTACATCATATTCATTTCTTCTCTCAACCTGAAGGGCTCCTTCAGCAATTCTATCTTCGTACTTCTTTTGAGAAGTAGGAGCGAATAATTTAATCCCCTCTTTATCTTGAGGATATAATGTTAATCTGTTATTTCTTACTTTCTTTTCATTTTCTTCTTTTAGTTTTAAGGCTTCTTTAAATTCTCTCTTGTGTATTGCTATAGCCACTCTTAAACCAGCAATATACTTTAAAGGATTTTGAGATTCCTTTTGTAAGTAGCTCTCAGTAAAGGGTAGGATAAATATAGAGAATACTTGCTTACCATAAAGCTTTCTTAATTCCTCAAACCAGCCTAAGCCACCTTCTAAAACAACTATTTTCGCTCCTCTAAATACCTGGTCTAAACCTTTAATTTGAGCTTTTTCTTCTTTGCCTGTGCCAGGAGTAGTACTATTCTCGGCTATACCAATATAGGTATCTTCAAAAGATTTAATTGCTAGTCCCTGAAGCTGATTATTTACCAAAGTGGTAATGATCTTTCCTTCTTTCTTTAACTTTTCTAAATGTTCTGGTGTTCGGTAATAGTAGTTTTTATTTTGGACCTCTCCTGGCCTAATATCACGGGTATGAAATAATACAAATCTATCTATTAAATCACCGTACAACTCAATAAATCTTTTCCAGACTGCACCTTTTCCACTACCAGGAGGACCAGAATAGATAACAAATTTTGCTGGAGTATCATAGTGAGTTAAGTCTAATCCTCTTATAATATCTGCTAATTCTTTTGCTGTTGAAGAGGGGTTAAAGGGGATTCCTATATTCTTTAATAAATTGCTAAATATACCTTGGGCAAATTTCTCGGTTAATTCATCTATCCTCTGCTCAAAATTATCCGGATCCCAAGGATTCTCTAAAACCAAATCATACTCATTTCTTCTTTTTACCTGCTTTGCTGCTTCTTGTATTCTTTCTTCAAAATTCTTCTGCTTGGTAGGCACGTAGAATTTCTTAGGAGCTTTTCCTTTAGATATTAATTCTTCTGATTCTTGGGCTAATTCCTCTGCTTCTTGACATTCACGATGATGAATTCTCTTGGCTGTCTCTAAACCAGCTATAAAGTACTCAGGGTCTTTCGATAACTCTTTTATCTCACTATCTGTATAAGGAGAGATAAATATTGCTAAAAGTTCATCACCGAATCTCTCTTTTAGTTTCTCAAACCAGCCTAAGCCACCTTCTAAAACAACTACCTTATCTCCTTCAAAAACGCTATCTAAACCTTTTACCCAGCATTTTGACTTCTCACCGGTAAAAGGATCAATATATTCGTCTTCAAAACTTACTAAGGCGAGTCCTTGTAGTTCCTTATTGATTTCAGCGGTGATTATTCTGCCTTCAGAGGCTAATTTCTCTAAATGTTCTCTCCTGCGGAAGTAGTAGTTTTCATTCTGGGTTTCTCCTTCCCTTATCTTGCGGGTATGGAATAAGACAAACCTTTCTATTAAATCTCCATACTTATCTATAAATCTTTCCCAAACAGCTCCCTTTCCTCCTCCTGGGGGGCCAGAATAGAGAATGAATTTATGTGAGGTTTTGTATTGGGATAAATTAAGGGTTTTTAGGATAAAGTATAATTGATCTGCCTCGTCAAGGTAGGTTTGGAACTGGCTTTTTGCGTTCTTTAGCTCTATACTGACAGGAGTAATATGGAGAACTATAGGGTTAAGTTTAATATGGATGCTTGCAAATTCTATATTTACCCGGCCTTCTTCTAGGTCTTGAGG
>CAZSAI010000141.1:0-2667 GCA_964604895.1 uncultured Planctomycetia bacterium
AGAACCTGTATTAGAGGATTTAAAAGAGAAGAAGGAGGTTGAGGCTTTGGTTGAAGATTCTTCCTTGGTAAGTTATGTGAATAAACTCCTTGAGGAAGCTTATGATAAGAGAGCTACTGATATTCATATTGAGCCTTTTTCTGAAAAGTTAAGAATTCGTTTTCGCATAGATGGTTTTCTTTATGAGACAAAAACTCCTCCTCAAATGAAGAGGCTTCACTCTGCAATTATTAGCCGGTTTAAGATTATGGCTAATTTAAACATTGCTGAAAAAAGAAAGCCTCAAGATGGGAGGTGCCGAGTAAGAATAAAAGGTCAAGATATAGACTTAAGACTCTCTACATTTCCTACGCTTTTTGGTGAAGGCCTAAGTATAAGGCTTCTTAGCAAGGCTTCCTTAATGCTTGAGATTTCTCAGTTGGGGTTTCTTGAAGAAGATTTAAAGAGAATAAAGTTTCTTTTATCTAAGCCTAATGGTATGATTTTAGTTACCGGTCCTACTGGGTGTGGAAAGACTACCACTTTATATTCTTTTCTTAATTACCTCAATGATAGTAAGATAAATATTGTTACCTTAGAAGACCCTATTGAGTATCAGTTAGAAGGGATTAACCAGATTCAGGTAAATCCTAAGATAGGTTTAACTTTTGCTGAGGGTCTACGTTCAGTATTGAGGCAAGACCCTGATATAATTATGGTTGGTGAAATTAGAGATTTAGAGACTGCAGAGATTGCAGTACGTTCCGCTCTTACCGGCCATCTTCTTTTTAGCACCCTTCATACCAATAGTGCTTTATCTACTATAACTCGACTCTTAGATTTAGGGATAGAAGCCTATCTTTTAGCTGACACCTTAAGAGGAATAGTTGCTCAGAGATTAATAAGATTAGTTTGCTCTAACTGCAAGGAAGAGGAGGCAGTTAAAAGGGAGGTTCTGGAAAGTTTAGGTATTAAAGAAAAGGGGGTATTCTTTAGAGGTAGAGGCTGTGAGAGTTGTAATAATATTGGTTATAAAGGAAGAACAGGATTATTTGAGTTGTTAGTAGTGGATGAGGAGATTTCTTCTTTGATAGCTAAGAAGAGTTCTTCAGAGGAGCTCTTTAATAAAGCCAAGACCTTAGGATTTAAGACTTTAAAAGAAGATGGGCTGATAAAAGCCAAAAAGGGTCTTACTAGCTTAGATGAGATAATAAGGGTTTGCCAGGAAGTTTAAATGCCAATTTTTAGGTATAAAGCAAGAGACCTTGAGGGAAATCTAATAGAGGGCATAAAAGAAGCAGAAACTAAGGAGTTTCTAGTAAGTGAACTTAAGAAAGAAAGCCTTTTTCCTATCACTGTTAGAGAGGAGAAGCCTTTTCTTTTGTTTAAGTCTAAAGATAAGTTTATAGAAAAATTTACCTTTCAGATTTCTAGCCTTCTAAATTCCGGTTTTGAGCTTCCTAAGGCATTAGACATTATTTCTTCTCAAGTCAGCTCTTCTTGGGAAAAAGCTTTAGTTATTCAAATAAGGAAAGGATTAAGCCAAGGTAAATCTTTTTGGGAAGTTCTCTTATCTTTAAACTTGTTTTCTGGTTTTTACTTAAGTATGGTGAAAGCTGGGGAATCTACCGCTAACTTAGGAGGTATCTTTAAGAATTTGGCTTTATATTATGAAGAGGCTAAAGAGTTAAGAGAAAAAATTGCTTCTATCTTAATTTATCCTCTTATCCTGAGTTTAGTAGGTTTAGGTACAGTGATTTTTCTTATAAGTTATGTTCTTCCTAAGATGCTTTCGGTGTTTGAAAATCTTAAGGTGCAATTACCTTTAATTACTCGGGTATTTATAAGAAGCGGGGAATTTTTTAGTAAGACTTATAAGATTATTATCCTGCTTGTTTTAGGTTTGTTTTTCTTTCTTAAGAAAGTATTTGCTAATGAGAGATTGAGAGAGAGGATAGATAAACTTTTACTAAAACTTCCTTTTCTAGGTTTTTTTATCGAGAAGGTAAATTTTGCTAATTTTTCTAAAATTTTAAGCTTAGCCTTAGGGAGCGGTCTACCTCTAATAGAGGCTTTGACAATTTCAGAGGGGGTTCTCTCTAACAAGGCCATAGTTAGAAAGCTTAAAGAGGCTAAATTAAATATAAGCAAAGGAAGTCTTTTGTCTGAAGCTCTCAGAAAGGGGAGAGTATTTTCTCCTCAAACCTTGGAGCTTATAGTAGTAGCTGAAGAGAGTGGAAAGTTAGAAGAGTTTTTATTAAGGGTAAGTAGAAACACATCTGCAGAGGTAAAAGCTCAGATAGAGAGGTTTTTAAGGATACTGGAGCCTTTATCTATTTTTATTTTAGCTTTAATAGTAGGTTTTTTAGTTATGGCCATCCTTCTTCCCATATTTCAGGTAAATCTTCAGGTATTTTAATGCTTAAGAAATATTTCACGCTTCTGGAGATTCTGGTTGCTCTGTGTATAGTCAGCCTAAGTTTATTTTCTTTAGTTAGTTCTTTTTCTTTAATTACCTCCACTCTTTATCGAGTTAAAAATTATACTCAGGCAATGTGTATTGCTGGGAGGTTATTTTTTGAGACCTCTCAGAAGTTACCTGAAAGTTATTCTCTACAAGAGGGAGCCTCCTTTAATGAAAAATTTTTTTATAAGCGGCATCTACACCGCCCACAAGATGGTTGGCAA
>CAZSAI010000142.1:0-2606 GCA_964604895.1 uncultured Planctomycetia bacterium
TTTCTTTATTTCCAGCTTCTTCTTTTCCTGAGAAGTCTCTTGAATAATAAAAGGAGTGGGTTCCATTTCCTCCTCAACGGCCTCTTCTTTAACAGGTGCCTTTTCCCCCTCTTCTTTTTCTTGAGCAAAGACCGCAATTAAGGTAAATAGGGTCGTGAAGAAACAAATGAAAAATAACCTTATTTTTCGCATTCTCTTCACTAAAAAAAGTCAGAATTCAAGAATTAAAGGTTTTACCTTGGCTTCCTCTATAACTTTTTGCCAAAGTTCTTTTGCTTTCTGAAAACTGCCTTCTTTATAATATCTCCACGCCAGTTTATTATCTTTCTCCAACTCCTTTTGATGCTTAAGACAAGCTCTTATATAATTTTCTGCTTGCTTATATAGAAACTGAGCTACCTCAATAATCTTCTCATAATAATCTTTAGCCTCTTTAAGATTACCTTCCTTATAGGCTACCTTAGCTCTGTGTAAATAACTGTATAATTTTTTTCTTAAAGGACTGCCTGGTCTTTTTATCTCTCTATTTAAGATCCCCCAAGCAAATTTCTTTATTTTTTCCTCTTCTCTCAATTTTTTAATCCTTTCTATCTCTTGAGGCAGTCTGTCTTCGAAATCTAAAGAAAAATGGAAGCAGGATTTACCTTCCTCAACTATAGGCTTATCCCCTATAGGAAAACCCCATTCTAATCTTAAAAGCACCTGGTCAAATAACCTTATCCTTAAACCTGCTCCCACGCTTCTTAGATTATGGCTCTTTTTTTCTGTCTGGTTAGGGAATCTCCTTCTTCCCCAGCCGGCATCAAAAAAGATTAAAGCTGTTACATCCTCCTTTAAAGAGCGGCCTGCGTAAGGAATCTTAACTTTTTCAGGTATAAAAAAAGCAGGAATTAACAACTCTAAATTTGTCTGGACTGCATCGTCGGCTAAGTAATCTCCTGAAGGGTAGCCTCTTACTGAATCTATGCCCCCTAAAGAAAATTCCTCCTGAGGTGCTAATTTTGTAGAAGATACTTGACTTCTAAATTTTAAACTTATTTGTAGATTCAAAGGCAAGATTCTTTTATATTGAATATCTAAATTAAATTTAGAAAAAGTGTTTTTTGCTCCTCGGGATGAAAAAGGGTTCTTTCTTCTTGCTCCAAAAAGGTTTAAGCCTTGAGAAACCTCAGGTTTAATATAGGTGATACTGCCCGAGCCCTTATAGGTAAAATTACTGCCTAATCTTAAAATTCTTAGTCTATCTCTATTAAAAGTGCCACTATTCGTTTTAGTAGTCTTATCTTTTATATCTAAACCTAAATGAACCTCTCCTAAATATTTATCTTTCTTAAAGATATCCTGATAAACAAAAAAACTGGTATTTTTTGCTCGGGAATCAATCCCGTAAGGTTCGTATTCTTTTTTAGGAAAAGATTTGCTGTAGCTATAACCGTATAGTAAAGAGGTGCCAAAACTACTAACTGGAACTGTATGATAAGCATAGATACCACTAAAATCGCTTCCAAAAGTATAACCGCATAATAAGGTATCATCCAAACCTAAGAAATTATTATCTCTTATCCCCCACCCAATTCTCTCTTTCCCTGTAAAAACCGTTCCCTCCTTGTCAAATGACGAAATCAAATGAACTGGAAAATGTGTTTCTACGTCTAACAACACATCTGTAGTCTGGGGTTTTTTTCCTGCTCGAAGGGTGGCTTTAGCTTCTCTATCAGGGTTTTTATTAATAAATTGTAAACTACGAGAGAGCTTATCATAATGTAAAATCTCGCCAGGAGGAACTTTCCAATAATAAGTAATCCTATCTTTCCTAAAATATTTATGGTCCTGAATCTCTAATTTGCCCATCTTAGCCTCCACCACTCGTAAAATAACCACTCCTTCTTTAACATCTTGAGGCGGAACAAAACAAGCTGCAATTACCCCTCTTTTTAAATATTCTGCTTCAATCTCTTTTGCCAAGATTTTCAATTCTGCTAAACTAACCTCTCTATTCTCATATTTTTCTATTACTGGCTTGAATTCTTCAGGTGAGAAACTCTCACAGCCAACTAACTTTATCTTCTTTACAAAGAATTTAGGGCCTTCTACTACTTTTTCTTCCTCTTTTTTAACTTCAGGAATTTTTTGGGGTAGGGTTCTCAACTTCTCTTCTAACTCTTTACGCATTGGACGGTCTACCTCTCTGGTTGCTTTTTCTACATCTACTTGTGAATAGCAAACTAAAGGTAATTCTACTATAATTATCCCTATTATGAATTTGCAGATTTTTAATAATTTACCCACACCTGAACTTTTTTTTAATTTGTAATCTTATCCATTTTTTTAAATTTTTCTGCTTTTTTTACATTTTAGAAAACATCTATAAAGAAGTCAAGCAATTAGTCTCATTCTCTGAACGCTTCACCTCCGTATTTCTAACAAACGCCATTAGAGAACTATATTCTCTAAGGGGGCAAAAATTTCTACCCTAATATAACAGATAAAGTGAAGCTCCAGGGATAGCCCCTGGCGCCGTACTCTGCTTCGGGGGGTCCTACCGAAGCAGTCCACCTTAGTACTACGGACGCCAAGTACCAACCCGGCAGAGCTGCCTTACCCCC
>CAZSAI010000143.1:0-2601 GCA_964604895.1 uncultured Planctomycetia bacterium
CATAGAACCCATAATAAAACGGGAGTCAGTAGCCGAAAAAATCACAGCTTTTCCTCCTAACCTTGCCTCTCCATAGATAGCTGCCTCAATTAAACCCGTTGCTTGCTGGTCCTGAGTAATCTTCTCTTGATAAGAACGGGCTCCTTTAAATTCTAAAGGGTCAAGAGAGGAAAGCCCTCTATCTAACTCCTGAAAACTTCCTTTATCTAAGAGCAATTCTACCCTCTGATAGACCCCCAAGGGAAAATGGAAATCACAACGAGGACAAACCATCTGATTCTCAGCTAAAGCTTTATTAAATATAGGATGGCTACATTCCGGACACTTAGTCCAAAGGCCATCAGGGATGTCTTTCTTTTTTACTCTAACTATAGTATATTTGGGCCTTTTCTTGAATAAAGGCATGGGCTACAACTTTCAATTTTCAAGTTTCAATTTTCAAAATGGTTGTAAATTTTCAATTTACAATTTACAAATTTTTAATTTACAATTTTCAAACAATTTTCAATTTTCAATTTTCAAGTTTTAAACTTTTAAGTTTCGATTTTCAAACTTTTTGCTCGAACAGATTTTGTAATACTAGAAAAAATTAGAAGTAATTCCTGAACCTCCTTTTCCAAAATTTGAAAATCATTTTTAAAATTGAAATTAGCTTTAGCCAATAATCTCAACCAATGCTTAGTCTCTTTAGCCTCTTTCTTGCAAATTCCAATCTTGTGTCGAAAATCCCTTCTGCTTTCTGCCTCATTTGCCTCACAATAATTAGCTCCTATAGACCCTGCTGAAGCTACAACTTGTTCAATCATTCTTTTGTTTATACTATCTTGAGGTATTTTCTTTACCAGCTCAATAACTGCTTCGGCAAACTTAGCGGTTCTTTCTTCCAAATCATATTTTCTATCGTTTGAAATTTGAGAAATTGATAATTTACTGGGTTTTGAGACTTGAAAATTGGTTCTTCCCTTTAGGTTGATTACCATAGCTTTCTTAATATTAAGCCTGATAAAAACTTTGGATAAAAATAGGTAGTCTTCTGAGGCAATACCTCTCCCCTTAAAGCTAACCTCATCACTGTGTTAATATCGGGAGCTCTTAGTATAAAAGCACATCCTCTGTTTTTTCGGGCTAAGTTAGTAGCTTCTTTGATGTCCTTACTATATAGGAAATCTTCTTCTAAGTCTATATTTAATATATCTTTAAAAACCCAGTTATGCAACAAAAATACATCTAAATTTTTATATTCTTTAACAAATTTAGGTAAGACCCTGGAAAGCAAAGAGTTATTTTTAAGAGAAAGATAGAAAATTTTACCACTTCTATAAAAACCAAAAGAAAACATCTTACTTTCTTCTAATCTCTCTCCAAGCCTCTTAAGGGAGTCTAGTCTTTGACAATTAAAATAAGAACTTAAGGACTTCAAAAGAAAATCCTCTCTTATATCTTTTTTAATAATCCTGTGGGTAGGAAGAACTAAAAGATTCTTATCTTGGGGACAGAAGTAAGCTAAGATGTAGTTTAAGTCCTTAAATAGAGAAGCTCTATGCCTGTTTCTTCTAAAAAAACTTAGAGCTACCTCAAAACGGTGATGCCCATCAGCAATAAAAAGAGAAGGGATATTCTTAAAATACTTTTGAATATTAGCAATTTCCTCTTTCTTAGATACCTTCCAGAGCTTATAACTAACATCTTTATCTTTAAACTTGATAAAAGGCTCTTTATTCTTCAAACTCTTAAAAATTAAAGACACTGGCTCATTCCTCCTCTTAGGATAAACTACAAATATGGGAGAAAGATTTGCCTGGGTATATTTAATTACTTGATATCTATCTTTTTTGGGGCTAAAGTGGGTTCTCTCATGAGGAAAGACCCAGGCTTTCTCATCTAATTTAAGAAGACCTAAAAACCCTAGTCTCCTAAAAAGTCTAGTCCCCATCTTAAATTCTTGAAGACTTAAATAGAAAGAAGGCTCCTTCTCCTCTACCAATACACCTTTATTTAACCACTCTTTAAACTTCTTACCTAAATCCTGATAAGAAGAACCCTTTCCTTTAAGAAGGATGTGAGAAAAATTATAAGAAGATTTCCTCCGTAAGAAATCTTCCTCTTTTTTAGTTATTACATCATAAGGAGGACAAACTAACTTCCCAATATTTTTAAGTAATGGGGAACTGTAATGGAGGGCTAAAAAAGGCTTTACTTTTTCTTCCACCTTAAGAAATTATATTGCTTGTTATCCTATCAATTTTTAAGATTTTTGCAAATCAGGTATTTAAGAGCAACTTCCTGAAGAATTATCGGATGAAGATTTACCTTTGGAAGTCTCTGAATTAGAATCCTTCTTCTCTTCTTTTTTGGTAGATCTGTTATTTCTTTTGTAATCAGTTATATAGAAGCCACTTCCTTTAAAAATCAAACCACAGCCTGAGCCAATTAATTTTTTAAGCTCTCCTTTACATTGAGGACACTCTTTTAAAGGTTCATCGTCTATTTTCTGAAAAACTTCAAAAGTATAGCCACATTTTTTGCAGGTGTAATCATAGTGGGGCATTTTCCCTCCTTATTTAAAAGTTCTTTTTATCTTATCAGCAAAACTCTCAGAAA
>CAZSAI010000144.1:0-2587 GCA_964604895.1 uncultured Planctomycetia bacterium
AATACAGTGATAAAAATATTTGATTTAAAGTATGCCCAGGCTAAGGATATAGCTGACCAACTCAAAAATCAGCTGGATTTAAAGAAGCTGGGTTCAATAAGAGCTGATGAGAGAACAAACCAGGTGATTGTTCAGACCCTTCCTGAGAGGATTGATGAGATTGAGAAGATAATAAGAGGCTTAGATCAAAAGACAAAACAGGTCTTGGTGGAGGTAAGGATTATTAAAATAAATCTTTCTAATTCTTTAAGTAAAGGTGTAGAGTGGGAAGGTTTATTTAATGCTGGCAAGAAGTACGGTTTAATGTATATAGGTAGCTATCCTTTTTCAGCTGTGCAAGCCAAAGGAGATGATTGGCGTTCAAGACTTAAGGTTTTACAAGATCTAAAGAGCTCTTTAAGTATAGATTCTAATTATGTTGGTTCTTATCCTTTTTCAGGAACTATTACTGATGAGTCGGGTTATGCCTCAGGAAGGAAATCCACAGGAACTGAGGAGATGCATATTGGGGTTATAGGCAAACACGATTTTGATACGATAATTAAATATTTGAGGACCTTAGGAGAAGTTAAGATTGTGGCCACCCCTAAAGTAGCTATTATAAATAATCATCAGGCAAGGCTTCATATTGGAGAAAGACAGGCTTACCTTACTAATACTACTACTCAAACAGCCAGTACCACTACTATAGCTGAAGAGGTTACTTTTATAGATATAGGGATTCAACTATTTATAACCCCCACCATTAATGAAGAGGGCTATGTTACTTTAAATCTTAAACCCGAAATTAGCAGTATTTCTTCCTATCTTACCACTGCCCAGGGTAATAAAATCCCTATCGTGAACACCTCAACCGCTGAGACTACAGTTATAGTAAAGAGTGGCTCTACTATAATAATTGGTGGTCTAAAAGAGGAGAAAGAGACTAAGGAAGCTGAGGAGGTTCCTTTCTTTAGTAGAATCCCTCTTTTGGGAGGGTTGTTTAGTTCAACTACTAGAAGGAGTGAGCGTTCAGAACTATTGGTTATGGTTACTCCTCATATTATAGAAGGAGATGAGCTTACTACCGGCTATGAGCGGGATTTAGGTTATAAGTTGGATAAAGAAGAGAAGCCTTATAAACCTTTTGTCCCTCAGAAGATTTTAAAAGAGTTTAAATCTTATCAGCCCTATTTAGATTTGAAAGAAGAGAAGCAAGTACCTACCTTTAAGCCAATGAAGAATATGGGAGGCGCTGGTTTATGAAGAAACTAATTCTTTTAGCCTTTTTTATGTCTACCTCTTTTACTTATGCTCAAGATATAGCTACTTTGAAAGAGGAATTAGAAAGGTTGAAGAGAGAGTATGAACAGGTGGTAAGAGATAGAGATAATATCTTATCTCAAGTCAAAAACCTTCTCCAATATAAAGTTAAGATAAGGCAAATGAGTGATGAGGTAGCTAGAGTCAATAATCAGAATGAAAAACTTAAAAAGGAAAAGGAAGCTCTCCTTTATCAAATTACTGAGTTAAAAGAGCATATATCTCAACTTCAAAAAGATAAGGGCGAGCTTAAAGAGCAGATTCAAAACCTTAAAAATTACATTGAAAAAAAAGAAGTTGAATATAAAATAGTAGAGGCAATTAAAAGAGATTTGAAAACTGCTCAAGTTGAAAATGAGAGACTTAACAATAAAATTAAGGACTTACAGAGAAAAATAAGAGAATTGGAAAATCAAAATCTTGCTTCTCAAGCCGAGGTTAAATTATATCAGAGACAATATAATGAATTGAGAAAAAAATATGCCGAAGCCTTAGCCACTAATAAAAGGCTGGAGAGAAGATTAGAGGAGGTTCCAAAGAAATTTGCCGAAATAGCTCGAGAAAATAAGCTTCTTATAAAGGAAACTGCCCTAATGCATTATAATTTAGGGGTTTTTTATACTCAAGAGAAGCAATACAAGCGAGCGATCGCTGAATTTGAGAAAGCTATTGAACTTAATCCGGAGGATGCCTATGCCTATTTTAATTTAGGATATATCTATGCTGAATATTTAGTGAATAGACCTAAAGCTATTAAGTATTTTCGTCAATACTTAAAATTAGCTAGTAAAGAAGATAAAGATGTAGATTGGGTTAAAAGGTATATACTTACTTGGCAGGCTTGGGAGGCGAAGAGTCCTCTTAAGTAATAGGAAAGAAAGGAGGAGTGATGAGAAGGTTTTTAGGAATTTTAGTATTTGTGGTTTTTGCTGGAATTAGTGTGAATTCTTGGACTTCTTCGGGAGGTATCCCTATAATTAAGGAAGAAGAACCTAAAAAGTCTCAACCCCAACCTAAGTCTCAGTCCCAAGCTAAGCCTAAGCCTAAAACTAAGGCAGTTGCTCCTACTATCTCTAAGAAGGAATTAGCTGCCTTAAGAAAAAGAAGTGCCTTGATAGCTAAGAAAAAGGAGGTTTTAAATAATACTGAGTGGGATATAGAGATGTTCCCTCTTTCTGGTAAAGGTAAATCTTTAAAAGATGTGATAGTCTTTGCTGAAAATAAAGTTTCAGCAAAGAGTTTAGAAGACAGAGGATTCTTGCCTACCAACTATACTCTTTCTATT
>CAZSAI010000145.1:0-2570 GCA_964604895.1 uncultured Planctomycetia bacterium
AGGTATTCGGGGAATATTGACATCTAAATATTTAAAATTTGTTTAACGCAGATTTATTCTTACCTCTCCTTGAGAAATTAATTCTCTCTTAAAGACAAAACCGGTCATACTTCTTATCATAGCCAAACTTTCTTTCTACTATTAACTTCTGTGATTCGGGCAGGATAAAGAGGGTAGACTATCTCTTCAGGCTCAAACCAAAGCTTTATCTCTCTCTCAGCTTCTTGAGGGTTAGAAGAAGCGTGAATTACATTCTCATATAAACCAGAAGTTAAAATTCTTCCGTAAGCTCCTCTTATTGAGGTAGGTTCAGCTTCCTCAGGATTAGTAGTTCCGGCAATCTCTCTAACTTTTTTTATGGCTGATTCTCCATAATAAACCAAAGCTAAAACTCTATTCTCTCCGTGGAGTTGGCCGGTAATATACTTTATAAGTTCTTTATAAAAGGGCTTATCTTTTAAGTGGTGGTAGTGTTGCTCGGCTAACTCCAGAGATACTTTTACTACTTTAGCTCCAATTATTCTTAGTCCAGCTTTAGAAAGCCGGGAAAGAACATCGCCAGTTAAAGACTTCTTCAGTCCATCGGGCTTAACAATAACTAAGGTAGCTTCCTCCATCTTATTTAGAAGATAAAAAATTAAGAAGGTTTTCTAAGTCTTCCTGGGAATAGTATTCTATTACTAACCTCCCTCTTTTGCCTAAAGAAACTATCTTCACTTTCCTGCCTAAGGTTCTTTGGAGTTTTTCTTCAGCTTCTTTTAAATAAGGGTCTTTAACCCTTTTTTTAGCCTTTTTTGTCCTTACTGCTTCTTCTAACTTTCTCACCGAAATCTTGTTAGCCAATAAATCCTTAAATACCTCTAATTGTTCCTCAGGAGTCTCTAAGCTCAAAAGAGTACGAGCAGAAGAAGGAGATATCTTTCTCTCCCTTAAAGCAGCCTGGATTACTTCCGGCAAGTTAAGTAGCCTTAAAGTATTGACAATGGTACTGCGGTCATAGCCTAAAAACTGACTTAATTCCTGAGGGGATAGACCGAATTCTTCTATTAACCTCTGAAAACTCTTAGCTTCTTCTATGGGGTTTAAGTCCTGACGCTGAAGATTTTCAGCTATAGAAAAGATAAGGGCGGACTTATCGGATAAATCTTTAATAATAACTGGTAACTTATTGATTCCCAATAACTTACAAGCATAATACCTCCTGCTACCAGCAACAATTTCATAATCTTGACCTTTTTTCCTCACTATTAATGGCTCAATTATCCCTTGAGACTTTATGGAATCAGCTAATTCTTTTAATTCTTCTTCTCTAAGGTCATACCGGGATTGATAATCACTAACTTTTAGTTTGTCAATCTCAATGTAAGTATATTCTTGAAGAGATGTCTCCTTCTTGGGAATCAAAGCATCCAGTCCCTTGCCTAATACCTTCTTCTCCATCATACACTCCTTCTATATCTTGATTAAGAATTTCACAGGCTAAATTAAAATAAGCCTTGGCTCCTGTGGATAAAGGTTCGTAAAAATATATTGGTTTTCCAAAGCTGGGAGCTTCTGATAAACGGACATTTCGAGGTATAACTGTTTGATACACTTTATCTTGGAAAAATCTTCTTATTTCTTCCATAACCTGGAAAGTTAACCGGGTTCGGAAATCAGCCATAGTAAGAAGAACTCCTTCTATTTCTAAATTCGGATTCAATCTCTCTTTAACTAAATCAATAGTCTGGAGTAAACGAGAAAGTCCCTCTAAGGCATAATACTCACATTGAATAGGAATAATCAATCCTTGACTAGCAGTTAAAATATTAATAGTTAAAAGCCCTAAAGAAGGAGGAGCATCTATTAAGATATATTCAAAATTCTCCTTAATTCTTTCTAAGGCTTTCTTTAAATAGAATTCTCTTTCTTCTAATTGGGCTAATTCTATTTCTGCTCCAGCTAAAGAAGAATCAGCAGGAATTATGTATAGATAGCGAATATTAGTAAGAAGAATTGCCTTTTCCGCCGGAATTTCCTGGATAAGAACCTGATAAGTGGTGAATTCTAAACCTTTTTTGTCTATTCCTAATCCACTGGTAGCATTTCCTTGAGGATCTAAATCAATTAAAAGAGTCTTTTTCTTAGCCAGGGCAAAAAAAGTGGCTAAATTTACTATACTGGTAGTCTTACCCGTACCTCCTTTTTGATTACAAAAGCCTATTATCTTAGACATTTTTTAATCTTCAACAATTGTTTTAACCTTCTTATTAATTGTTTCACGTGAAACACTTTTTTATAATTCTACTACTTCTAATAAAAAGTGTCAAGTCTATTCTTTGATTCAACCTACTTAAGCTGTTTCACGTGAAACAGTTTATAAGTAAGTGTTTCACGTGAAACACTTACTTACTCAATTCTTGCCAATCTTAGTTGATAAATAAAAGTAAAAAGAGAATTGCAGACCCAATAAAGTACTAATCCTGAAGGAAAGCGATAGAAGATAAATCCAAAAACCAGAGGAAATATAAAAGTCATTAATTTTTGTTGTTCAGAAGCAGAAGTTTTGGGAGTGGTTAATTTTTGTTGGA
>CAZSAI010000146.1:0-2552 GCA_964604895.1 uncultured Planctomycetia bacterium
AAGCTTAAACTTCCTTTTTTGCAGTCAGCTTTTAGAAAAGTTTCTATTGACTGGGGTTCTTCTGCCTTAAAGATAGTTTCAGGTTATAAGTTTAAAGAGAGTTATTTTATAACTGATTTTGTTTATCAGGAAATCCAGGAAAATCTTCCCCAACTCCTTTCTAGAGTTTGGCAAGCCAGAGGTTTTTTCTTCTCCAATATTATTCTTTGTTTAGACGGTCCTTCTACTTTGGTAAGAGTAATAGATTTTCCCAGGATGGACAAGAGGATGATAAGACAATCTTTGAGTTATGAGCTCTCTAAGTATATCCCTTTTTCTGCAGAAGAGGTTTATTTTGATTTTTATATCTTAAATAATTTAAAGGCAAATTCGGAAAATTTTCAACTTCTTATTGCCTCAGCTAAAAAGGATTTCGTGGAAGGAAAAATGAAAATCTTAGAAGAGGCCGGGGTTATCCCATCTAAAATTACCCTTTCTCCCATATCTTTGAGTAACGCTTTTTTAAAATTCTTCCCCCAGGAAGATTATCCTGTAGGTCTATTGAATTTAGGTTTTTCTTCATCTTTAATTACAGTGGTCTATAAGAATAATATCTGTCTCTCCAGAGAAATAAGAAAAGGGGCTAAGGATATTTTAGAGAGAGTTTCTAATATTTTAGGATTAGCTATAAATAATTTTGAAGACTTAGTCAAAAGAGAAGGAGAGATTAACTCCCAACTTATCTCAGAGGTTTGTTCAGATTTGACAGAAGAGTTGAGACTTTCCTTAGATTACTTAGAGACAAGAGAAAATATTGCAGTTAAGAAAATTTATTCTACAGGAGGCCTTACTACTTGTAGAGGGATAGATGAAATTCTATCTAAGAGCTTGGGGATAGAAGTCGTGCCTTTTAATATTCTGAGATTTTTTAAGTGCAAAGAAACTCTTAAGAAAGATTTAGAAAAGATAGAAGGAAACTTTTCAGTAGCTGTAAGCTCCCTCTTATAAATTTTAAGAATAAGAAATGATAGAAATAAATCTTTTACCTTTTCAATATCAGAAGAAGATAAAGACTATAAATTATCTTAATAAACTTATGCCTTATCTTTTTTTAGGGCTGTTAGTAATATTAGGTTTTAATTTAGCTTTGGGTCTTTTTGTTTTTCAGAGAAAAACTACTTTAAATAGGGTTAAATCTACTTGGCAGAAAAAAATGCCCCTTTTCCAGGAGATTAATTCTTTAAAGGAGAATTTCTCTAAACTTTCTCAGGAATATAATAGCTTAAGGAGTATAGCTAATTCAGGATATTCCTTTTCTGAGTTTATGTATTTGATTTATAACAATCTTCCTATAAATATCTGGTTTAAAGAATTTACTTTTAAAAGGGGGGTCTTAACTATAAAAGGAACAGTTTTAGATTATCAGAAAGACGTTTCTCTGTCTTTAAAAGAATTTATAGATAATCTTAAGAAAGTAGCAAAGATAACAAAAGTTTTTCCTAAGATTAAAATTGTTTCTCAAGAAATGAGAAGGATAAAGGATAGACGGATTTTATATTTTGAAGTAAGTTTTAGCAAATGAAGAAAAACAAGCTAATTCTAGTTTTAGGGGTCTTAGCTGTTATTTTACTGGTAGATGTTTTTGTGTTTTTGCCTTCTCAATTTTCTATTTTAGGCAAGATTTCTAAAGAGATAAAAGAAAAAAAGAGTGCTCTTAAAAATCTTGAGATTGATCTTAAGAATAAACCTAATCTTTTAAGACAGAAGGAATTGATGATTAAAAACATAGAGGAATTTAAAAAGAAATTTCTTTCCAGAGGCGATGTTAATTTGGTAATGGCTGAGATAGATGATGTTTCTCAAAAAATGGGTTTAGATGTTCCTGTATTGAGACCTCAGCCTTTGGAAGAGATTAAAAAAACTTCTTGGGGTAGATTCTATTCTTTACCTATTGTCTTGAATTTGAATGCAGGCTATCATAAGTTAGCTCAGTTTCTTAATAGATTAGAGAAATTAGATTTTTATCTGGGAGTTAAGGAATTAGAGATTAAGGGAGCGTTTCCTAATACTAGCGCAGAGATTTTATTATGGGGAATTGTCAGAGAGTAGGATTTTTTTTAGCTTTTTTGTTTTTATTTAGTCACCCCTTAAGGGCTGAGAAAGAATTTATCTACCCTTCAGAATTAGAGAGAGATCCTTTTGAACCTTTAATAAATAAGGAAGGTATTATTAATCTAAAATTGGTAAGAGGAGTAGGGGATTTAAAATTAAGTGGAATTATTTATGCTCAAGAAAAAAAAGATAGGCTCGTTATTATAAATAATACTCTTCTTAAAGAAGGAGATTACATTGGTAAATATAGGGTAGAGGAAATAAGTCCTCAAAGAGTAATTTTAATTAAAGATGATAAAAAAATTATTTTAAAAATGGAGGAGGAAAAATGAAGAAAATAATATTTATTGTGTTTTTATATTTTGTTTTTATAAATATGTCTTTATTCTCTCAAGAGAAAGTTGAAAAAATAACCCTTAATTTTAAAGATGTAGATATAAGAATAGTTCTTCAGACTTTAG
>CAZSAI010000147.1:0-2515 GCA_964604895.1 uncultured Planctomycetia bacterium
TTTACCTCTCTCCAATAATAGAAACATACTTACAATTAAATTTAAGAAAATAAATTGACTGGCTTAGAGAATTTGATAAAATTTAAAAATGAAACCTAAATTATTATCTTTCTTATTATGTTTACTTATTTTCCTCCTTTCTGAGAACATCTTCCCTCAAAATCCTAAACTTATTACTATGGGACACCTAGAAGTTTTAGGAAGTTACTCAGATATTAGAGAAGGCGAGAATCTTTGGGGATATAATATCTTTGGTTATCTGTCTCCCTCTCTAAGAATAAATCCTACTTTATATGTTATTCCTTTATACACCTTAGAGTATAAACGCTTGCGTCAGTTTATCTCTGAAGAAGAAGGGCTAATCCAATATAGCAACTATATGACCCATAATCTTACTCTTGCTTTAAGAAAGGAATTCAAAAAAGGCTGGTTTATAAGAATATCTGCTTTAGGAACCTGGAATTATGTAAAAGAAACTAAAGACGAGGATTGGGGAGAAGGCTTATATGACTACCGGGATGCTGGACTTTCAATCGATTTCCGCCATAGAGTAAAAACTCAAGAAGCTCTTGAAGACTATACTGGGGGGCTTGAATACTTCCGAAGAAAATATCCAAATTTTCAATCCCTCCTCTCAATTGGTATGCCTTCTGCTCCTGAAAAAAATGAGAAAGATTTTGACGGCTACAAATTCTCTTTTGGCTGGGAAAAGACTACTTCTAGAGGCTTAAAATTCTACATAAAACCTTATCTTCTTCTTAAGTTCTTTTTAGATAAGCACTTATTAAATGAAGATGGAACCCTTAATAGTTCAAAAAAGAGAAAAGATACCCTGCTTAACTTAGATTGGGGAATTAGCTTTCCTCTAACTGAAAAAATAAGATTTTTTTTAGATAATAACTACAGCTATAACTACAGCAAATTAGGCTATTATGATTCTAAAAACACCTTACTTCTTACTGATGATAAATTTATCCCTCGCTACTATTACTACCAAAGCTTCTCAATTAACCCTTCTTTAGAATATATATATCCTTTAGAAGAAGAAAGAGAAATTAGTTTAAAGTTAGGTTTTTCCTTCTTGTATAAAGACTACTTTGGCCGTAAAGCGCAAACTGAGGATGGAACTTACTCTCAAAAAGACCAACGAGACTTAGAATACGGCCTCTCAGCTACCTTGAGCCTTCCCTTAACCAAAAAATTAAGTTGGCTTATAAGATACTCTTATACCTGGGCTCGCTCTAACCAAAGATATGAGGCTTACTATCGGTATAATTATGATACTTACTTGATTGAAGCAGGCCTTTCTTTAGATTTCTAAAAATTAAGGTTGGGCTCCCTTCCAGCTAAATTTATCCTTCCAGCGAAGATTTGAAAGAGGAATATATAGAGAATCAATATAAAAGTCAGGCTCTCCTCCTCCATCCACATCTACCCCAGCATCTATCTCTACAAAATTTATTCCTACATAACTTCCTGAAGCTGAATCTCGTAAGTTTGCTCCTAAGATATCCCAGAGGCTTGCAAAATTGTAATCTCCTCCAATTAAACTGCCTGCCTCATCTATCACATAAATGTTAAAGAATACTGCCCCCAGGCTTGCTTGATAGGTAAAACTTGCCGGGTTTCCTGAAGAGACATTTATTATACTGAAATTCTCAAACCCTCCGTAGGCTCCATTTATATCAATTTGAGAAGTAGTATTTTGCACCCAGTTACTTCCTACTTGAGAAAGACTTGAATAGGTCCTTTCTTCTTTCAAATAATTATTAGAAGGATTCTCCAGTTTTACCTCCATTCTTACTGGATAATAACTGGGCTTATTTAGCCCATAATTAGGGAGTCTAGATAAATACTTATCCCAAGCTAGGCTCTTTATCTGAGCAGAAGTAAGATTATTCAAAGAAGTGTTAAACTCAGTAATCCAACTAAGAAGAGTTAAACCATCCCTTTGAGGATCGCCATTATCGGTACGCAAACAGATATTAAGAAGCATAACCTTCTTAGAAGAAGGCCTCAACACATACTCCTCAACTCTTACCCTAAAACCTCGCTTATCAGTTAAAACCTTATGCATCTGGGCGTCAGCTATCTTATCTATTAAGTAGTCTCTCTGACGCACAAAATTATCCGTAAGCATATCATTTATCTCTGCCCTAAGATCTGTAAGCTCATTTAGTTCTTGATAACGCTTCTGACGGATATGAGCTCGGGTAAAAGTTAAAGCGGACGCATCATAGTCAGTAGGGAAAGGGTCGTCTAAATCTGAGTAACCATCATCATCCGTATCAGAATCCAAGGGGCTAGAACCATACCAAACCTCCGCACTATCAGATAAGCCATCTGAATCAGAATCTCTCTTAGAAGGATTTGTATTATAACTAACTTCATCAAAATCAGTCAGCCCGTCCCCATCAGGGTCAGAAGCATAAGGGCAAGTCTTCTTCTCTATTTCTTGCTTATCGGATAAGCCGTCACCATCAGTATCCGCTTTTAAAGGGTTAGTAGCCATATT
>CAZSAI010000148.1:0-2502 GCA_964604895.1 uncultured Planctomycetia bacterium
AATTCTCAAGGATATAAGGCAGAAGTCATTTTTGATGTTTAATATAGAGGAAAAAAGGAGGTGGATATGATTTCTCTTAAACAGGTTAGAAATCTGGGAGGTATAGGTGCAGTTTTAGTCTGTCTAGGTGTACTTCCTCTTGTAGGAGGAATTTTGTCTCTGGTAGGGGTGGTACTTTTACTGGTATCTTTTTATAAATTGTCGGAGCTAATTAACAACAAAGATATTTTTTATAAATATTTGATAGGATTTCTTGTAGGTATAGCAGGAATTATAGTGTTTTTAGTCTCAGGTATTGTTTCTTTTTTACCTTCTCTTTTTCGGAGACAAACCTCAGCTATTTATGAAGGGGCAATTTTAGGAGTTATTATAGCTATATTACTCTGGTGGATTTTATCAATTGTGAGTGCTCACTTTTATTCCCAGAGTTACAAATTAGTAGGAAGCTATTTTAACATAAATACTTTCAATCTGGCTGGAAATTTCGTTTTTTGGGGAGCTGTAACTTCGATAATAGTAATAGGAGTAATTTTAATGTTTATAAGCAATATTATCTTAGCAGTAGGGTTATTTTCTCTTCCCGATAATTGGGAAGGTTCTAATAATACTAATAAAGAAAAAATAAGTTAATTTTTAAATCTTATGGGAAAAGAGCCTTTAGAAAAAATAACTGATTATAAATGGCGTATCCCTAAGTCTTATAAAGCGGGGATGCGAGTAGATGGGATTATTTATGCTTCGGAGAAGATGCTTGCCCAGATAAAAAAAGATAATGCTCCTGAACAAGTTGCAAATGTTGCCTTTTTACCCGGAATTGTTAAATATTCTTTGGCTATGCCAGATATCCACTGGGGTTATGGTTTTAGTATTGGTGGGGTAGCAGCAACTGACCCTGATGAAGGAGGAGTGATTTCTCCTGGCGGAGTCGGGTTTGACATTAACTGCGGAGTACGGCTATTAAAGACAAATTTAGAATTAGAAGATGTTAAAGATAAAATTGATAAGATAGTAAATTCTCTTTATCAGAATGTTCCTTCTGGCTTAGGTTCAAAAGGAGAGATAAAAGTCTCTTTTCAAGAAGAGAGGAAGCTTATTATTGAAGGAGCAGAGTGGGCAGTTAAGAAAGGCTTAGGAGTAAAAGAAGATTTAGAAGTTTGTGAAGAGTATGGAGCGATTGAGGGAGCAGACCCAGATGCAGTCTCTCAGCGGGCTTATGAAAGGGGAAAACAACAAGCAGGAACCTTGGGAAGTGGTAATCACTTTTTAGAGATGCAAGTAATTGAGGAGATTTTTGATAAAGAGATAGCTGAAAAGTTAGGCTTATTTGTAGGTCAGATTACAGTAATGATTCATTCTGGGTCTCGAGGTTTTGGCTATCAGGTTTGTGATGACTATGTAAGAATAATGGTTAAGTGTTTAGATAAATATCACATAAGAGTTCCAGATAGACAGCTAGCCTGTGCCCCAATTAATAGTCCCGAAGCAAAAAATTATATTGGAGCAATGAAGTCTGCAGCCAACTATGCCTGGGCAAATAGACAGGTTTTAATGCACTTAGTAAGAGAAAGTTTTGAGAAAGTATTTTCTAAAAGTTGGCAAAATTTAGGTATGGAGTTAATTTATGATGTAGCTCACAATATTGCTAAATTTGAGAAGCACTTTATTGAGGGAGAGGAGAAGATTTTATGTATTCATCGAAAAGGGGCAACTCGTGCTTTTGGTCCTCAGAATCCAGAGTTACCTGATAAATACAAAGAAATTGGCCAGCCAGTAATTATTCCTGGAGATATGGGTACAGCCTCCTATTTATTAGTAGGAACAAAAAAGGCAGAAGAGGAAAGTTTCTCCAGTACCTGTCATGGTGCAGGACGTGTAAAATCTCGGCATGAAGCAATAAGAACTGTAGACCTGGGAGCTCTTTTGAAGAATCTTAAATCCAAAGGAATAGAGGTGAGAGCAACAGGTAAGAAGACCATAGTAGAAGAAGCCCCTTCTGCTTATAAAAATGTAGATGAGGTTGTAGAAGTAGTCCATAAAGCAGGTTTGTCTAAGAAGGTTTGTAGAATGCGGCCCCTGTGTGTAGTTAAAGGTTGATAAGTAGCAAAGGGGGAAGAAATGAGAGAGGAGATATTGAAGAGAGATAAGTTTTTGGCAAAGAGAGATGTTTGGACTATTGGAGGAGCTTTCCGAATAATGACCCCTGAAGGAAAACTCCTTCTTTATTCTCGACAGAAATTATTTAGATTAAAAGAAGACATAAGAGTTTATGCTGATTTAGAAAGAACAAAGGAAGTTTTGCATATTCAAGCTCGTCAGATTATAGATTTTGCAGCAGCCTATGATGTTATTGATTCTTTAACCCAAGAAAAAATAGGAGTGTTAAGAAGGAGAGGTTTTTCTTCTATTTTTAGAGATAAATGGGAAATCTTAACTTCTGATGAGAGCTATTTAGCGAAGATAGAAGAAGATAGTTTATTTAAAGCTACTATCCGCAGATGGGTT